>NZ_JBXCIW010000005.1:0-332127 GCF_056786335.1 Paenibacillus sp. Y280
AGCTCGAATCCGGCAGGCATCGCTCCACGATGATGTGGTACATGCGACTCTACGGCATTATGATCTGCCAGCACATGGACGCTTGGTATGTGAGCCAAAAAGATGAATGGGACAAAATGAAATCCACGATTCTCCCTTCAGCAGCCTAATTTTAAAAAAGCCCGGTTGGAAAATTGGTGGAGTCTGGCCTTTTTTGAAACTGGTTTTCATCTTCCATATTTTCCAGCGCCATTTCATAACTATTCTGGCATCACCACTGGAATCCCCCATCTAATTCCGAGAGGCTATGAAGATAGTATATTCTATGGCTGGAGTCTATTATTCGTAACGGTTATGCGCTCATTCTTTAATAAATAGATACTAATCTAGTACCACTGCAATACGGTATACATATAAATATATTACATAACGTATCTCATGATAGATGCTATGAATGAAGGTTAGGAGGGGTGAGCAGCGATACAAATATGATGTTGGTGACAAGGTCAACACGTCGTTTTTGAAGGAATGCTTGAAACTACTAAAAATGAAATTATCGGAGGGATTTTTTTATGAGTTATAGTTGTAACTATCAATTCGTTGCTGGCGCTAGTGATCGTAATAGAAACAAGAGCTGCGATAGCAAAAGTCAAGATTTTTTACGCAGTTTGGTAGGCAAAGTTGTGAAAATCAACCGCGGAGGACCGAACTCACTGCTAGGCAAACTGCTTGCCGTAAAAAGCGACTATCTTGTATTAAAAACTAGAGAAGGCATCGTATATATTGCTACCAGCCATGTAAAAAGCATTACTGAATTCGGCGGCGACAAAAGCGGTGGTAATAAAAGTGGCGGCAACAAAAGCGGCGGAAACAAAAGCGGGAAAAACTGCAGCCGCGGTCACCGTGAGCCGACATTAGTCGATGCAAACAACTTCAACGATGTCATTTGCGCTTTCAATCAACAATTCGTTCAAATCAACTCGGGCGGACCGGAGAAAGTAGAAGGCTTTATCGCCCAAGTAAATAAAGATTCGATTTTATTGGTATCTGGCAACGAAGCTATTCAAATTCAGAAGGATCATATTAAAACGATTAAAGCTGCAGGCAGTAAATCAGGCGGCAACAAAAATGACAACAAAAACGACAACAAAAACGACAACAAAAACGACAACAAAAATGACAATAAAAACGACAACAGAACCGGCGGCAACAAAAGCAACAAAAACAACAAAAGCAGATCGCAAGGCAACCGCAGCGGCGGCAGAAACCGTGCAAATGCGGCTTCTGTAAAAGCTGCTCCAAAAACAGCTCGCCGTTCCGTGAAATAAGACTGCTGATTTGCCAGGCAAAGGTCTTGACCTTTGCCTGGTTCCACTATCTACCGGATGAAAGGAGGTTGATCGCATGAAAAACCGTCATCCGCTGCTGGATCGGCAGGTCGAATTAGAGATTTCAGGAAAAGCGGCACCAATACGAGGGAAGTTGATCGAGTTTGGTCAAGATATTTTAGTGCTGCACAACGGAACTCAATTTTTGTATATTCCGCTTATCCACTTACAGCAGCTTCGCGTCTCTACGCGGGAAGAAGAAGAAAATATTGAAATACCTGAACTGCCATTTGAGCCTTATAACGAGCCAATCTCTTATCGCAAAATACTAATGAATGCCAAGGGCATGTTCTCTGAAATTTATATTACCGGGAATCAGTCCATACACGGTTATTTAACTACCATTATGAATGACTTTTTTGTCTTCTATTCACCTGTCTATCATACCGTCATCGTATCTCTTCACCATATGAAGTATTTGATTCCCTATAATCCGAACGTAACACCGTATACGTTAACGCCAGAGCAATTTCCTCTTAGACCCTCCCCGATAACATTAGCAAGAACCCTCGATCAACAGCTGCGCAAACTAGTCGGTGAATTCGTCGTGCTTGATTTAGGCGAAAATTCAAATAAGATCGGTGTATTGAAAAGCGTCGATCAGAGTATGATCGAGCTTGCGAATGCAAGCGGAAACGCTGTTTTCTTACACTTTGACCATGTGAAAACCGTGCATATCCCCTAATTCAATCAGACTGTGCTTTCAGCCATAAAGGCTTGAGCATAGTTTTTTTTTACAAAATTTTGTCGAAAAAAAGAATCTTCCATGCATTTTGATGATCAGTTCTGGAAATATTAATTTGCAAGGTAACAATGTGAGTGGTATGAAAGTGATGTGATTGGCATGAAAGTGAAACCTTTTGGTATTTTGGCATCTTTTATGATAATTGTTTTGTCAGTCGGGCTTGTAAATCATGTCCTGATTGTCCCTATGTTGTTTTTTGCCGCAAAGCGCGATGCATGGATATGTGTGATTATCGGGCTTATGCTTGTGCTCCCATGGGCATTAATTCCACTATGCGGCATATTAAACCGGATGAATGGAATGCCTCTTGATAAGTGGCTGATGGGGCGATTTCCACGATTTTTGTCATGGTTTCTTATGGGCGTTTTTTTGCTTATGCAGTTGGCCCTTGCTTTTGAAACGCTAATTACGATGGTCTCTTGGACGGCCACAACCTATTTGCCCAATACCCCTTCGCTTGTGGTTTGCGTTGTATTTCTAGGTCTATGCCTATTTGCATCAGTCTCAGGCCTCCGCACGATTGCATACGTGAGCTGCATCCTGCTGCCGATCGTTGTGCTGTTAGGCGATTTTGTCATGTCTGCGAACATGCCGCACAAAGATTATCATTTTTTATTGCCGATACTCGAGAATGGACCTGCTCCTTTGGTTACAGGAGTGTTATATACGCTTACCTCTTCCAGCGAGTTGTTTGTATTTATGCTTATTCAGCATCATATAAAAGGAAAAATCAAGCGCTGGCCTCTCTTTTGGCTTGTGTTGCTTTTGTCAATGCTGACAATAGGGCCGGTTATGGGAGCGATAGCAGAATTTGGACCTGTCGAAGCAGAGAAGATGCGTTATCCAGCATTTTCGCAATGGCGGCTGGTGTCCATCGGAAAATATTTCGAGCATGTTGATTTTTTTGCGATCTTCCAATGGATGTCAGGCGCGCTTATCCGGCTAGCGCTTTGCATTCACATTTTATCTGAATTTGGACCCTTGCGACAATTGAAAAGAAAATGGATTTCACCGACACTGCTTGGCGTGATCATTCTCGTTGTTTCTTACGTTGGCGTTAACCATATGCTTGAGTTTAGACATTATATGGTCGCCTTTTTTACGTATACAGGAATAATCATAATGTCCCTTACCAGTATGATTTGGATTGTGACCCTATTTCAGAAGAAGCAAGGGAATAAAAGTAGAACAGCAATTATCGGCTCCGAGGAGGCAGAACAGTAATGATTCATGAGGAACGGAATGAGCAGCATGGTAAAAATGATTGGAATGACATACCGATAGATCAGCTCAGGAACGAATTGCAGGAGTGTAATGATGTCATTGAATATAGGCTTACACTTGATGTTCATGGGCCGATGGAAGTCATTATGTTTTATTGTGAAGGGCTGATCGACAACCAACAGATGCAGCTCGGATTGCTGCCGCAGCTCGAGAAATGGGCGGAACAGCTTCGTTTGCTTCCAGGAGCCGAAGAAGGTGACGTACATAAGCCAAGCATGTTATTCAGCAGAGTGCAATGTGGACATAATGGCAGTAATTTATATGCTAGACTGTTTGCGGGCAGCGTCATCTTATCGTTAGAAAATCTTAATGGTTTATTTGAATTCGATATTTCCAGCCAACCTGGAAGGACTCCGGAAGAGTCGACGATGGAGGTCTCGATCAGAGGTCCGCGCGACGGCTTTGTCGAGAATTTGTCAACGAATGTAGCTTTAGTTCGCAAGCGTCTCAGAACGCCTGATTTGCATGTGCAATATTTTAGGATCGGCAGAGAATCCCAGACAGAAGTTGCTCTTATGTATATGAAGGGACTAGCGAAGCACGAGCTTGTATTGGAAGCGAAAAGACGCCTCGATAATATTGATATTCCTGCTGTAGTTGGAGGTAGTCAATTAGAAGAGCTATTATCCGACCGTCGGCTAGCTTTGTTTCCGCTAGTTGAATATGTCGGGCGGCCTGATTATGTCGTGCAATCGCTGCTGCAAGGAAAGGTTGCGATCCTGCTTGATGATTCTCCATCAGCCATTATTGCTCCAGGCAGTTTATTGCTGCTGATCAAATCGCCAGAGGATGCTCATTTACCGTATTATTATGTTTCGCTGGAACGTTTGTTAAGGCTGATCGGACTTGTTTGTGCAATCAGCCTGCCGGGTTTATGGATTGCACTGTCGGCCTTCAACACAGATCAAATTCCGTTTACACTGCTTGCCACTGTAACTATATCTCGAATTGGCCTGCCATTGTCGTCTACGATGGAGATGTTTATTATGCTGACGATGTTCGAGCTCTTCCGCGAAGCGGGAGTCAGGCTTCCAAGGGCAGTCGGGCAAACCGTATCGGTAGTAGGCGGGTTAATCGTAGGCGATGCGGCTATCCGTGCGGGCTTGACTTCTCCGACTATGCTCGTCATTGCTGCGGTGACAGCGGTATCCACCTTTACTCTGGTCAATCAGTCATTAAGCGGCTCGGTTAGCGTCATTCGCTACCTGGTGCTTATTTTATCGTCGATTCTAGGAATATTTGGTTTCTTTGTCGGAATGTTTGCCGTTCTCATCTACCTGTGCACGCTAGAATCATTTGGACATCCTTATTTAGAGCCGTTAGCGCCGCTGCGCTTCAAGAAGCTGATACCAGCGCTTATGCAAAAGCCATGGAAGCTTAAGAGCAACAGGGGGAACAAATGAGATATAAAGCTGCGCAGGTTAACATTTGGAGAAAAAGGGCTGCATTGATTTGCATTTTATTTGGGTCCATGCTGCTTCAAGGCTGCTGGGATGAAATCAATTTACAGGATACTAGCTACATCTCCGCTCTCGGTATCGACTATAAAGATGGGAAGTATGAAATCTATGCACAAACGATGAAATTTGGGCTCATAGCGAAGACAGAATCGCAGCAGCGTGACCCTAATCCAGTATGGATCGGCAAAGGCAAGGGCGATTCTATTTTGCTGGCGATAAACAATATTACGAAATCCAGCCAATCCATTTTAAGCTTGGACCATCTAAAAACGGTCGTTGTGCACGCCAGAGCGCTGGAAAGGATGGATGACATCATGGACGGCTTGAATCGCCAACGGGCTTCGCGGTATACGTCTTTGATATATGGGACTAGAGCACCGATCCAGAAGATTTTTACGACAGATACCTTTTATGACCAATCTCCTCTTAATAGTGTCATGTATTTGCCGCAGCCTCTTGATGGCCAAAGGAGTTTTATTCGTCCTTCCTCTCTGCAGACGGCGGTGCAGTCATTGAAGGAGCCAGCGATGGTGACTACGATCGCCGCATTGACGGCCAATGACCATTATTGGAAACGAAAGAAAATACCGCTGAAAATTCAAATAATTGAGGGATTATTCGCATTTAAGGAGCTTAACTATGTTGGCTATCTCTCGGAAAAAGAAGCTGCCGGCTTGCGATGGGTCAATCCCGAATTCAAGCATTTCATAATGAAAGCAGAAGGTAAGCATGGGAACGCGGCGATTTCCGTCAGCTCCTCAAAAAGCCAATTGCGTACGAGCTTCAAAGAGGGTTCGCCAAGCTTTGTTTTAAAGGTAAAGTTGTCAGGGGCGGTAGCAGAAATTTTGAAAAGCATAAATGAGGAGGAGATTGTTGCTTCAATAGAAGCGAGGGTCAAGCTTCAGCTTGAGAATACGTATCGTAAGGGATTAACGAAGGGAATGGATTTGTTTAAGTTGGAGCATCAATTGTATCGTTACCATCAGGCGTACTGGAAGGAAGCGTGCAAAGGAAAGGAATGGCATCCTACGCCCGATCAGCTGAAAATTGAGGTTACATTTAATTTGATTCATTCCGGTAATTTCACGTTGAATGAAGACACATAAATAAAGGAAAATTAGCTCATAATACGTTTGGCACGAAAAAAATGGAATAGCATGTGCTTACGAACCTAGTTTAGAGGAGGAAGACCTAAGATGCAGCCAATTACGGCAAAAGAGCTTGAGTACATCGCTGACTCAATGTCTAACGAGGATCTATTGATTAAACAATGCGCAGCAGTAATCGCTACGGGCACTACACCGGGGATTGTAAACCTATGCACGCAAATGCTGCATACCCACCAACAGCATTACGACTCATTATTGCATGCTATTTCGCATCATCAGCAAATAGCTCCAACACAGCCGCAGCAATAAACGCCAATCGCAACGACAATAATGATTAGGAGGTAAGTCGCTATGTATCAGCAGCAAAAGCAATCGATTTTGACCGAGGAAGATTTGGCAGGTACGATTCTAAGTGATTTAAAAAGAGTTGTGCGTGAGTACGCGACAGCGGCAACGGAGTCAACCTGTCCGGATATTCGTCAATTGTTCACGAAATTAACGGACAGCACCTTGGCCCTGCAAGGCCAGCTGTTCGAGGCGATGAAGCAAGCGAATATGTACAATACATCGTCGCCGGCGCTTCGCCAAGAGCTGGACAAGCAAATGAAGGAGTATCAGCAAACGAAGCAAAAGACGGCTCAGTTTTTGCAGCAAACGCTAGGCCAGCAGCAAACACAATCGATGTATACGCCGAATGCGCAACAGCAATCCGGCCAGCATCAGCAAAGCAATCAACAATATTACATGTAAAGACCCTTCGGGGTCTTTTTTTATAAGGAAATTGGAGGATTTGCCTTTCAGGCTTTGATTGCACGGGATTCAAAAAAGTTGTAAAATATTCTTTATAATCGCACTCGTACTGGAAGGAGTTATACAATGACCGAATTACAGTTGAAAGTGCTGGAGCTGCTGAAGGAAGACGCGCGAAGGAATGCGGAGCTGATCGCCACGATGCTTGCCGCACCAATAGAGGATGTAAAGCAAGCGATAGCGAGGCTTGAGGATGACCATATTATCGTAAAGTATGCGACAGTCGTGAACTCGAGCAAGCTTGACGATGAGAAGGTAACGGCACTTATCGAAGTACAAATTACACCAGAGCGCGGTCGCGGATTCGAAGGAATCGCCGAGCGCATTTATTTATATCCAGAGGTAAAATCCGTCTACCTGATGTCGGGAGCATATGATCTATTGGTCGAGGTTGAAGGCAAAAACTTAAAAGAGGTTGCCTCTTTTGTATCGAACACCTTATCGCCGATCGACAAGGTATTATCGACCAAAACCAATTTTATTTTGAAAAAATACAAACAAGACGGCATTATCTTCGAGGAGCGCGAAGGTGATCATCGGTTGATGGTTTCGCCGTGAAAAAAGGGTGACGGCAATGATTAAAGATGAACGTAAACAACCCTCCACAGCTGTGCAGAATCAATCGATGGCTGATTATTTGTCCCCGCTCGTGCGCGGCATTAAACCGTCGGGAATCCGTCGGTTTTTTGATTTGGTCAGTACGCGCAAGGATGTTATTACGCTTGGCGTAGGCGAACCCGACTTTGTTACGCCATGGCATGTTCGGGAAGCAGCGGTACACGCGATTGAGATAGGCAAGACGCAGTATACGTCCAATGCCGGCATGCCGGAGCTGCGCGAAGCGATCGGCCAATATTTGAATGACCAATTTGCTGTGCAGTATGATCCCGCGAATGAAATTTTGGTGACGGTCGGCGGAAGTGAAGCGATCGACCTTGCGCTTCGCGCATTGATTGCGCCAGGGGATGAAATATTGATTCCGGAGCCTTGTTATATTTCTTATTCTCCGATTACGGCGCTTACCGGCGGCAAGCCGGTTGGCATCGAGACATACGCGAAGGATGCTTTCAAGCTGAAGGCGGAGTCGCTTCAAGCTGTCATCACGCCGCGGTCCAAAGTACTTATTCTTTGTTATCCAAGCAATCCGACTGGCGGTACGATGAGCTATGAGGATTGGCTGCCTATTACGAAACTTGTGGAAGAGCACGATCTCATCGTCATTTCGGATGAAATTTATGCAGAGCTTTCTTACGGCGAGAAGCATGTCAGCTTTGCGGCAATGCCCGGCATGAAGGATCGAACGATACTCGTTAGCGGCTTTTCGAAGGCATTCGCGATGACAGGCTGGCGGATGGGGTATGCCTGCGGTCATCCCGATCTTATGGAAGCGATGCTGAAAATTCACCAATATACCGTCATGTGCGCGCCGATTATGGCGCAGTATGCCGCTCTTGAAGCGCTTCGGCACGGATTGGAAGAGAAGGACCGTATGGTTGAGGCTTACAATCAGCGGCGCCGCCTCGTTGTGAAGGGATTCCGCGACATCGGTCTCGAATGCCATGAGCCGCAGGGCGCATTCTATGCTTTTCCATCGATCGTATCGACAGGCCTTACGAGCGAGCAATTCGCGCAGCGGCTGCTGGATGAAGCGAATGTTGCGGCGGTGCCTGGCGACGTATTTGGTCTTGGCGGCGAAGGACATCTTCGCTGTTCTTATGCGACCTCTGTTACGAACCTGACCGAAGCGTTAGATCGAATAGGGAATTTTGTCCACCGCTTGAAGCAAGGGTAAGTAAGTACACTTTAACGATCAGCAGGTCAGGAGTATATCCGGCCTGCTGTTTGCATGAATAAGAGCATCAGGTGGAAGAGGAGGCCGAAGAGGATGAAGTTATATACGAGAACAGGTGATAGCGGTCAGACGTCCTTGATTGGGGGACGCGTGCGCAAGGATGACGTTCGCGTTGAGGCGTACGGAACGATTGATGAATTAAACGGCTTCGTCGGGTATGCGGCCGCAGAGGCGGCTAAGCATGAGGAGCTGGCGGAAATGGCCGGCTGGCTGATCGATATCATGCAGGAGCTATTTGACTGCGGCTCAGATCTAGCCTATGCCGTAGAGGGAGCGCCGCTCAAAATAGGATCGGAGCCTGCTGCCAGACTGGAAGGCTGGATCGATCAATATACGGCGGAGGCGCCGGAAATTACGCGATTTATTTTGCCGGGGGGCAGCTCCGTGTCTGCGCTGCTGCATATATGCAGAACGGTATGCCGCCGTGCGGAGCGCCGCGTCGTCACACTGGCTGCAGAGCATGCCATTAATGCTGAGGTGCAAACCTATTTAAACCGTCTGTCCGACTTCTTCTTCGCTGCTGCTAGAGCAGCAAATGCGAAACTTGGCGTGCCGGATACCGAATATGTACGAAGCGCGGAAGTGTTTCGAAAGCCCAAAAAATGATGGGAACGCTAGAAAAGCTCTATTATCCGCCACTGGTGGCCATCGTTAGTGAAGCGGAGCATGGAAAGCAGGTACGAACGGTGCTGGAGCGGCAGCTCGGCGTATCCCGCAAGCTGCTGTCGCAAGTAAAGCTGACGGAGCATGGGCTTACCGTTAACGAAGTACGTGCTTATACGACGGCACCGGTCGCGGCAGGCGATATTATTCGCGTACGGATGGAGCGGGAAGTATCCGAGGATATTTTGCCGCAGCCTATTTCGATACAAATCGTATTTGAGGATAACGATCTGCTTATTATCAACAAGCCGGCAGGCATGATCGTTCATCCGACGCATGGTCATTACACGGGTACGCTGGCCAACGGCGTCGTTTATCATTGGCAGCAGAAGGGAGAGCGGGTGCGCTTTCGTCCCGTACACCGTCTGGATGAAGAAACATCAGGCTTAGTCGCCGTCGCAAAAACGTCTTACGTGCATCAGCAGCTGTCCGAGCAGATGCAGGCGAACGGCTTCCTGAAGCTATATCGCGCTTATGTGTACGGGAGCCCGGCACCAGCCAAAGGAACTGTTGACGCTCCGATTGACCGGGACCCAGACCAGCCCCATATCCGTATCGTAACGCCGGAGGGGTATCCGTCCGTTACGCATTACGAGACGATATCGAGCTTCGGTTCTGCAGAGGGCAGCATACGAGCGACTGCCGTGCGCCTAAAGCTGGAAACGGGGCGAACGCATCAAATTCGCGTGCACATGAAGCATCTCGGCTGTCCATTAATCGGAGATAAGATGTATGGACCCGAGATTGGCGCAGTAGAGGATTGGGAGACGGCAGCCAGCCGTCAAGCGCTGCATGCCGAAATACTCGGCTTCACTCATCCGATCACGAAGCAGTGGGTGGAATGGCAGGCAGCATTGCCTCCGGAGCTTGTGCGCTTGGAGCAGGCGCTATCTGAATAAACAAGAAATGGTATAAGCACATTGGAGGATTTCATGGTATGGTGAAACAAAACGTATTAACGATTATTCAATATCCTAAATGCAGCACCTGCAAGGCTGCGGTTAAGTCGCTCCAAAGCAAAGGGAATGTCGTTCAATCCCGTGATATTGTTGAACAAACGCCTACTGCCGAGGAGTTGAAGGTGCTTGTGGCGAATAGCGGCTTAGAGCTGAAAAAGTTTTTTAACACATCAGGTGACGTATATAGAGAGCTTGGCTTGAAGGACAAGCTGGCCGGCATGTCTGAGGATGAGAAATATGCGCTGCTAGCGTCGAGCGGAATGCTGATCAAGCGTCCGATCGTAACGGATGGCAAGAAGGTAACGGTAGGCTATAAGGAAGAGCAGTACGCTGAGGCTTGGAACAACTAAAAAAGGGTGAATGGACTTATGTCGCAAACCAAATGGCGATCAGATAGGCTCTCGAAGCTTGGCTCTTCCATCTTTGCTGAAGTGGCGGCATGGAAGCTGGCTGCGGTGGAAAGCGGCCTCGATATCATTGATCTGGGCATCGGCAGTCCGGATCAGCCGCCGACGCCTGCCGTACGACTTGCGCTTAGCGATGCAGCGCTGCGCTCCGATATGTATGCTTATCCAGCAACGAGAAGCGGACTGCCCTTTCGTCAGCATGCCGCTGCTTGGATGAAGCATCGCTTTAATGTTGAGCTGGATGCGGCGAGCGAGATCGTGACGCTGCTAGGATCACAGGACGGGCTTGCTCATCTTGCAATGGCGCTTTGCGATCCTGGCGACATGGCGTTGCTGCCTAATCCCGGTTATCCGATATACGCCGCATCCTTGGCGCTTGCGGGCGTGGAATCTAAGCTAATGCCGCTCCGTGAGGAGAATGGATATATGCCAGATCTCGAAGCTATTCCGGATGCGGATTGGGATCGCGCAACATTTATTTTACTGAATTATCCTAATAATCCGATATCAACTGTAGCTGATTTAGCGTTTTTCGAGCGGCTGCTGGATAAAGCACGCCGGCATGGCGTACTGGTCGTGCATGATTTGGCTTACTCCGAAATGGGGTTTGACGGCTGCGAGCCGCCAAGCATTTTGGAGGTGCCGGGCGCAATCGAGCAAGCTGTTGAATTCCACTCCTTATCCAAAAGCTTTAATATGGCTGGGTGCAGAATCGGCTTTCTGGCTGGGAATAAGACGGCGGTTGGTGCTCTCCGCGAGCTAAAGGCAAACATCGACTATGGCGTATTTGATCCTATTCAAGAGGCGGGCATAATAGCGCTGCAAGAGGCGATATCAAATACGGAGATGCCTAAAGCAGGCAAGCTTTATGAGAAGCGAAGGAACATATTCCTGGATGCGCTTCGGACAGAGGGCTGGGACGTTGCAGCTCCGAAAGCGACCATGTTCGTATGGGCGCAGCTTCCTCCCATGCAGTGGACGATGGACGAGCCATGGACTTCAAGGCGAATTTCCCAGGAAATGCTTAAGGCGACCGGCGTGGTCGTCGTTCCGGGCGAAGCGTTCGGCTCCGAGGGCGAAGGTTATGTGCGAATCGCGCTCGTTGAAAGCGAGGAGCGATTGCAGGAAGCGGCTGAACGTATTGGAAGGTTCATTCGCGGGCAATAACGATAGAAATGAGATTAATAGTTTAGAGAGGAGTTTTAATTGATGAGTGAACAACGCTTGCTATTGGTAGACGGTATGGCGATATTGTTTCGTGCTTATTTTGCTACTTCGTTCGGAGGCAGCGTACGCAAAACGAGCGCTGGCGTACCCGTAAATGCTGTACATGGCTTTGTACGATATTTCATGGATGCGATCAATACGTTTAATCCGACGCATGTTGTTTGCTGCTGGGATATGGGCAGCACAACTTTTCGCACGGAGCAGTATGACGGCTACAAATCGAATCGTCCGGCCGCACCGGAAGATCTGATTCCACAGTTCGATTTGGTGAAGGAGGTTGTCGCCAGCTTCGACGTGCCGAATATTGGCATTGCGGGCTATGAGGCGGATGACTGCATCGGAACGCTTGCTGCTGCGCTTAAGGATCAAGCGCAAATTTTTGTCGTGACAGGCGATCATGATATGCTTCAGCTGGTGGACGACCGGGTTTCGGTTGCCATCATGAAGAAGGGGATCGGGAACTATATGGTGTATACGCCAGAGACGTTGATGGAGGAACGCCAGCTTACCCCCGTTCAAATTATTGACATCAAAGGTCTGATGGGTGATACAGCGGACAATTACCCGGGCGTAAAAGGAATTGGCGAGAAAACGGCTCATAAGCTTATTCAAGAGCATGGCTCCATCGATGGTTTGCTTGCTAACTTAGAGGCGGTGTCCAAATCGATAAGGGTAAAAATCGAAGCCGATCTTGATATGCTTCATCTTTCCCGCGATTTGGCAACGATTCGCTGCGATGTGCCGGTGTCGGCCGAGCTGGATGGCTGCTGCTGGGCGTATAAGCGCGAAAGCGTATTGGTGAAGTTTGAAGAGCTGGAATTTAAAAGCTTGATATCGCTTATTGGATAAGCGAGAGTGATCTCCTTATGCGGTAAAATGCCGGAATAGGGAGATCTTTTTATGATTACAATTAATATCAAATGAGCTTACAGCTCATGGTCATTTATTTTGTTACAATAATGGTTTTTGGAGTAGGTTTTGGAAATGAATGAAACGGTATTTAGCGCCCTTGCCGAGCCAAACCGGCTTCAAATTGTCGAGCTTTTGCGCAGCGGCACTTTCACTGTTGGGGAAATTGCCGATCGACTCGGGCTTAATCAGCCGCAAACATCGAAGCATCTTCGCGTCCTGCATGAATCGGGGCTTGTTGAGGTGCAGCCAAGCGCCAATCGGCGATATTACAAGCTGCGGCATCAGCCGCTCATTGAATTGGATGACTGGCTTGAATCATTCCGCCGCATCTGGAACGAGAGGTTCGATAATCTGGACGATTATTTGCGAAAGCTGCAAGGGCAGGAACAGGAATAGGAAGACAACAACTAATGACGCAGAATGACGGTTCTCACGATGCGCATGAAAAACACCGATATCCGGTGTTTTTTATTTTTTCTGTAAAGGATTTTTAAGGAAAAAAACTGGAATTGTATTGACCTGTTCTTTTTAAAGAACTACAATAGCTATATTGTCTGTTATAACGCCTTACATTTTGGTTGAAGTTCTAAGCTTATCGTTAGGATCTAAACTGGCCGAAGGAGAATCTTATGATTGGGGAACGGATTAAAAGTCTACGGGAAAAAAAGGGCTATTCGATAACGAAGCTTGCCGACCTAGCAGGCGTATCCAAGTCCTACTTAAGCTACATTGAACGCAATATGCAGAATAACCCATCTCTTCAGGTAATGGCAAAAATAGCAGCTCCTTTGGATTCTAACATTGAATATTTGCTTGGAGAAGAGCATTTACCAAAAATTCATGAGGCTGAAATGCTGGATGAGGAATGGCGTTCCATTATTAAAGACGCGGTTGATGAGGGCATGAGCAAAGGTGATTTCCAAGCTTTAAAGGATTTAATCCGATCGAACATGTGGAAGGAAAGCATTGCGGAGACGAGTGTATACTCGAGCGAGAAAAAGAAAACATCAAATATTATCATTCTTCATATCGATAACTGAAGGCGAACGAAAAAAAGGAAAACGTGTATTGACATGTTCTATATAAAGAACTAATATTGTGTTATCGTTCTTTATAACAAACATATTAAGCAGGTGTGCGAATGGATGGAAAGCGGTTAGAGGATCAACCAGCATTGCGAAACGAGAATGACAGAGTAAAGGTCAAAGAGATCAATCTTAAAGCTTTATTCTCTACGGTTAGAAAGCGTTTATGGATGGTTGTACTAATCACGGTGATCGTTACCGTACTCGCAGGGCTTTATAACTCTAGACCGGAAACGCCTATGTATACCGCATCCGCGAGAGTCATTGTTTCTGCTTCGCCAGAAATGATGGGTACGGCAAAGGTGATGTTTCGCGAGCCTATCGTCCTGAACAAGGTCATAGAAAAGCTAGAGCTTAATCGTTCTGTCTCGCAGTTAAGAAGTCAAATCAGAGTGGATAGTGTGGAAGGCTCGCTTTTAACGCTCATATCGGTTGTGGACAGCGATTCAAAGCTTGCGGCTGAAATTGCCAATGCCAGCGTTGAAGCATACCGGCAAGTAGCAGCAGCTACGCTGGGCATATCGAACATCCAGCTGTTAACGATGGCGGAAGAAAATCCTTACTCTATTAATGTGAAGAGCAACACGCTGCTGATCGCAGGATTTATATTAGGTCTTGTTTTCAGCATTGGCTTAGTCTTTCTGCTTGATTCTCTTGATGATTCTATCAAGTCGGAACGAGAGATTGAAGAGCTGCTCGGCTTAACGATGCTAGGTCAAGTAACCAAAATGAAGCGAAAAGATTATGCCAGACATTTGAAGAAACAAAAAAGCATTGTTGCGCGGGGTGAGACCATTGGTTCGTGAACGGCAAAAGGCGTCAAAGTCTTATGTAAATAGAAGCTTGCTTGCTTATATTAATCCTCATGGCTCTATTTCAGAGCAGTATCGAACCATACGGAACAATATTCACTATGCTTCAAACGGCAGCAAGATTCAATCGCTGCTTGTCACTTCCCCCTCAGAGGGAGAAGGAAAATCGACTACGACCGTCAACCTCGCTGTATGCATGGCGCAGCGCGGCGACCGCGTGCTCATTATCGACGCGAATTTCAGAAATCCGATCATCAACAAAATTTTTAATGTACAAACTTCTCCAGGGCTGTCGAACGTCTTGGGCCAGCAGCTCGAAATTCGCGAGGCCATCTACAATACCGAGGTAGAAGGATTGGATATTTTGCCGAGCGGCCAGCGCCTCTATAATTCGACAGAGCTGCTGGATTCTCATCTTATGATCGATGTGATGCAATACGCATCCGAGCAATACGATATGGTGCTGCTCGATTGTCCGCCTGTCCTCGGTGTACCGGATACGAACGCGCTTGTAGGCAAATGCGATGGGGTGCTCTTGCTGCTTCAGAGCGGTAAAACACAGCAAGAGCATGCCATTGAAGCAAAACGTGCTTTGATGTTCGCAAAAGCGAATATTCTAGGCGTCATACTTAACAAAAAGAGCGTTTGATGATCGCAATCGGATAGCGCTTTTTTTACGGGACGACTGTTCTTTATAAAGCACAGTGTTGTTTTCATAAGGACAGTCACACTCGGTAATGTCTCCTCACCGTTATCAATGGAGGCACTCGGCCATGCTGTGGGTTACGAAAACCTTAGACGCGAGTCGTCAAGAGTGTGGTGTGAGGAGGGGTTGAATGCCCTGGATTCTGCATTAGAGTATTCAACTAAACGGTTTTGTACAAAGCCTTTTAGTTAAACACTCTAAAGGAGTGTCACAGCAACTTTCTCGAATATTGGCGAGAGCTAACGATTATTAGCATCAACTTTATTTGATGTATGACAGGAAAGGGTGAAATGGCTTTGACGTACCGACAAAGATTGTCATTATTGATTTTAATCGACTCCATGATCGTGTTTACCGCCATCTTTTTTAGCCGATTTTTACTTAGCGCTTCGCTTGATGTGGTAACGACACCGATTGTGATCAGCTCGATCACGCTCTTATTGAGTCATCATTTCTTCTCCTTCTATTACAAGCTGTATAAGAAGGCATGGGAATATGCAAGCGTCGGGGAGCTGCTGATCATTTCGAAGTCGGTCTCCTTCTCCATTCTTGCAGCGGCCGTCATTCAGCAGCTGGTGATGGGGGATGTGTTTATGCGTCTGCTCGCCGTTACTTGGATGATTCATATGATGCTGATCGGAGGCTCAAGGCTCTGCTGGCGAATCTTTCGAGGCAGCTACAATAAGCATGCCGGCCTGCGAAAGCGCACATTGATCGTTGGAGCAGGCTCAGCGGGTACGATGCTTGCTCGGCAGCTGCTAAGCAACAGCGACACGGAGCTCATCCCGATGGGTTTCATAGACGACGATGTCAACAAGCATAATCTCGATATTATGGGATTGCCTGTGCTAGGCGGCGTTGCGAGCATTGCCAAGATAGCGACCTTGCATGACATCAACAATATAGTAATTGCGATCCCGTCACTAAGCAAAAAACAGCTTAACACGATCTTTAGCGAATGCGCGAAAACGAAAGCAAAGACGCAAATTATACCGATGCTTGAGGATTTGGCTACGGGGAGAATATCGGTCAGCCAATTTCGTGATGTACAGGTCGAGGATTTATTAGGCCGCGAGCCTGTAGAGCTGGATATCGAAAGTATCTCGGGTTATGTCACCCAGAAGGTCGTGATGGTAACGGGAGCGGGCGGATCGATTGGCTCGGAGGTATGCAGGCAGATTTCTAGGTTTCTGCCAGAGAAGCTTATTTTGCTTGGACACGGGGAGAACAGCATCTATTCCATTGAGATGGAGCTGAGGGAGCTCTACGGGCACACCAACATCGAATTTGTGACCGAAATCGCAGACCTGCAGGATGCGAATAAAATGATGGCGGTCATGCAGGCTCATCGTCCTCAGGTCGTTTATCATGCGGCTGCACATAAGCATGTGCCGTTAATGGAGAGAAATCCAGAGGAAGCGTTCAAAAATAACGTGATGGGCACATTGAATGCAGCAAGAGCGGCCAGCCAGGCTCGCGTCGATACGTTTGTCATGATTTCTACCGATAAGGCGGTCAATCCGACAAGCGTTATGGGGGCGACGAAAAGAATTGCGGAAATGGTCATACAGCATTTGGACCGGTTCAGCACGACCAAATTTGTAGCGGTTCGCTTCGGCAACGTTTTGGGCAGCCGAGGCAGCGTTATTCCGCTGTTTAAGAAGCAAATCGAGAAGGGCGGGCCCGTAACGGTCACGCATCCTGACATGGTTCGCTATTTTATGACGATACCGGAGGCATCGCGATTGGTTATCCAAGCCGGCGCGCTGGCTAGGGGCGGCGAAATATTCGTTCTCGACATGGGAGATCCGGTCAAAATAACCGATCTTGCGCAAAATGTCATTCGAATGTCGGGGTACACGGTCGAGGAGATCGGCATTCAGTACACGGGCATTAGACCGGGAGAGAAGCTCTTTGAGGAAATGCTCAAGGACAATGAAATGAACGAGAAGCAGGTATATCCGAAAATTTATATTGGCAAATCGTTTGAGATTTATTTTGAGCAAATTGAAGAAATGATTGCGATTCACGACAGTATGAGCAAAGCGGAACTACGGGTTAGACTGCTCGATCTTGCGAACAACATCGTAGAGCTTCCAGAATTTGCTTCAGTAACAGGCTAAAATGACGAAGGAGTTGCTAAATGCTATGAAGGTTAGAAAAGCCATTATTCCAGCCGCGGGACTCGGAACTAGATTTCTCCCTGCAACTAAAGCAATGCCGAAGGAAATGCTGCCGATTGTCGATAAGCCTACCATTCAGTACATCGTCGAGGAAGCGATCGAATCGGGCATTGAAGATATTATTATCGTGACCGGCAAAGGAAAACGAGCGATTGAGGATCATTTTGACAATTCGATTGAGCTTGAGCAAATTTTAGAGGCTAAGCATAAATACGAATTGCTGAGCGAGGTTCGCAAGTCGGCTGATATGGTGGATATTCATTATATTCGCCAGAAGGAGCCAAAGGGTCTAGGGCATGCCATCTGGTGCGCTCGCAAGTTCATCGGAGATGAGCCGTTTGCCGTGCTGCTGGGCGATGATATCATCTCGGCGGAGAAGCCTTGCATCAAGCAGATGATTGAGAAATATGAGCAATATCGCACCTCGATCATCGGCGTTCAACGTGTAGCGGAAGAGGCGGTTTCCCGTTACGGGATCGTTGATGGAGCACGGATGGAGGATTCCTTCCACCGAGTTAGGCATTTGGTTGAGAAGCCTGCCAGAGAAGCGGCGCCATCGAATATGGCGATTATGGGACGATACATATTAAGCCCTGCGATTTTTGACATTTTGGGCAATCAAACCCCTGGCGCGGGCGGCGAAATACAGTTGACTGATGCGATTGCGGCTTTAAATTTATCCGAAGCGGTTTATGCCTACGAGTTCGAAGGCAAGCGTTATGATGTTGGCGAGAAAATGGGCTTTATCCAGACGACGATCGAATTCGCGCTTCAACGTGAGGATCTGCGCTACGAGCTGTTAAACTATCTGTCTCAAATGGTTGAACAAGAAGCTGCTAGAAAATAATTCTAGTATAGGATGGTAAACTTATGCCGAATAAAATATTATTTTGCGCTACCGTTGATTATCACTTTAAGGCTTTTCACCTGCCTATTATGGAATGGTTCAAGCAGCAGGGATGGGAGGTTCATGTCGCCGCAAAGGGCGAGCTGAACCTCCCTTTTGTTGACAAGAAGTTTAATTTGGCGATTGAGCGATCTCCCTTGCGATTGAACAATATCAAGGCTCATCAAGAGCTGAAGGCCATTATTAAGCAGCAGAATTATAAAATGATTCATTGTCATACGCCGATGGGCGGCGTGCTTGCTAGGCTTGCTGCATCGAGTGTTAGAAAACAAGGCACAAAAATCATTTATACGGCGCATGGTTTCCATTTCTGCAAAGGAGCCTCGCTCCTGAACTGGATGCTCTATTATCCGATTGAGAAGAGTTTGTCTCGTTTAACGGACTGTCTCATTACGATTAATAATGAGGATTATGCGCTTGCCGTCTCCAAGGGCTTCAAAGCGAAGCAAATTGCGAAGGTTCATGGCGTCGGCGTAAATACAATTCAATATAAGCCTATTCAAAAAATCGATAAATGGCGGCTAAGGCAGGAGCTTGATTTTCGCACGGATGATTTTCTTCTCTTCTATGCAGCTGAATTCAACAAAAATAAAAACCATCAGCTATTGATCCATGCGCTTGCTGCGATCAAAGAGCAGATGCCTCATACGAGGCTGCTGCTTGCTGGAACGGGGCAGCTGCTTGAAACGTGCAAAGAGCTGGCGCATCGGCTTGGCGTTGGCTCCATGGTGCATTTTCTAGGCTATCGGAGCGATATCGAAAGTCTGCTGCCGATGTGCGATGCCGCTGTTGCATCCAGCCTGCGCGAAGGGCTGCCGGTCAATATTATGGAGGCGATGGCTTGCGGGCTGCCGATTGTGGCAACGGCGAATAGAGGTCACTCTGAGCTTGTTCGCGATGGCGAGAACGGGTATGTGGTTGCGCCTCATGACACGGAACTATTTGCAAAAAGGCTGAAGCAGCTAAGCGAGTCGATTGAGCTAAGGCAGTTAATGGGCATGCAGAGCATGCATCTTGTGCAGAAGTACAGCTTAATCCAGGTCAAGCAGGAGCTAAGCGAAATTTACAAGTCGTTTATGGTGGGGGAACAAAATGAATCCCAAAGTCAGTATCGTCGTGCCTATATATAATATGGAAGACTATTTGGACCGATGCCTTCAAAGCTTGCTCAGACAAAGTCTGAGAGAGATCGAGATCATTGCGGTTAATGACGGTTCACGCGATTACAGCTTGGAGCTGTTGTACAAATACGCCCGCCAAGATTCGCGAATTACGATCATTGATAAAGCGAACGGCGGCGTATCCGCAGCTAGAAACGATGGCGTATTGGCGGCAAGAGGACAGTACATCGGTTTTGTTGATCCTGACGATTGGGTTCACGAGAGTATGTATGAGCAGCTGTACCTTGCGGCTGCCCAGGAAGACAGCGATATCGCGATGTGCACTTATGTCCGTGAGTTTGAGACGCATTCGAAGGAAAAACGATTCGATATGCTAGACAAGCAAACATATCGCTCTGATGAGGTTCAAGCGAAGATGCTTAGGCGTCTTGTCGGTCCACTGAAAGGAGAATTAGCTAGTCCTGAAAATTTGGATGCATGGGGTACGGTCTGGTCCAAGCTTTACCGGGCTGAACTGCTTAAGGATCATGGGCTGAAGTTTATGGATCTCGATATCATCGGCAGCAATGAGGATACGTTGTTTAACATTCATGCCTTTTATTATGCCCAATCGTTCGTTTTCCTTAATCGGCCGCTCTACCATTATTGGCGTTCGAATACAGAGTCGATTACATCCACGTATAATCCTGCTCTGCCCTATAAATTCGATCGGCTCTATGCCGCTATTCAATCGTTTATAACAGAAAAGCAGCTGGACGAGGAGTATAGAACAGCATTCAACAATCGGATTTGCATGAATGTATTAGGGCTCGGTCTTAATATTATGAGTGAGGGAAAGGCCGCTTCCTTTGGGAAGAAGCTTAAGGCACTGCGTAAGCTGCTGCATGGCGATAAGATCAATCAGTCTTTTAAACAGTTCGATACAAGCTACAGTCCTTTCATATGGAAGGCTTTTTTTGTATGCGCAAAAATAAAATTTTCGCTCGCCATTTACTTCATGCTGACTGCGATCAATTGGATGCGAAAAAGGAATACGGGGAGGATTGCAGTTGAAACCGGTTCGAATCTTGCAAGTGGCAACGGTCATGAATCGCGGCGGATTAGAAACCATGCTGATGAATTACTACCGTCAAATGGATCGAAGCAAAATTCAGTTTGATTTTATCGTTCATCGCGCGGAGGAAGGTCATTATGATCAAGAAATTATCGCATTAGGCGGGAAAATTTATCGTTTGCCGCAAATTAAGCCAGGGAATTACTCGCCTTATTTTAAGCAGCTGGACTTATTTTTTAAAGAGCATCCTTATTATCAGGTAGTGCATGCCCATATTAATGAAAACAGCAGCTTCATCCTAAAGGCTGCCAAGAAAGCAGGCGTTCCTTGCCGAATTATGCATAGCCATTTAAGCGATCTCGGGCTCGACATCAAGCTGCCCTTCCGCATGTATGCAAGGCTTGCGATAAAGGATAATCCGAGCAGCTACTTTGCCTGTTCGAAAAGCGCAGGCAAATGGCTGTTCGGCAAGCGTATATCAGATTCCGGCCAAGTGATTGTGCTTAATAATGCGGTTGATGTAAAGCAGTTCTCTTTTAATTCGAGCACTCGTGATGCCATTAGAGCCGAGCTCTCCGCAGGAGATCGCTTGGTCATCGGCCACATTGGACGATTTAATGAACAGAAAAACCATGATTTTTTGATCGATATTTTTAAAGCTGTTCATGACAGGGAGCCGAACGCGATGCTGGTCCTTGCAGGGGAAGGACATCTTCGGCCATTGATTGAGAAGAAAATAGAAAGATTAGGGTTATCAGAACATGTAAAGCTGCTTGGCGTTCGAAATGATGTAGCGGATCTGCTGCAAGGAATCGATATTTTTCTGTTTCCTTCCTTATTTGAAGGCTTGCCGGTTGTACTGATTGAAGCTCAGGCAGCCGGTCTTAGATGCGTCATTTCCGATACGATTACGAAGGAGACCGACGTTACTGGCAGGCTTCACTTCAATAGCTTAAAGCAATCTGCCGAACATTGGGCCGAGCAAATTTTGAGTACGTCCCGCGAGCATGCCGATACAGCAGAGCTATTAAGAAAGAACGGATACGATACGTCCACTATGGCGAAATGGCTGTCTGACTATTATATGAATCACATGTCCAAATCCGCTTTTGGGTAAAGGGGGGAATAATATGTTGAAGCCGATGTTGACTGTGTTTACACCTACCTATAACCGGGCCTACACGCTTCATCTTTGCTATGAGAGCCTGAAACGTCAAAGCAACAAGAGCTTTGTATGGCTCATCATTGACGATGGCTCTACGGATCAAACGAGGGAGCTTGTCGCAAGCTGGATAGCGGAGAATCTTATATCCATCCGCTATCATTATCAAGAAAATCAGGGGATGCATGGCGCGCATAATGCTGCTTATGAACGAATCGAAACGGAGCTTAATGTTTGCATCGATTCGGATGATTACATGGCAGACGACGCCGTAGAGAAAATAACGAGGTTTTGGCAAACGGCAGGAAATGACCGTTTTGCAGGCATTGTCGGGCTGGACGTGAACCAGAATTACGAGGTTATCGGCACCAGAATGCCTGAGCGATTGGAATCTTCAACGCTGACGGATCTATACGCCCTGCATCATGTGAAAGGCGACAAAAAGCTCGTTTACCGTTCAGAAATAACGAGAAAATATCCGCCGTATCCGATATTTTCCGGTGAGAAGTACTGTCCGTTATCCTACAAATACATCCTTATCGATCAGGATTATCCGCTGCTTATTATGAATGAGGTGCTGTGCATCGTTGAATATCGGCAGGATGGATCAAGCTTGAATATGATTAATCAGTACAAAAAAAATCCGCGCGGCTTCTCCTTCTTTCGCAAAGCGGCGATGGCTTATGCGCCGTCATGGAAAGGCAGAATCCGCGAGGCCATTCATTATGTTTCCAGCAGCTTGATCATTCGCAACAAACACTTTTTGAGGGAATCGCCTCGCAAATGGGTGACGCTGCTCGCCATTCCGTTTGGCGTTTTGCTTTACTTTTACATTCAGAACACGAATAAAGCGACGGTAGTGAAGCAAAATCATTGAGGCGGCAGTTTCAAAATGATCTTATAGGAAGGGACGAATAAAATGTCGATACTGTGGATGACGCTGGTTTTCGTATTCTCAGTCTCTCTAGCGGCCAGATACTTTTCAGTACCAGCAGGGATCGCCCCTTCGCCGATCATACCGAACAGATTTCTCGCTATTGTAGCTGCACTTACGCTCGCATTGGTATCCGGGCTGCGATCGAATATTGGAGATACCTATCTGTATATGCACAGCTATACATTAGAAGATTTCACTTGGGAGTCTATCAAGGGCAGCAATGATATCGGCTTTAATATTTTGCAAATGCTGTTGAAGCAGATTTCGAATGATCCGCAAATTCTGATACTAACGACAGGCATTGTGACCAATCTGCTTATCGTTATGGTGCTGTTTAAATATACGAGATTGTTTGAGCTTAGCATCTTCTTATACATAACAACGGGTACGTACACCATTTCAATGAACGGCATGAGGCAGTTTCTGGCAGCTGCAATCGTAATGACGGCGACAAAGTTTCTATTAGAGGGCAAGTGGAAGCCATACATACTCATCGTTGTACTCGCTTCATTCATTCATCAAAGCTCGTTGATTATGATTCCGATTTACTTTATCGTGCGCCGAAAAGCATGGACGAGATCGACCGCTATGCTCCTTGGACTTGCCGTTCTTATTGTCGTGGGCTTTAACGAATTTTCCGAGCTGCTATTCACAGCGATTAAGGATACCCAGTACAGCAATTATGCATCGTTTGATGAAGGCGGGGCCAACATCCTTAGAGCAATCGTCTGGATTATTCCGATTGTGATCGCCTATTTTGGCAGAGAAAAATTGAGAAGCCTATTTCCGAAGTCCGATATTATCGTGAATGTCTCGCTGGTAGGCGTTGTGTTGATGATAATCGCTACGCAAAATTGGATTTTCGCAAGAATGGCTATTTATTTCAATTTATATCAGCTTATTTTAATCGCATGGTTGATCAAAGTGTTTCGCGAGAAGGATCAGAAGCTTATCTATATCGTGATTTTAGTGTTTTATTTCTTATTTTATTTCTATGAAAGCGTCATTGCCCTCGGACTGGATTACAAAAGTGATTATATTAAATGGCCGTTTTAGGAGTGATGTAAATGAATGCTTCAAGTAAAATCCCTCGTATCGTTCATTATTGCTGGTTCGGACGGGGCGAGAAGCCAAGGAAGATTGAAAAGTGCATGCGCAGCTGGCAAAAGCATTTAGGCGATTACGAAGTGATGGAGTGGAACGAGGACAGCTTCGATATTTTGTCCAATCGCTATGTGAAGGAGGCCTATGAGGCAAAAAAATATGCTTTCGTCAGCGATTATGTTCGTTTATATGCGCTTTACAAGCATGGAGGCATTTATTTGGATACGGATGTTGAGGTCATTAAGCCGCTGAGTCCGCTCCTTCAGCATGAAGCGTTCTCTGGCTTTGAGGATCAGACCTTTCTGCAATCCGGAACGATGGGAGCGGAAAAGGGGCATCCGTGGATTAAAGAGCTGCTTGATGATTACGGCAGCCGCAACTTCCTGCGTCCGGACGGCTCGCTTGATATGACGACCAATACGGCGGTCATTACCGAAATTTGCAGCCGGCATGGCCTCAAGCTGAATGGTGAATATCAAGTGCTGCGCAATGGCGTTACCTTCTATCCACGAACATATTTTAGCCCTTATGACTATATTAACGGAGGAAATTACATCACGAATGACAGCTATAGCATTCATCACTTTGCCCAGTCTTGGCTTCCTGCCCATGTTCGCCTTAGAGGAGACGTAAAGAGAGTTGTAAGCCGGGTTGTCGGTCCCAAGATGATCTCAAGGATGAGACAGCTGCTGTCATCGAACGAATAAGCTCATAGTTTGAAATTAGGAGTCCATACCGATGATAAAACGATTGTTTGATCTAATTGTTTCTAGTATTTTGCTGCTGGTGTTGTCTCCTGTCATTGCTGCGACCGCAATATTGGTTAGGATTAAGCTTGGCTCGCCAATCGTATTTAAGCAGCAGCGTCCTGGCAAGCACGGCGTTCCCTTTTATGTTTATAAATTTCGAACGATGACGTCGGAGAAGGATAGCCTGGGGCAGCTGCTGCCCGATCACCTCAGGCTTACTGCCTTCGGAAGCCTCATGCGCAAATTCAGCCTGGATGAGCTTCTTCAGCTGATTAACGTCATCAAAGGCGAGTTGAGCCTCATTGGCCCCCGCCCGCTGCTTATGGAGTATTTGCCGCTTTACAATGAAGAGCAAGCGAAGCGGCATCTGGTCAAGCCGGGCATAACGGGCTGGGCGCAGATTCACGGCAGAAACGATGTCTCGTGGGAAGAACGATTTGAGCGTGACGTATGGTATGTGGAAAATCAAAGCTTGGCGCTGGATTTAAAGATTCTGCTGCTGACGGTGAAGAAGGTTATTCGGTCCGAGGGCGTATCGAATGCCAATCATGTGACGATGCCTATGTTTCAAGGAACGACAAGCCATAGTGAAGGATAAAGCCATTTCTCAAGCAGCGAATCTGCTTGGGGGGTGGCTTTTTATTTTCAAAAAAAGGATAAAGGATGTGTAGCATAGTGTCGGCAAATGAAATGAAAAAAATATATTTATCCCCTCCTCATATGAGCGGGAAGGAGAGAAATTATATCGATGAAGCGTTTGAATCCAACTGGATAGCTCCGCTTGGTCCGAATATAGACGCTTTCGAGAAGCAGCTGGCAGACTATGTCGGCACTGCGGATGCGGTAGCGGTCAGCTCTGGAACGGCAGCTATCCATCTATCGCTGCAGCTGCTTGGCGCAGGTGCAGGGGATACCGTATTTTGCTCAAGCTTTACGTTTGTGGCGAGCGCGAATCCAATTCGTTATTGCGGGGCAGAGCCCGTCTTCATTGATTCCGAGCCGGATACGTGGAATATGTCGCCAGAGGCGCTCCAGCAAGCCCTTGAGGATGCGAATCGACAGGGGAAGCTGCCCAAAGCAGTAATCGTCGTTCATCTGTACGGGCAAGTATCGAAGATGGACGAAATAAGGAGTCTTTGCGAGCAATATGAGGTGCCTGTCGTTGAGGATGCTGCGGAATCGCTGGGGTCCACCTATAAGGGCAAGCAAAGCGGCTCCTTTGGCAAGTTTGGCATCTACTCGTTTAACGGGAACAAAATCATTACGACCTCGGGCGGCGGGATGCTCGTATCAGATGATGTAGAGCTTCTGCGCAAGGCGCGCTTTCTTGCGACGCAAGCCCGGGATGCGGCCGCACATTATCAGCACAGCAGCATGGGCTTCAATTATCGGATGAGCAATCTGCTAGCCGGTGTTGGCAGAGCGCAATTAGAGGTTTTGGATGAACGGGTAGCCGCAAGAAGAGCGGTATATGAAAACTATGCTGGAGCGTTCTCGAATCGCGCGGGCATCAGCTTTATGCCTGAGTTAGCCGGTACAAACTCCAATCGATGGTTGACAGCGATCGTCATCGACGAGCATGAGATGGATACGACGACCTTGGAGCTGCTGGATGCCTTGACGGCTGCCAACATTGAGGCCCGTCCGCTATGGAAGCCGCTGCATTTGCAGCCGCTCTTTGAAGGCTGCAGGTTCTACGCCCACGAAGGCGGCGAGTCCGTATGCGAGCGTTTGTTCCAAAGCGGCATTTGTTTGCCGTCAGGTTCGAGCATGACTTCCTTGGATCAGGTAAGAGTCGTGGATTGCATGAATAGCGTCTTCGATCGAGCAGCGGTGAAAACCGTTCAATCGGCATAGACGCCCAGGGCTACAGGTAACGCTCGCCCTTCTCTCTTGCACGAATGACTTTCGCTGGCGTGCCGTATGCGACCTGATAAGACGGAATATCGGTTAAGACGGTAGAGCCCGCGCCAATAACGGTATGCTCGCCAATCGTTTTGCCGTGAATAATATTCGCGCCAATCGAAATAACGGAATGGTCGCCAATGCTGACGCCGCCTCCTGTACCTGCCTTTGGAGCCAGCGTGACGAAGCTGCCGAGCGAGGAATCATGATCGACCGTTGCTTGGGAATAGAGAACGCAGTGCTCGCCAATCGTTGTATCGCTATTTACGACGCAGCCTGCCATAATGACGGATCCAGTTCCGATCTGAGCGCCCCTTGCAATAGAGGCTGAAGGGTGGATGGCTGTAATAAAGGCAAAGCGCGGATGGATGTCAGAGATCATTGCAGCTAGTCTAGATCGAAACCAGTTATCTCCGATTGCAACGATGCCGCCGCTTACGGAATCCAGGTTAGCTGCAAGCCAGCCTTTATCGCCTAAAACCTCGTAGCCATAAATGATAGTACCTGCCGGTCGATTGTCATCCAGCAAGCCTGCGATTCGATATAAGCCCGTTTTCTCAATCGTATCAATGACGGCCTTCGCATGACCGCCAGCACCATATACAATAATGTTTTGCATCAGCTTTCATCCTCCTAATTCTTTAAATCATGGCAATGGACTCTTCCATTCTATCAGATGCATATCCTTTTTTGTAAAAGTATAGTGAACATATGCAATGATGATTGACAGAAATTAGGGAAGGTGATAATCTGTACTTGTGTTCGTTTTATAGAACAAAATAAGTATTTTGTTCGTTATTGGCTAATTAGTATGAAGGAGATATTCATGAATAACAACGTCACTCTCCATAATGAAGATCTCTCTGGCGAATTGCGATTAATGCTTGCCTTTCTCTCGTCAGACGATGAGGCTGATCTGTCCTTTGATTATCAGGAGCTGCTGCAAAACGCGGATTGGGACCGATTTATCGAGCTAGCTAGGCATCATCGGGTATTTCCTACTGTCAATCGCAAGCTTCAGGAGCTGAAATCAGCGGATGTCCCGATATTTGTCACCCAAATGTTTCAACGTGACTATTATCGCAATACGCTGCAGATGCTTACGCTCAGTGGAGAGATGGAGCAGCTCGCCAAGGAATTTTCTGAGCGCGGATTGCGTTCGCTGTTTTTGAAGGGACCGGTCATAGCTGCCGATTTGTATGGAGATGTATCGCTGCGCACTTCTTGTGACCTCGATCTCCTCATTCCGCTCAAGGAGCTGGAGCATGCAGAAGCGCTACTAGTATCCCTTGGGTACGTGAAGGATGAATATATCGTTTCGGTACTGAATGATTGGAAGTGGAGACATCATCATACGACCTTTGTGCATCCGAAAAAAGGAATTAAGGTTGAGCTTCACTGGCGTTTGAATCCAGCTCCGTCAAAGGAGCCAAGCTTTAATGATCTTTGGAGCCGCAAGCGCAAGAGCGCATTGATCAACCGTCCGATTTATTACCTGGGAAGAGAAGATTTGTTTATGTTCCTGGTATCCCACGGAGCTCGGCACGGCTGGTCAAGGCTTCGCTGGCTGCTTGACATCAAGCAGCTCGTTAATCAGAAGCTGGATTGGCCGAAGCTTGTTAAGCTGCTTCGGAAGCATAGCTATTCCCATATTGGCGGGCAGGCACTGCTGCTCGCAGCACGCTTGTTGTCGCTGCCGCTTCGCAATGAGATGAAGCCGCTGCTTGCGGGCAGGAAAGCGCACTGGCTCGCGGAGGATGCCATGTTCTATATTTATCGGCTGGTCAATTTGCACTCCCCGCCGATACCGGAAGAAGTAAGCCGCTACCATAAACGGTATCTCTTCACCCTGCTGACGGTACTGCAAAAAATACAGTTTATAGCAAGCTTTATGTTCCCTTATCCGGAGGATGCGGAGACTCTTCCGCTTCCTAAGGCGCTGCATGTCTTGTATTTTCCGCTTCGTCCGTTGTTATGGGGATGGAGGAAGATGAAAACCAATGCTGCAGCTTCCAAAGATTGATTTTTTAAGTAAGGAGAAAACGATGAAAAAATGGCTTATTGCTTCCTATGATATGGAGGTCGGAGGTGTCGAGCGAAGCCTTGCTGGCATGCTGGATGAGCTCCATTATGATTCTTGTCATGTCGAATTAATGCTGTATCGGCATAAGGGAGATTTCATGACGCTTCTAAATGATAAGGCGAGGCTTCTCGATGAGATTCCGCAATATGCCAGTTTCAGAAAGGGCATTGGAAGCCTATTGCTATCGAAGCAGCTGCATTTAGGCATTGCTCGCCTGTTATCTAAAATTCATGCGCGTATCATAGGCCGTATGAAGGAAGTACAAGAATCGGGTTATATTCAGCAGCAGCTCATGTGGAAGTATGCTCTGCCTTTCCTTCCGAAGTCAACGGCTGAATATGATGTGGCGATCAGCTATCTATGGCCTCATTATTTTGTAGCAGACAAAGTGAAAGCCAACAAGAAATGTGCATGGATACATACTGATTTTTCTACAGTACATACCCTTCGTATGATGGACTTAAAGATGTGGAATAAATTTGACCATATTATCGCTGTTTCCGATGCGTGCAGAGAATCATTTTTAGACAAGTATCCTACTTTAAGAAATAAGACGATCGTAATCGAGAACATGATGTCGCCCGAGTTCATTAGAACGATGGCATCCGAGAAGCTGGCTGTTAACCCAATGGATTCGGATACGCGCTTTAAGCTGCTCACAGTAGGCAGACTGTCTCATGCGAAAGGAATCGATAATGCCGTTAAAGCGCTCAAGCTGCTTGTCGATCAAGGCTATGACGATATCGTCTGGTACGTTGTTGGCTACGGCGGAGATGAAGCGATGATTCAAAGCCTGATTGCGGAATATAAACTGGAGGATCGTTTTATTCTGCTTGGCAAGCAAATCAATCCGTATCCCTATATTGAAGCTTGCGATGTATATGTGCAGCCTTCCAGATACGAAGGGAAAGCAGTGACGGTTACGGAAGCAAAAATATTAGGAAAGCCAATTGTCATAACGAATTATTCGACTGCCAGCAGCCAAGTCCTTAATGAGATTGACGGTGTTATTTCCGAATTATCCGTTGAGGGGATTGCGGAGGGGATAGCAAGGCTCTATCAAGATCCGGAGCTTAGGGAGCGGCTATCCAGAAACTGCGCAGAAGTCGATTATGGAAATGGCCATGAGCTCGATAAGCTTTATAGCCTGTTTCAGCCCTTTGAGAGGAGCATCGCAAAGTGAGTATGAAGCTAAGTGTGATTATTCCAGTCTACAATGCTGAGCCTTATATTAAACGTTGCATAGACTCTCTCTTGAAGCAGACTATAGAAGATTGCGAGCTTATTTTTGTAAACGACGGCTCGACAGACAATAGCAAGGAAATCATTGAAGGCTATCGGAAAAATATTGCCCGGATCATTCTCATTAATCAAGACAACAAGGGAGTCAGCCTGGCTAGAAATGCTGGCTTGGCGGCCGCTGCTGGAGAGTATGTCGGCTTCGTTGACGCAGACGATGATATTGAGCCGGATATGTATGAAAGGCTCTACGCTGCGGCTAAATCTGGAGATTGCGATGTTGTGATCTCAAACTTTGAAAGTGAGCTTAATGGGCATCATCTGATTACGAAATATCCATTCCCCGTTGATGCCGTTCTTGGCGCTGCCGATATTCAAAAACAAATATTGCCCTTCTTCTTGAAGAGCGAGCAATTAAACACTGCCTGCAACAAAATATACCGGAACGCACTCATTCAAGAGCATGAAATTGTATTTCCAGCAAAGGTTGCGCTTGGCGAGGATGGGATATTTAATATTTATTTCTTTAGCCATGCAAGGAAGCTGATATATATCGATTACACCGGCTACCATTACCGCGAGACAGCCGAGAGTGCGACTAGAAATGCTGCAGCGAAAGATTATTTCGGTCGTGCGGTCGAGGTATACGCGGCAGAGCTTCCATCCTGTTACTTGAACGTCATGAACGGAGCAAGCATCCAGCAATTGAAAGCGATAAAGCTGATTCACAGCGTAATGGCCTACATCCATATTTATCTGGAGCCTTCATCTAATATGCGATTCGCAGACAAGATTCATTATGTGAAACGAATGGTTTTGCATCAGGATGTAAGGGAAGCTTTGCCTGTCTACGTTAACGAAATGAATGGAGAATTAGGTCATTACCAAAAAACATTATTATTTCTGATTGCTCAAAAATCATGGCTGGGCATTTATTTATTGACAGCATACAGCAGATTCAGAAATAGAAAAGCGCGGGGGATAATGATATGAAAATAATGATGTTTGCTCATAATGGCAGCTTGAATAGAGGCTGTGAAGCGATCGTTCGCTCTTCCACAGCGATTCTAAAGGAGCGGATAAAGGACGCCAAGGTGTATCTAGCATCTGATCAGCCGGAAACCGATCAAGTGATCGGCAAGCTGGACGGCATATACGATGGATCTAAACTAGAAATAAAAAAATATTCGTATGACTGGTTCCTCTCTTCATTAAAGGTAAAGCTGTACCAGGATGAATCCTATGCGCTTGGGAAGATTCACCACAATATTATAAAAAATATTAAAGATATGGATGTTTGTTTATCGATCGGCGGAGACAACTATTGCTATGGCGAGCAGCCAGGCTGGTATGAAATTGATAGGCGAGTAAAGGAGCAGGGCAAGAAGCTTGTCTTGTGGGGCTGCTCCATCGGGGAAGAAGATATGTCGGAGAGAAAGCTGGAGGATTTAAAGCTCTTTGATCTCATTTTATCCCGTGAATCGCTGACCTACAATATGCTTGTTGGAAGGGGACTCAAGAACGTCAAGCTATGTGCTGACCCCGCATTCACGATGGAAAAAGAAGAGCTGGATTTGCCAAAGGGCTGGCAGGAGGGGAATACAGTAGGACTTAACTTCAGTCCGCTTGTGTGGAAACGAAATAAACAGTCACAGGCTGCGATTGATGAGCTGATTCGGCATATTTTGGAGAAAACCGATATGACGATTGCTTTAACTCCACACGTTATTATAGATGGAAACAATGATTATGAAGTGTTGAAAAGCTATTACGAGACATATAAGCATACGGGAAGAGTTATCCTATTACCGGATCATTTAACAGCGATTCAGTATAAAGGCTATATCGCGAGGATGAGGTTCTTTATTGGCGCTCGTACGCACGCTACCATTGCCGCATACTCGAACTACGTACCGACTATGGTGCTTGGGTACAGCGTGAAGTCCAAGGGAATAGCAAAAGATATTTTTGGCGAAGAAAAGCTGGTGCTTGGTATCGAGCAAATATCGAACAGCGTCCTCTTGACCCAGAAGTTCGACGAAATGGTTCGAGAAGAGGAAGCGCTCATTAAGAAGCTCAAGCAGGAAATTCCAGGCATTCAGAAGATGTCTTATAAAGCGGTCGATTATTTATGCGGTCTGGCCTGAGGTGAGCATGAAAAAAAACTTATTATTTGTTATTCCAAGTCTTTCAGCTGGCGGTGCAGAGCGAAGCTTGATCAATTTGATTACCCAAATTGACTTTAATCGCTACAATGTTGACCTGTTTATGTTTAGCCACAAAGGCATATTTATGGACTTGGTGCCTGAGCATGTTCGGATTTTGCCATTATCTGAAAGCTATCATCGTTTTATTAAGCCTCTTTTGCCTTCGGTATCACAGTTTCTGCGCAAGCGAAATACGAGACTTGCCTTTAGCCGTATCATGTTCAGCTACAAAAGCAGGCTGTCAAAAAGCGTTAGTGTCAATGAGCAGGAAGGGTGGAAGTATATCGCTCGTTCCATGGACGTCATTGATAAGAAATACGACGTGGCTATCGGTTTTTTGGAAAAAACGTCGATATACTTTTGCGCGGAGAAGGTCGATGCCGTCAAAAAGATAGGGTGGGTTCATAACGATTATGACAAGCTGGGCATGAATCCTTATTTCGATCAGGCGTATTTTGCAAAGATGGATCATATTGTTACGGTCTCTGAGGAATGCGGTCATATTTTAAAACAAAGATTTCCTAATCAACAAACGAAAGTTGAAGTCATTCATAATATTGTATCGCCAAAGCTGATCAATCAGCTCGCAGATCTGGTTCAGGAAGATGTCTATGACCGCAAGAGCGGCGAAATCGTTATTTTGTCGATTGGCCGTTTGCATACGCAGAAAGGATTTGAGCTGTCGATAAAAGCCTGCAAAATTTTGCTGGACAGAGGCTTCAACTTTCAGTGGAATATTATTGGCGAAGGGGAAGAAAGGGAGAATCTAACACAGCTGATTGCAATGGAAGGGCTGGAACAAAATATTAAGCTGCTTGGTTTGAAAGCAAATCCGTACCCCTATCTTAAACAGGCGGACATCTATGTGCAAACGTCTTGGTTTGAAGGAAAAGCGATTGCGATTGACGAGGCCAAAATATTATCGAAGCCTATTGTCATTACCAATTTCAGCACAGCAAAGGACCAAATTAAGGATGGAGTCGAGGGACTAATCGTTGATTTGAATGTCGACGCCATTGCAGCAGGCATTTCGAAGCTGATCGAAGACGAAGAAGCGCGTTCAAGGTTGACGCAATATTTATCCGGTCTCCATCTAGGTACGGAAGAAGAGATTCATAAGGTGTATAAAATTTTTGGATAGGTGGAAATGCCTTGAAAATGAAACTGCTGTTTGTCATGAATAATCTAAACTGCGGCGGTGCCGAGAAGTCGCTTCTCTCGCTATTGCAAACGATCGATTACGCTAGATTTGAAGTGGATCTCTATTTGTTCAAGCACGAAGGGATTTTTTTGAGCAAAGTTCCGAGCGCTGTAAACCTGCTGGAAGAGCCCGTTCATTACCGCTATTTCGATATGTCTATGAAATTGGCGATTATGGATTGCTTAAAAAAGGGGAAAATCGACTTAGCCTTGGCAAGGCTGAGAGCGGGATACATCTTTTTTACAGAAAAGAATCCAGCAAGATGCGAGCAAAGAGTGTGGAAATATTTATCTAAAACGTTGCCGATGCTTCATAAAAGATATGATGCGGCAATTGGGTTTCTGGAGAAAAATCCGGTCTATTTCAGCATCGAGAAGGCAAACGCAGCCAAAAAAATCGGGTTTATCCACAATGATTACGACAAGCTGCGGATGGATCCATATTTGGATGCTCCTTACTTTGCGCAGCTGGATCATCTCGTCACAGTCTCGGACGGCTGCGGAGAAGTATTAATACAAAGGTTCCCACAGCATAGTGGAAAGGTAAAAGTTATCCACAACATTGTTTCGCCTGCCATGATTCATGATATGTCAGAAGAGGATACGGATTTTGCACCGATTAATGGGATTAAAATCGTTTCTATCGGGCGTTTGAATTATCAGAAAGGCTTTGAGATGGCTATAGAGGCTTGCAAGGTTTTGGTGGATAAAGGGTATAACGTGAAATGGTATGTCATAGGCGAAGGGGAAGATCGGAGTAAGCTGGAGCAGCTCATTGTGCAGCATCAGCTCGCTAGTCACTTTCACTTGTTGGGAATCAAGGAAAATCCATACCCCTATATGAAAGAGGCGGATCTTTATGTTCAATCCTCGCGCTTTGAGGGGAAATCCATCGCTATTGATGAAGCGAAGATTTTGAATAAACCGATTATCGTTACGAATTTCAGTACGGCAAAGGATCAAATCGTACATAACCAAAACGGATTAATCGTTGACATGAACGCAGAAGCACTAGCTGACGGAATAAAGCTGTTGATCGATGACGAGAAGCTGAGAGATTCTTTGGTGAGACAGCTCTCCAAGGAACACTATGGAACCGAGATGGAAATTGAAAAGCTGTATGCATTGATCTAAAGGTTTATGAAGGAGTGAATACGTTGTTAGAGATTGCAGCAGCTATTTTTTTGGCGATAACCGTTATTATTATTTGTATTGATATTATGCCGATCAGCAGAGATTGGGTGAGTAGAATTCACATCGGAAGATACAGAAACAAACAAGAATGGAATCAATCCATTACGCATATCGGCGCTAATTGGCTTAATCATACACCCAAAGTTAAAGTAACGGATAATGTGAGATTGGTAGCCATCGACATGCTGAAAGGCAATTATTCGAAAAGCGTGATTCAGCATTGGCAGGAGGCTTCCCTTTTACTCGGACTGAGCGAGTGTTTGAAGAACGGTTCGGATAAAGGAATGACAAGCAAGATCGAACGGTTTCTCCATACAAAATTTGATGCAAATGGTCAATGGAGAGAGCAGCCTGCTTATATTGATTCCGGCATACTTGCCTACGGCGTGATGAAGCTGGAAGGGATAGACATCGAGAAATATAAGCCGGCCCTCGACAGCACATGGGCGCTCATTCAGGCGCATATTGGAGAGGACGGAACGGTTCAGTATCGCAAATTTATGAAAAATTACCGCTATGTCGATACGATTGGCTTTATATGTCCATTCCTCGTTGCTTATGGATTAAAGTATAACAAGCCGGAATGCGTGCAGTTAGCTGTCAAGCAGCTGGAGCAATATGAGAAGCACGGCATGTTAGGTGACCATTGCATACCAAGCCATGCTTATCACATGGAGAATACTTTGCCGTTAGGCTTATTCGGCTGGGGGCGAGGGCTGGGCTGGCTGGCAATCGGGCTTAGCGATGCTTGGCGCGAACTGCCGGATTCGCATGAATCGAAGCCGAAGCTGGAGCGCTTTATGAAAAAATTCGCGCGAGCGATTCTAAATTTTCAAAGGCCTGAAGGCAATTGGAACTGGACCGTAACTCGAAATGAGACAAGAGCGGATTCTTCTACAACAGCTACGTTAGGCTGGTTTTTGCTGCAAGCCTCCCAGATCGATGAGCTGGCTGAAGAATGCGCCGAAGGGGCGGACCGTGCGGTCCAATATCTCATGAAGGTGACCAGAAGAAACGGTGCAGTCGATTTCTCACAAGGGGATACCAAGGATATAGGCGTATATTCCATGTTATTTAATATTCTTCCTTTTACACAGGGATTCTGTATTCGTATTGCCAATCATTCAAAGGTATTAGGAAGGTAATAGGATGTGTGTCGATGCTGAACAAACTAATATCATTTACAAGAGCAAGAATACGCAAATGGATAACAGAGGAAATATGGATTCAAGATTATGTGAAAATGGGCATGAAGATTGGTCGAAATTGCTCAATCCAGCCTGGAGTTATTTTTGATTACTCTCATTGCTGGTTGATTAGTATAGGTAATAATGTGACAATAGCTCCTCATGCCTATATATTAGCTCATGATGCTAGCAGCAAGCCGTTCACGGGCTATACGAAAATTGGCTGTGTCAACATAGAGGACGATGTGTTTATTGGTGCAAGAGCAATTATTATGCCAGGCGTTTCAATTGGCAGTGGTTCCATTATTGCAGCAGGAAGCGTTGTTACTAAATCTGTTCCCAAAGGTGTTATTGTTGGAGGCAATCCTGCCAAAGAGATTTGCAGCATTGAGGAGTATATGGAGAAAGCTCGAGCGTTGCTCGAAGAGCATCACAAGTATGACGAAAGCTATACCATAAATGGCAATATTACTGAGAAGCAAAAAAATGAGATGTCCAAAGATTTGCTTGGAACAATGGGATTTGTCAGATAGGGGATTCGCATGAGGGTAAAAAGTTCACTATTGAATATTACTGTCGGACTAGGGAATCAGCTCGTCATTACCATTTTAAGCTTCGTATCGAGGACCGTATTTATCAATAGCTTAGGTATGGAGTATTTAGGTATTAATGGGCTATTCACCAGCATTCTAGCCATGCTTACGCTAGCAGAGGCCGGAATTGGCTCCAGCATCATTTATAACCTCTATAAGCCTGTCGCTGATAATGATCGTCCTAAAATATTTGCTTTAATGGAGCTGTACAAAAAAGCTTATCTCGTTATAGCTGGAGTCGTGCTTCTTCTCGGCTTAGCGCTTATGCCTTTCTTGCATTTCTTCATTAAGGAAACAAGTGTAGAAAATCTTAATTTGATTTATATGCTTTTTCTTATTAATACAGCGGCTCCTTATTTGTTTGTTTACAAGCATTCCTTTTTGAATGTAAACCAGAAAAATTACATCGTAACCGCCGTATTTTCCATATCGGCCATCGTCTCGACCTGCATGAAAATTGCGATTTTATATTACACGGAAAATTATATATTATATCTTGTGGTAGAAAGCGCACTCTCCATCCTAACATCCATTATTTTAGTCTTAATAGTAGATAAGCTGTATCCATACTTAAAGCAGAAGGTTAAAGCCAATCTGGACCCCGAAACCAAAGCCAATTTTATTAAAAATATGAAAGCGATCATTCTTCAAAATGTCGGCAATTACTTTATTTTTGGTGTGGACAGCATCCTTATCTCTTCATTTGTAAGCATCACGGCCGTCGGCCTCTATTCCAATTACAAAATGCTGATCGATATATGCCGAACGCTGCTGAACCAGGTGTTCTCGAACATGTATCACAGCTTAGGAAATTTGGTGGCCAAGGAAAGCTCCGATGCCGTTTATCGAATATTCAAAGTGACTTACCTGATGAACTTTTGGTTATATTCGCTTCTCTCCATTGGCCTTTATTTATTGATTGAGCCGCTCATAACGATTTGGATTGGCCCAGCATATATGATGACCAATGCCGTGCTGCTGGTGCTGGTTCTATCCTTCTATGAAAGAGGAATGCGAAATTCATTAAGCGCGGTAAAAACAACAGCCGGGATCTTTCATGAGGATCGTTATGCGCCGTTATTCCAAGCTGTCGTCAATATCGGAGTATCACTGCTTCTTGTCCATTATATGGGAATAGCCGGTATATTCATTGGCACATTAGTTAGCGCATTAGCGGTTCCTTTCTGGTATACGCCGCTGCTTGTGTATCGTAAAGTGTTTCATCAGCCTTTAAGGCATTATTATACGGCTTACATCCTATACACCGCTCTTGGAATTATCGCTTGTAGTGTTGTGGCCGCTGTTAATCAGTTCCTGCCTTCAACCCATTTATTATGGCTTTCACTTAAAGGCATCATTTGTCTCGTACTCGTAAATGGGATATATATTTTGGTTTTCCATCGAACGGAGCAATTCAAATATTTGCTAGGAATTGTGCTAAATCTATTAAACAAACTGCCAAGCGCAGGAACAATCCTAAGGAAGACTATGAAACGCCGTCATAGACTGGAGGCTGGCCGCAACGAGTAACCTTTTACTGACAAGCTACATACGATGAAGTAAAAGGATGGTGAAGGCTATGAATCTACATGGGTCTTACCGAATAGAACTAGCTCGATTCAATATTAGCAACACGGGCATGAATGCAGCAGAGACGACCAAAGGAATTAATGATGCTATCGATTGGGCAAAATCTGAAGGCTTTATCCATGTCATACTACCAGCGGGGAGCTATACGGTCGGACTCGATCCAAGTTCTCTCGTAGCTATCAACATGAAGAGCGGCATTCATTTGGAGCTGGAGCAGGGCTGCGTCATTAAGCTGGAGGGTAATTCCTCCCCGAATTACACCATTATTGAAATGAGAGGGATCAATAATGCAAAAGTATCAGGAGGCAAGCTGGTAGGCGACAAAAAGGAGCATATATACGAGATTGAGGTGAAGTTTGTCAGAGGCGGCGTAAATGCTGACGGTACGCTGAATAATAACCCGAACTGGATACGCAGCGAGGTCATTGATCGTTATGCAAACCCAGGTCTTCTTGCAAGCTTCAGACTATGGAGCATTCCGGGGGTGGGTGCAGCTGGCTATCAATTCTATCAATATAAAGATACTATTTCAAATGCTGCGCTAGTTGGATCTCGGACGAACGGCGTTTTTGCACCTGCCGGCGCAGGTGGAAGAGGATGGTTCCTTAATGAAAATAAGGATTTGAGTAAAAACAATAAAATGATATTTGCTATACAGCTAACATCGCCTTTAACCGATAGTCAAATTGCTGATATTCGGGCCAAGGTAGATAGTTCATTTTATACGCATGAAAGCGGTTATGGAATTGGATCGTTTGGTTCCAATCAAATCGAAATCGGACAAATGGAAATTTCGGATTGTACAGGAGATGGAATTTTAACCGGTTATGAGAAGTATTTGCTTGATCCCGCCTTATATACACAGGACCAAATGGGTCAAAATGTTCTTATTCATGATTGTCATATCCATCATTGCAGAAGACAAGGCATTTCCATCTGCGCGTCAAACGATACCCATATTTTCAGAAATAAAATTCATCATATCGGGTATGCAGACGACGGAGTCACGACGAATTTTAGAAACGGTACGCCGCCTATGTTCGGCATCGATATCGAATCCATGTATAGTGAGACCAATATTCCGTACAAAAGAGCGGATCGTCCTAACGGGCTGGAGCTGAACTACCGCATTCATATTGAAGATAATTATATTTATAATAACGTGCGCGGCCATTTCGTTAATGCAGACGGCACCAATGTCTTATTGGACGGAAATACCTTTGAAGGCTCTAACATTGGCGGAGTGAGCTCGAATCCGAATTTTCCGAATGTCAAATATGTTAATAATTCATTTCATGGATGCGAGCTATGGGTACAAGGCGATAACTTCGTGAACGGGGCCGTTATTCGAAATGGGAATTTAAAGCTGCTGGATGTAAGGGGAGCAGTCGTTCGGGATTGTCAGGTCAAGGATGGCTCGGTATATGGCTCAAGCATTTATGGCTATTTTGGATCGCCTGCCGTAAATGTTGCTGCTGGCACCTTCACGTTTAAAACGGCGCATGGCGCGGGCAATGGAGCACAAGTATCGTTTGAGCAATGGATCGGTAAGGTTCCGACTGGAATCAGCGTCGATAAGATGTATTACACCGTAAACGTTACTTCACTCGGCTTTCAGGTTTCCGAGACGCTGGGAGGCGCGCCGGCAATCATTGCAGATGCAGGGACACCAGGATTTAATGTCAGCCGATATAATTACGGAAGATGCTATTTGGCAGATATAACAGTAGAGCGGGATTGGCGCCCGAATAACACGCTCGCACCGAACTTTAATCTGCTCGCTGCAGGTGCTGTATTAGAAAATATAACGGTAAAAAACTACGATCTGTCGATATTGGTTCCACAAGATTATGCAGGCCGCCCGACCATTGTAAATGGATTGACGATCATTGAAGGCTCCGCTAGATTTGAAGGCAGTCATGTTAGCAATAGTGAGTTTATACGGGCTAAAACTCCGCTTTTGGGCAATACCGATATTCAGCTTGGCTCAAATGATGCGAAGTATTCGAGGCAGGTTACTTTGCGCAACGGGCTGTTTCATAATCTAGGAATCGTAATGGACGGGAATTCACTTGTAACGGGATCTACCTTTATAAATGCCTCTGTTGGAAAAGCTGACAATACGAAAAAGGCAATTATCTCGAGCTCCTACTTTGAAAATAGTAAACTCAACTTCAACTGGCTGCGTCATAATCAATCGGCAATCGTCGCGAAGTCTGTATTTAGAGGAGTAACCGTAACCGGAACGGCACCATATATCCGGTTAGAGGATAATACGGATTTAGGGAGCGCCTAATTCTAGAAGCTGAAGAAGAAAATACTTCCCTGCAGTTTGTTCGTCTTGCAGGGAATTTATTTGATAGCATGTTCTTAATAAAGAATTGTACGTTCCTTATAATGAATATTTGGAGGAGATAATGAAATGGCAATTTTAATTACTGGCGGTGCAGGTTATATCGGAAGTCATACATGCATAGAGCTTCTTGAAGCGGGATATGAGGTCGTTATCGTCGATAATCTGTCCAACAGCAGCCACATCTCATTAAACAGAGTCGCAGAAATAACGAACAAAACGTTCACGTTTTACAAAATGGACCTCATGGATCGCGGCGGGCTGGAGGGTGTATTCGCCAGGCATTCGATAGAAGCGGTCATTCACTTTGCAGGTCTTAAGGCTGTTGGCGAATCGGTTCAATTGCCATTGTCCTATTACCATACAAATATTACAAGCACCTTAATCCTATGTGAAGTCATGAAAAAATTCGGGGTGCATAAACTAGTATTTAGCTCCTCTGCAACGGTGTACGGCTTGCCGGAGCAGGTTCCTATTGCAGAAGCCTCGCCGCTAGGTGCGACGAATCCTTACGGCAGAACAAAGCTTATGCTGGAGCAAATTTTACAAGATTTAGCAGTGTCGAATGAGGAATGGGGCATTTCGATCCTGCGGTACTTTAATCCGGTGGGCGCCCACATTAGCGGAAGGATTGGTGAGAATCCGAATGGCACTCCAAACAATCTGATGCCTTACATCACGCAGGTAGCAGTTGGGAAGCTTGCGCAAGTGAACGTTTTTGGAAGTGATTATCCTACTGTAGACGGCACTGGCGTAAGGGATTATATCCATGTCGTCGATTTGGCGCTGGGACATGTGCAGGCACTGAAAAAAATGATGACTAAATCAGGCGTAGATATTTTCAATCTTGGCACCGGCCGCGGCTATAGCGTGCTGGAGATGATTGCTGCATTCGAGAAGGTATCCGGGCGCAGCATTCCGTATACAATTGTAGACCGCAGACCAGGCGATATTGCGATTTGCTATGCGGATACGCATAAGGCAAACGAGGAACTGGATTGGGCTGCTATTCGCGGCATTGAAGAGATGTGCAGAGATTCTTGGCGGTGGCAATATGCGAATCCGAACGGTTTTGAAGTAGAGCCTTATTTGATGTCTGAGCTGGCAGCGGCTTCGTACATAGAAGCGGCGCAATAGGGAAAATTGCCATTTTCAAAGCTAGCTGATCAAACCTAGCTGATCAAACCTAGCTGATCAAACCTAGCGGAGTATAGTACATAAATTCTATGTCATTTTACATTGCTTGAAAACATTCGACAAAAAATGTATTTATCTATCATTTTAGTAAGACATGAAGCGACAGCATGCGCATAATTGGTGATTTATAATACAGCTATAAGTGAATGACAAGCATAGGGAGACGTTGAAATGCGTTTAGTATCTGGGCACCTTAAACGCATGGAGTCAGTGGTGCAACCGTCCCAAAATGAATGGGGGACATGGGGAAATGGTACTTATAAATTCCGATGACAATCAGGACTTGGATATGGAGTGGGTAGCATTAATCATGAGTGCACGTTCTTTGGGGTTCAGTAAGGAAGATGTGAGGAAGGTGCTGCTAGCCCTAGAGGAAAGCAAGAAGGATGATATTCAGGAAACAGCTGTATAAAAGCGGAAAAAGCGCTATTCGCGCTTAATTTTCCATTTATTAAATTCTAGAAACTCTTTAAACTGATCCTTGCTTACGCCAGAGGCCATTGCCTCTCTAACTAAGTCAGCCCATTCATTGTCAAGGTGATCGGGGGTGCGATCCGTTTTTTCGTTGTTATTGAGAAATTCTTCAACGGTTACGTTTAAAACCGCGCCTACCTTTTCAAGAAATTGAATCGAAGGATTTTGCTGGAGCCCTCGTTCAATGGAGCTTAAGTAAGATTTTGCGACGCCCGCCCGTTGAGATAACTCTGTTAGGGAAAGGCCTTTTCTCTTGCGCAGCATCTGAATACGTTCTCCGATCATAAGAAACTCCTCCGTTATCACATCGTTGTAGACAATTACTATTATAACGAAAAAATGTTAGTAGCGATAGCTAGTAACCTTTAACATGATTTATTTTTTATTTCCTATTATATTATCCACTTATTATCATGAATAAGTGGATATTTTTGGTTGAATAACAGCTTGATTTAGTTCTATAACAAGTAGTGTTGGACGTAAAATGATGGCGAAGCGATAAATCGACAAGTTGTTTTCAATAGAGAACAAAACCTTGCGATTATTTGCAATATATCGTTGAAATATTGGTTGACAAAGGTAAATATCAGGTGTAATATGCAGTTATGTTCTTTATTAAGAACTTTAAATTCAACAAATGATTTTCGAAAATCGTTCTTTATATCGAACAATTTTGATATCTAGCCGGAGGAATCGATGAGCGCCATCGCAGCCATATTTCTAACTGATCAAGGAAGTCATGCATGGAGGCAAGGCGGCTCCTTAATGGAAGCTTTATCTCAGTATCCTTGCGATTCGGCTCAGGCCTGGCATGAGGATCATATATTTCTAGGCTGCCATAACCAGTGGATTACTCCTGAGTCGGTGGGCGAGCGCAATCCATATGTTGATTCCGAAAGAGGGCTGGTCATAACCGCGGATGCGATCATTGACAATCGGGGAGAGCTGTTTGGCCTGCTGCAGGTAGAACAGCATCGACGGAGCCGGATGTCGGATAGCGAGCTGATTTTGCTTGCTTACGACAAATGGGGCGAACATGCGCCTGCATACTTGGCTGGCGACTTTGCATTTATGATTTGGGATCGCCGCAATCACAAGCTGTTTGGCGCTAGAGATTTCTCGGGCGGCCGCACCTTGTATTATCACAGGAATGCGGAACGGTTCGCCTTTTGCACAACGATTGAGCCGCTGCTTGCGCTGTCTGGAACGGAGCACTTGCTGAATGAAGATTGGCTAGCCGAGTTTCTAGCTATCGTGGGCATGGTAGACGCGGCAGATGCTTCCACAACAATCTACCGCAATATCGAGCAGCTTCCGCCTTCTCATAGTATTACGATCAAGGATGAGCGGATAGTCCTAGCAAGATATTATCAGTTTAGACCTTGTGAGCGCGTTCGATTCAAAACGGATGATCAATATGTAGAGGCGTTCCAAGAGGTGTTCGAGCAAGCCGTTACGTCAAGGCTGAGGACGCATCGCCAAGTAGGCGCACAACTCAGCGGCGGACTAGATTCCGGCTCGATCGTAAGCTTCGCTTCAAGGGCGCTGCGCAAGCAAGATAAAAGGCTGCATACGTTCAGCTATGTTCCGACTTCCGATTTTATCGATTACACAGCCGAATATATGATGCCGAATGAAAGGCCGCTTATTGAATCAACTGTCGAGCATGTCGGAGGGATTGAGGATCACTACCTCGATTTCCAAGGGAGAGATTCCTACTCCGAGATCGACGGATTTCTAAATATTATGGAAATGCCTTATAAGTTTTTTGAGAATTCCTTCTGGATGAGAGGCATGTTCGAGCAGGCAGAGAAGCAGGGAGTAGGCGTGCTTCTAAATGGAGGCAGAGGCAATTTATCGATCTCATGGGGATCGGCCATTCCTTATTACGCAACGCTGCTCAAAAAAATGAAATGGATCAGGCTGCTGCGGGAAATGCGTCAGTACAGCCTTAATATCGGCTCTGGCCGAGCGCATGTATTCTCTAACGTCAGCCGAGCGGCATTTCCGCTTATTGAACAGCTGCGGCCTTCCCAGGATACGTACCATTATCCAATGGTGATCAATCCCGAATTTGCGAGGAGGACCGATGTATTTAATCGGCTTGGCGAGCATGGCATCGATCAATCCGGATGGTTTGCGGCCAAGGATGTGTACGAGGAAAGAAAAATCCATTTCGATGAAGTATTTCACTGGAACGCAGGCAATACGCTCTCAACGAAGCTGTCGCTTAGACATGGTCTCTGGAAGCGCGACCCGACAAATGATGCAAGGGTCATTCGGTTTTGCTTGTCTCTGCCGGAGAGCCAGTACGTCCAGAATGGGATGGATCGCGCTCTAATCAGGCGTGCTACCGATAAGCTGCTGCCTGATCAGGTGAGGCTTAATCAGCGCACGCATGGAGTACAAGGAGCAGATTGGGTTCATCGCATGCTTCCCAGATGGCAAGCCTTTAAGGATGAGCTGCGGCAAATGAGCGAAGATCGCTTATTTATGGAGTTTGTTGATGGCAAGGTAATCCGATCGGCATTGTCGAGGCTTGAGGAAGGCGCACAGCCGAGGCATGCGGTTGATCCGAATTATAGATTATTAATGCGCAGCCTTATCGTATTTCGCTTTTTGAAAAAATTCGATTGAAGGGAGGTGACAAGATATGCAAACGAAAAAACAATGGAATAAACCTGAGCTAGAGGTCCTTCATGTACATATGACTGCGGCTTCCACGACAAATGGTCCATTCACAGACGAGGCTTACGTACCTGGCCAAAATTCTGAAAAGCCGCGTTTTACTAGCTAAGGCATTATGGATTCGATTGGTGAAGGAAGCCCTTATACATAAGGTGTATAAGGGCTTTCTAGCTTTTATCAACAGATTAATGGAGTGAGGACATTGGCGGCAACGAAGACGAAAATGGCATACAGCGCATTTGGGCTTGCGATTGAAAGCGAGCTGCCATTGCCTGAGCTAACCCCAATCAACAACATCGTTGAGCATTTCGATTTGGAGATTATTATCGATAGCTGTTTGAAAGATATCGTTCCACTCGAGCCTTACGACTTTGTGGTGGAGGAACGCAACGTTACGGTTTATATGCCGGAAGCAGCGTTATTTCGGATAGAAGATGGCAATCGGATCACCATTTCTCCTGCTGAGGGAGCCGATGAGGATCTGATCCGGTTATACGTGCTTGGCACCTGTATAGGTGCAGTACTTCTGCAGCGCGGCATTTATCCTTTGCATGGGAGTGCTATCGCGATTAATGGCAAAGCTTATGCATTTGTAGGCCATTCAGGCGCGGGCAAATCAACGTTAGCGTCGGCGCTCATAAACCGCGGCTACCCTCTGCTTAGCGATGATGTTATTGCGGTGTCACCTTTCTCTTCGGAACAAGCTCCGCACGTAATACCGGCATACCCCCAGCAGAAGCTTTGGCAGCAAAGCCTAGACGCCTTCGGCGTAAATAATGAGGAGCTTCGTGCCATTTACGGCAGGGAAAATAAATATTGTATCCCGGTTGAGGCAGACTTCTGCAGCAGCCCTATGCCGCTGGGAGGCGTGTTCGAGCTTGTGAAGTCGGAATCGGATGCAGATGCAGATGCAGATGAGGTTGGCATTCATCCTATTCAGAAGCTAGAGCGTCTGGATATTTTGTTCCAGCATACCTATCGGCAGTTTTTGGTGCAGCGGATGGGACTTACGCGGTGGCATTTTACACATTCAGCCTCGCTCGCTTCTCAACTGCCAGTCTATCGTTTAGAAAGACCAGCTGCAGGCTTTACGGCACCACAGCTCGTAGAGCTCATATTAAAAACGATACAATCGGAGGAATAACCTATGACAAAAAGCCAAGCCATTACGATTCAAGCTATATTGATGGAACAACTTGTCGTTCAAGATCATAACAATATTGTAAGCGATATGGGCGGAGAGAAGGTCATCTTGAGCATTGAGAATGGAAAATACTATAATCTTGGCGTTATGGGAAGCCAGATTTGGGATTTGATTAAGCAGCCTGTTATGATATCGCAGGTAATAGAGGGGCTCCTTCAGCAATTTGATGTGGAGAAGGAAATGTGCGAGGAGCAGGTGCTGTCCTTTCTTACCCATCTGTTAGAAGAGCGGCTTATTCTTATTAATGAATAGTAGGCGGTGAGCCTATGGGAAAAATGTTGAGATTGAAAGCTTTGCTTTCTTTGGATTTCAAAACCGTCCTTCTATTAATTGAAGCAACCCTGCTCCTCGGCTGGGCTAGAATTCGAATTATCCACCAGCCATTCTCGAAGATTGCGCCAACGCTGGGGCAATATATGAAAGAAACGGAGAGCGAGACTTCTGCAGAGCGCAGACGATCTCTTGTCCATATACGCCACGCCATTCAAATTGCAAGCAGCCATACGCCTTGGGACAGCAAATGCTTGGCTCGTGCGCTAGCCGGCATGAAGATGCTGGAGAGACGAGGCATCAGCAGTACGTTATATCTCGGAACGGCGAAGGACGAGGCGGGGAAGCTGATTGCGCACGCCTGGCTGCGAAGCGGCTCCTTGTACGTTACAGGCGCGGAAGAGATGGATCGATTTGCGGTAACCGGCATTTTTGCCAAAGTAGTCCATTATTAAATACGGAAAGTGATGAAGCGATGAATCATCTATTATATTTCTCAAGAAAGCTGCATGCCTACGGCGGGAAGGTGCTCTATATCAATCTCACCTTGATGATGCTCGTTGGTCTTCTGGATGGCGCAGGCATTCTATTACTAGCTCCGCTGCTTGGTGTAATTGGCATTGTAGATATTCCGCTGGCTTCAATCCCCGGTCTTCATTTGTTATCAACGCTGCAAGAGCTTCCTAAAGAAAGAGCGCTATTTATTATTTTAGCCCTATTCATTCTGCTTGTTGCCGCGCAAGGCATAATTGGACGCAATTTAAGCTTAAGGGAAATTAGAATCCATACGGGCTTTGTGAATCAAATACGATTAGAAGTTTATAAGGCGCTGCTGCAAGTGAATTGGGGCTTCTTTATGAAGAGAAGGAAGACGGATCTCATTAATTCGTTAACCGGCGAGCTTGCTCGCGTCACAAACGGAGCCTTTCTTTTTTTGCAGCTGATCGCCTCTGTTGCCTTTACGATCATTCAAATCGGATTAGCGTTATTTTTATCGGTCAAAATGACCTTGTTCGTCTTATGCTGCGGACTCGCTGTAGCATTCCTCTCAAGAAGATATATTAAGCAATCCAGAGTAATAGGCACAGCCACGACTGAGCTGGCGCAAAGCTATTTATCCGGCATTACCGATCACTTTAACGGCATGAAGGATATAAAAAGCAATTTGCTTGAATCGTCCCGCTATCGCTGGCTGCTGGATTGGTCCGAGAAGATCGCGCATGAACGGTATGAAAATTCGAAGGTGCGAAGTAATTCGCAGCTCCTTTACAAGCTGTTTTCAGCTATAATGATCGCTGTTTTTGTTTTTGGTTCAGTGATGCTCTTTAAGAACCAAGGCGGCTATTTGCTGCTTATAATGGTTATTTTCTCACGGCTTTGGCCACGCTTTACAGGAATACAAGCGAATATGGAGCAAGTTGCTTCATCGCTGCCGGCCTTCAAAGCGTTAATGGAGCTCCAGGAGGATTGCAATGCGGCTAAGGAATTAATGGACGTGGATGAGCTGGGCGGAGAGCATATTTTACCGCTTAAGCTTAAGGAGCAGCTGGAATGCCGGCAGGTCTATTTCCGTTATGATCAGCAGCAGCCTGACTTTACGCTCGAAGCGATTAATTTGCAGATTGCTGCGGGCAGCATGACCGCGATTGTAGGCCAATCAGGCGCTGGCAAAAGCACGCTGATCGATTTGATGATGGGACTTATGAAGCCGGAGCTCGGCCAAGTGCTCATTGACGGCAAGGCATTATCGGGTGCAGAGCTATTGTCGCTAAGAAGATCGATCAGCTATGTTCCGCAGGAGCCGTTTCTCTTTCATGGAACGATTAGAGATAATTTGCTCATGATTGATCCGCTTGCAAGCGAAGCGCAAATGTGGGAAGCGATGGAGTTCTCCTCAGCCGCTGAATTTACTCGCAAGCTCCCGCAAGGCTTGGATACGGTCATCGGTGATCGTGGCATACGATTGTCAGGCGGTGAGCGGCAAAGGCTCGTTTTGGCTAGAGCGATTTTAAGAAAGCCGTCCATTCTTATTCTCGATGAAGCGACCAGCGCGCTGGACAGCTTAAACGAGGCCAAGATTCAAGAGGCAATCGAGCGGTTGAAAGGCAGGATGACGGTCATTGTCATTGCCCACCGGCTGACAACCATTCGGAATGCGGATCAGGTTATCGTACTGGACAATGGGAAAATCGTGCAGGCAGGTCATTTCCTCATGCTTTCCGAGGACAAGAAGGGACTGTTCAGCAGCCTGCTGGGCAATCAGCTCCAAGTAGCTTTATAGCAGCATCTTTTATATACTTAGTATTGCAGCGCAAAAATATCACTACTTAAAGTAAGTAGAATGACCGATCAGGAGGGCGCATTTGGCTATTATACTAACATTGGCAGCATTCGTGCTTCTCTTATATCTGCTCCTTATCTTCCCAACTCAGTGGCTCAAAGTCGAAAAGGTCACCCATTCCATCGGTATCAACAAACGCATATTGCAAATTAGTGATTTGCATGTAGACCGGCTTCGCATAAGCGCGAAGCGCATTCGGGAAGAGATTGAGGCGGCTAAGCCGGACTTTGTATTTCTCACTGGCGATTATACCTCCAAAGAACGTTACCTCCCGCGCGTGGGCTATTATCTTAAAGTGATTGCGGGAAGCGGCATCCCTGTTTATGCGGTGCTTGGCAATCATGATTATGAGCTCCCGCGCCTAAAGCGGCTGCTTGATCTGTTTGAGGCGCATGGCATTCTCGTACTCCGGAATGAAAACATTGTGCTTGATGATTTTCAGCTTGTCGGCATTGATGATGATTGCACGCATCACAGCCGCATCCGTCCTTCCTTCAAGGGGATCGACAGAAGCAAGCCAACTATTGTTATCACGCATGACCCGAATGTGCTGCTTATTATTAAGCGTCCCTACGATTATTTAATGGCCGGTCATCTGCATGGCAAGCAGCTGAACGTGCCGTTCTTTTTTGCGTTAAAGCCCAAAGGCCCGCTTTCCGTTAAAGGGATATATAAAGGGCTGCATACCGATCAGAACGGAGCCTATTATATTTCAAAAGGCATCGGGCAAGCTGGCATTAATGCCCGCTTTATGGTTCGAAGCGAAATCACGATTCATGATCTGTGAGCAGGAATGACCAGCTATTCGAGGCTGCTGCTGCGGCTAGCCACCCGGAAAGCGGCCGGTGGAATGCCCTTGGCTTCGGCAAACGCTCTGGAGAAATAATGAACCGACGAGTAGCCGCATTGCTCAGCAATGGTTTTGATTGGAATAGCCGTTTGCGACAGAAGCTGCTCAGCAGCGCGTATTCGCTCATGTCTAACGAGCATGGAGAACGATTCATGCACGCTTTGGGAGAACAGCCTGGACAAATGCCGCTCCGAAACGTTGATATAGCGGGCAACCTCTGACAAAGTAAGAGCGCCTCCTAGATTATCGCGTATATACAGCTTGGCTCGGCTTATGAGAATAGCTGCATTGGAAGCGGGCAAAATGGTTTCTGAGCTGCGGTTCTTTCCGCCTACGATCGTAGGAAACGTAAGAATTAAGACGTGTGCCAGCTGCTGAAGCACCGCAATCGGCACGGCGAAGCATTCGTCGCTTGGAACGAGCAAAGAGCGCCAAATTTCCGCAGTCGGGGAATGCTGCTGGTTCTCCATCCAAATTGGCCCGGTGTTTAAGGCGTGATTATAAAAGTCGAATTCATCCGGCTTCGACAGCTTCTCATCAAGCTCAAAGGCTGCATACAATAAATCCAATTGGTCTACATTCCGAATTTGATGGCGTATATTAGGACGCGAGCAAAAAAGAACACCTTCATGCAAAGGATAAGCGATTTGCCCCTCCTCATAAATCCCCGTTCCGCCAGCCACGTAACAAACCTCAAAAAAGGAATGCTTATGTACAGCGTTTGCGGCTAGATTCTGCACCGACCCCCAGTAATAGACATGAATGGTTAAGCTCTCGCCCTGCAGCAAGCGAGCGTAGCGATTAAGTCGTACTTCGCTTTTAGGCCAATTGTACATATGAAACATCAGCTCCTATGGCGTAATTGTGCAAAAAGTTGTCGTCGGCAGGCAAATACGAAATCACTATATCCTATCTATAATTAAACCATATTCAAACTAATTATAGGATAAGGAGAATGAGCATGATCGTCAACGATGACGTGAAATTTTACAAAGAAAATGGTTACCTGCTTGTAAGAGGCGTATTTAATGAGCAAGAGGTGCTGGAAATGAGAGCGGCAGTCGAGCGGATCATCCAGCGAGCGGCAGCTGCCCAAGGCGAACAAAACCATGCATGGCAAGGCGATTTCCTGCCGCCTGAGCAGCTTAAGAAGCTTGTGCTGAAAGGATTCCATGATGTGCATTACCATGATGCTGCCTTCACACGTGCCGTCATACATCCGAATATGGTAGCAGCGCTGAATGGAATCATCGGCCCCAATGTACAGCTCCACCACTCCAAAATGCTTGTAAAACCGCCAGCGAATGGCGCAGCATTCCCGATGCATCAGGATTACCCTTACTTTCCGCATCGCGATCATTCTATGCTGGCCGCAAGCGTTCATCTTGATGATGCGGACGAGCAGAACGGCTGCTTAGCTGTCATTCCTGGCTCACATCTGCAGGGGCCGCTGCCGCATGTGGGCAAGCATTACCTAAATCATAAGGAGCATCCGATCTCCTCAGGAACACCATGTCCGGCTAAAGCAGGAGATGTATTGTTCTTCAACTATTTGACCATTCATGGCTCGGATGTGAACCGAAGCGAAAGAACGCGCAGAAATATTTTGTTCCAATACCGTGATGCAGCTGATATTCCGACGGAGAATACCCATTTCGATTGGGGCATGGGCCTCATGGTGAGCGGCGAGAACAAAGATTTCAATAACGTAAAGCCGAATTATAAAATAGTGGAAGCTTAAAAGTGGAATTGGAATGAGCATGCGCTTGTTGTTCCCTGCCTTTTTGAGATTAATAAATATTAATAGAGACGCCTATCAACCAGCTATTGCTGGAGTGGTAGGGCGTCTTTTTTTGATGTGCTGGCCATAGCAATGAATAGATCAATTTTATCGGAGTATATTGTAGTATCTCGAAGTAATTCAAATAATAGGAATATTCCAATGATTGTTTTGAAAAAAATGATATTGACACGAATTAATTAACGATGATATATTGTTCCAAGTAAAGCGCAGTAATTTTATCGGAATTATTTATTATTAATTTCAAAGTTCATATGTGCTGTACAATTATAAGATTAGACAGAGAGGACGGTTGTTTTATAATGGAAAATAATTTATTGACAGCGTTTGAAACAAACTGGATTACGCTGGTTGTTTCGGCTGTGCTGCTTGGGGGACTTTACTTCTTGGCCAAGAAACGGGTTGGGTTCGGAACAAGGGTGCTAATTGCGCTTGGACTTGGCCTTGTAGCTGGTATTATTTTTAACAACTTCAAGCTGGACACTGAGGGCGTAGGCACAATCGGTTCCATTTATATCAATCTAATTCGCATGATCGTAATTCCACTCGTGTTTGTTCTCGTTATCAACAGCATCATCTCCATTACGAATATTGAGTTTTTACGCAAGCTTAGCGTAAAGACGATCGGCTGGTTTTTAGCGACAACAGGGGTAGCGGCCATTATCGGACTTCTTGTGGCATCGGCCATTAACCCAGGAGCAGGATTTGAATTAACAAAGCCTGAGAATTTTGAGGCTCGCGAGGTTCCAAGCTTCTTCAAAGTTATTTTAGATCAAGTGCCATCCAATCCAATTAGCGATGCTGCGGACGGTAAAGTAGTACCTATACTTATTTTTGCCCTATTTATTGCCATTGCCATTGTTAAGGTTGGAGCGAAAAATCCAGATTCGGTGCAGCCGTTCAAAGCATTCATTCAATCGGCGACAGTCATTATGCACCAAGTTGTTAAATTTGTTCTTCGCTTCACGCCATATGGCGTATACGCGTTGATTGCGGTTATGGCTGCAAGATACGGCTGGGAAACGCTTGAGCCGCTTGCGATGCTTATTGCAGTAAGCTATATTGCGCTAATTATTCATTTTATATTCGTATTCGGCGGCTTGGTATCGTTCGTTGCGAAGGTTAATCCATTGAAATTTTTTAGAAAAGCTTATCCAACCGTAGCGGTAGCCTTTACGACGCGGAGCAGCTTTGCTACGCTGCCAATCAACCTTGAGGTCATTACGAAACGACTTCGCGTGTCTCCAAAAATCGCCAGCTTCGTAGCTCCGCTAGGCGCGACGATGAACTTTAACGGCTGCGGCGGCGTATGGCCGGCTGTCGTATCGGTATTCGTATCTCAAGTATATGGCATTTCGCTCTCTGCAACGGATTATGTCCTTATCGTTCTCGTGAGTGTCATCTCCTCGATCGGTGTTGCAGGCGTGCCTGGTCCGGCGTCGATCTCTACGACTGTTGTCTTGACTGCAGTAGGACTTCCGCTTGAAGGTATTGCGCTTGTTGTAGCTGTAGAATCCTTGATCGATATGGGCCGTACAGCTGTTAACGCAACAGGAACTACTGTTACGGCGCTCCTTGTAGCGAACTCCGAAGGAGAATTCGATCGTGAAGCGTTTAATCGCGACGAAGAGGATGACCTGGAGCTTAACCCAGCATCATAAAAGAATGATATGTGGGATGGAGCAGTGTGCGATAATTGCTTATTCCAATCAAGCTTTGCAATGAAAAAAAAGCCCTTGGCTTTGCATGCATAATGCATGCAAAGCCAAGGGCTTAGCTTGTTGTGTTTACGGTTCGTCATGCACCTCAGGAAAAGTGTGGCCATACTCGTCCTCTCCTGGATAGTCACGCGGCAAATCAGCATGAAGCTCTCGATTCTCATAGTCGAAGCGGTTTGGCGGCCGCTGGTCAATACGCCATGGGGTGCTCTTGCCTAAAGATTCCATCCGCAGGTCAGAGCCATAAGGACCATCCGGGAATTCCTCCGGTATTAGATCGTTACGCTGCGATTCTACTGTTGATACATCTGTATACGGCTGGCGATTCTCATGAATAAACCGATCCATCAGTAAACTCCTCCTGAAATGGTATTGTATTACCATTTCAGTGTACCCTGATTAATCGGTAAAATGCACCGTTCCGACAACAAAGTATAAGAATTGAGCGAGCTCAGCAGCTTCTTCCTCCGTCAGCTTAAACGTATATTCAAGATAGCCCTCTTCTTCCAAGTCATCAGGGCCGATTATGGCTGTTTTACCGAATTGCAAATCGGTAACCAGCTTTTTGCCGTAGAAACGGCTGGTAGATGTGATGGCAAGATCAAAGCGTTTCAAGCTTGGTCCGATAAATGTCACATATCTTGTAGATGTTTCTTCAGTTGAATCGGACATAAAATCAAAATCTGGCAACAGCATGTTGTATAGCCTCCACTCCGTTATTACAATCATTATACAACAACAAAATACTTGTAATAAAGAAATCATTATGATAGCATGAAAGCAATCGAATCATTGAACGTGAGAGGAAAGCACCTCCTTTGCCATAGGCAGAGGAGGTGCTTTTTTTTGTTTTCTGGCACTCCTCGGCCGTTCAATACATTCGCAATTTATCTACTTTATTGGAGGATTGAGGCAAACATGCAAATCGTTTTTATGAACACGTTCGAGAAGCCTGGCAATGATCATCATATCGTGAGTGCGCAGCTTTCTATATGCGAGCGTCAAGGCATATGGGCAGTATTATGGGTGGAGGGAGAAGAGGCCAGCGGCAACCCGCAAACCTGGTTTGAAGGCATATCGTGGGAGGAAATGATCATAGCCTTTCGGCATGGCATCGCAAGGGTTATGGGTGAAGGGTATACACCGCTCATAGACGGCATGCTGGATGATCGCCGCGCTTCGTCAGGAAGCTTCGGAATGATGCTGCAATGCTATGGCGAGCTGCATGCCAATCAAGAGCTCTTTCAAGCGCTTCGCGAATGGCGCCGTTCCAAAGCGGCGGCAGAGAAACGGTCTGCTTATCTTGTTGCAACCAATCGAATATTGTGGATGATCAGTGCTTTTGTACCGAAGACTGCGGAGGAGCTCGCACAAATACCTGGCTGGGGAAGCTCCAAGCACGCCTCCTATAGTCTAGAAGTGCTTGAGATCACGAATGAAGCTAATCGCGAAACGGAATTTCCACTGCAATGGGTGGAGGAGAAGCTGGATTACTCGGCGTACACGCAGTGGCTTTACAAACAAAAGGAAACCAAATATAAAGCTCAGATGGACCGGCAGCAAGCCAAAAAACATATTCTGACAACCGCCCAGGATGGCGGTACACTTGAGCAGTTGGGCGCAGAGCTGGAGCTGTCAAGGCGCGAGCTGATGGACCGGATTGAGCAGCTCGAGCTGGAGGGCTATAATCTTGACTCGTTAATTACGAGGGCGCTTATTGAGGTGCCGGAAGATGAGCAGCAGCTCGTTTGGGAGGCGCTTACGCAAGTAGGTGATAAGTACTTGAAGCCGGTGCTGCAGCAGGTATACGGATCATCGGAAGCTTCTCAGCTTAATAAGCCAGTCGATGTTTTGTATGAACGGCTGCGGTTGATCAGACTTCGTTATCGCAGAAGCCAGACAAGTAAAGCCGTATAAGTTGGAAAAAGGAATAGGAGGCTCCTTTATGCAACTAAGGAGCCTTCGTAATGCCGGGCTGATCAGCCCAAACCGTATCCGCATAGCCGATCGCGGCACCTGAATCGCAAGCTAAGCCAGTCTCATAGGAGCGGTTGCCGATTAAAGCGATAGCTTCCTCACGCAGCTGCCGGACATGGATGCGATCTTCCTTCGTATGCTGAGGTCTCTCATGAGCCCTTAACCATATAAGGATGGCGCTTATGACTTCAAGCGCTTCGGACATGGCATTATCCCATAGCGTCCATACACTCATATGGTGATAGGTGCTGCCATCTACCGGATCAAGCCAAGGCTGCTCCCCTTCATTTAGTACATCAAAAGGCTGCGCGCCTCTTTTGTACACGAATGGCTCAATTTGACCGAAGGTCAGCCTTTGTCGAATGCCTGTCGGATCATGGAACAATCGCTGCGCCGCCGTAAAATCACGGTTGGCTTGGTTCCAATCCTCGCGGCGAATATGCGGAGCCAGCTCCGCGTAATAGGCTGCGGCAACGGATTCGAAGGCGTCTACAATCGGCGGGGGAAAGGCACCCTTCGTATCGATATGCTTCCATACAGCGTTTTTCCACGTATCAACGCCCCATAGCTTCTTTGCGATTACGGTATCCATCATAATTTCAAATCGCTGATGATCCCATTTGCGAAAGCCTGATTTGCTGAATACGTAAGGATGCAGGTTCCGGTCTAGAATGTGATGCAGGGCAAAGCCAAGCATGTATAGGATGGAGGAATCAGGATGTTTAGGGCAGGCTGTTCGGCCATTGACACAATCCAACATTTCTACGAGCACAGGGCCGCAATTTTGATTATGCATTTCTGTTCCGAGGCGATTAAGAGCTAAGCTGCGCTGCCACGGGAAAAAACGATGGTAAAATAAAAAATCAGGACCTTGGCAGCCCATATTAAATATGTTTTTTTGCTCAACGGCTTGCAGAAGCTCGCTTTCGCCAAGCTTTTCTAGTACTAGCTGTCCAAATATAAAATGAGCCCATACGTTAGGCATAGAAGAGCCACCTCCATTCCTACCATCATTCTACAATTTTCAATAAAAAAATATAGTTCTTTAGATGTATATTGTTTATTTATAGTATACTTGTCCTAGTTAATTAAGTATAATGAAAATTAAATTAGACAAAGCGCGAATTTTGTCGAAAAGGAGCGTATCTTCATTATGAAGGCAGAGTACATAAATCCGTTTCTTGAATCTGCAAAAATCGTGATAGAGCAAGTCGTTCAAATACGTCCTGCGACCGGAGAACTAGGCCTCAAGGATATCAAGTTTGTAGAGAACTATATTTGGATTCAAATTGGACTCAACGGACAGATGAACGGAGACATTGTATTCGGGCTTAGCGAAGAGGTAGCGATGAAAATGGTTTCTGCGATGATGGGCGGATACGTTATTTCTGAAATCGACGAAATCGTGAAGAGTGCTATTTCTGAGCTTGGCAACATGATCAGCGGAAATGCGAGTACGATGCTGTTTAATCAAGGGGTGAGAGTCGATATTACGCCTCCTAAGGTTATCCAGTCTGCTCAATCAGCGGGCTTTTCCGCGCAGAAGGCGCTAACGATTCCGCTTATTATGGAAGGCATCGGAGAGCTTGACATCCAAGTATTAATCGCATCTTAAGCACAGAAATGGCTCCTTAGGGAGCTTTTTTTGCGTCTGTAGTACCAATCAAGTAAAATTGTAAATGGGTGATGTTGGATGTTAAAGGACAAAGTGATTTTTGTTTCAGGTGCTTCAAGCGGAATCGGAGCGTTAACCGCAATAAGGCTGGCTGAACGCGGGGCGATCCCTGTGCTGACGGGACGCAACGCCCAGAAGCTTAAAGAGATTTCCAGCGCAATTAAGGGCAAGCATTCCTGCTATCAGATGGATGTGACCGATAATGAGCAGGTCATGAAGACGGTAGAAGCCGTCATTGCGGAATACGGAAAAATAGATGTACTGCTGAACAATGCGGGTTACGGCCAATTCGAGTATTTTATGGACATGAATGTGGAAAGCTTTGAGAAAATGATGGATACGAACTACATGGGAATCGTTCGCTGTACAAAGGCTGTCATTCCACATATGGTGAAGCAAGGCAGTGGACAAATTGTAAATATAGCTTCCTTGGCTGGGAAAATAGGCACCGCTAAGTCGACCAGCTATACCGCTACGAAGCATGCCGTGCTCGGCTTTACGAATTCGCTTCGGATGGAGCTGCGGGAGCATGGGATTCAGGTGTCGGCAGTTAATCCGGGGCCGATCGATACGCCTTTTTTCTCGCTGGCTGATCCTTCCGGCTCTTACTTAAAAAATGTAAATTGGTTTATGATGAAGCCAGAATATGTCGTCAAACGAATTGTTCGTCTGATTGAGCGGAGGAAGGCTGAGCTGGACCTCCCCAAAACGGCTGCTGTCGGTATAAAGCTTTATCAATTGCTGCCCCGAACAATCGACCTGCTATTCGGCGGCTTGATCAATCGAAAATAAAGGCTTGAATGAGAGAGGATTAAAGAATGAGCAAGTATACTTGGAATGAGATAGGCATTAATGAGCTGCTGGCGAATAAGCTTGCGGCAAACGGAATAGTTGAGCCAACCGATGTACAGGCGGAGACGATACCGATTCTGCTTGGAGGCAGCAATGTTTCTGCAAGATCGCAGACGGGCACCGGCAAGACTCTTGCTTACTTGCTGCCGCTGCTTCAGAAGCTGAATTCGCATTCGAACGCGATACAGGCGGTTATTTTGGCGCCGACGCAAGAGCTGGCCATGCAAATCGTCCGCGTAGCTGAAGCGTATGCCGAGCCGATCAACATACGCGTTCAGCAGTTGATTGGGGGAGCGGCGCTGAAACGTCAGGTAGAGAAGCTGAAGCTTCGCCCTCAGCTTGTTATCGGAACGCCCGGACGCATACATGAGCTTCTTAAGCTGCGCAAGCTTAGGCTGAATGACGTCAATAACGTCGTTATTGACGAAGCGGATCAGGTGTTCCAGCTCGGCTCGACGAAAGAGGTCGAAATTATTTTGCACAGCGTGGGGAAAGATCGGCAAATCGCATTTTTCTCCGCGACGTATCCGGAGCAAATGGCCCGCTTCGAAGGACGCTGGATGAAAAACCCGGAACGCATCCAAATTACGCCGGAGCACCGCGTTTCGCAGACGATCGACAATTATTATATCGTCAGCGATAAACGGGACAAGACCGATACGGCAAGGCGTCTTATACGTTTGCTGAACCCGGCATCCGCGCTGCTCTTCCTCAATGATACCGACAACATTTCGAACTGGGAATCGAAGCTTAGCTATGAGGGCTTCACCGTTGAAGCGTTGTATGGCGATGCCGATAAGCAGCGCCGCGCAGCAACGCTGGCACGCTTTCGCGATGGGCGCTGCCAGCTTCTGCTTGCGACGGATGTTGCGGCCCGCGGCCTTGATATCGAAGGGCTGACGCTCGTTATTCATCTTGATCCGGCGGCAGATGCAGACCATTATGTGCACCGTGCGGGTCGTACCGGCCGGATGGGACGAGCTGGTACGGTCGTGTCGATCGTGACGCCGCAGGAGCTGTTTATTATGGAGAAATTCCGGAAGCAGCTCGGCATAGAATTGTCGGAGAGGACGATGTTTAGAGGAAAGCTTCTGACTGAGGAAGAGCTTAGAGAGGCTACGCGCCCATTTGCGGCTCGTCATGAAGCGAAGCTGGCCGAACGCTCGGAAGTACAGCAGGCGAAACGATCGAGCGAGCGCAAGGAGGCTCCTTCTGCAGTGCAGGAAGCGAAGCCTGAAGCGGCAATTAAAGGCATCGCCGCCGCTCCAAAGCCAAAGCCAGCAGCTAAGCCCGTTCCCAAGAAGGTGGAGCGCAAGCGCGAAGGCAAAAACAAAGGCGCGCCAAAATGGTTGAAAGCGAAACGAGAAGCAGAGAAGGAACAATAAAATAATTTATTTTTGACAGCCACCCTCTTAAATCGATTAGCCTTACCCGAAACATATGGGCGAAGGTAAAAAATGCGGCAAAACCCGCAATCGAAAAAAGGAGTGTGGCTTTCTTAATGAAACAAACAATGTGGAAAAAGACAGCAATTTCCTCGCTTGCGCTGCTAATGCTTGCAGGCGGAGCAACATCAGCTTTTGCAGATGGCGGCAAAGGTAAGGGGCATGGCGGAGATCGTGATGATGATAAAGGCCGTCATGAGGACAAGCATGATAAGAATGATAAGAAAGATAAGAAAGATAAGAAAGATAAAGATGATGATATTAAAGTAACATGGAAGTTCGAAGATGAAGATGACCTGAAATGGGCACTGGAATACATTATGCGACTGGCATCGAAGGGTGTATTTACAGGCTATGAGGATGGCACGTTTAAGCCGAATCAAAAAATCAGCCGCATTGAAACATTGACTGCAGCTGTAAGATTGATGGGTCTTCGCGCTCAAGCCGAGTCGGCAGAGGAAATGAATTCGGACCTGCAATTCAAGGACGCCGACAAAATTGAAAGAAAATATCCTTGGGCTGTCGGTTATGTAGCTGTCGCTCTGGAGAATGATTTGTTCTCGGAAACGGAAACGGAAGTAAAACCGGAGGCAAACGCAACAAGATTGTGGTCGACGATTCTTCTAGTTAAAGCGCTTAAATTGGAGGATGAAGCGAAGGCTCTCAATAATACGAAGCTGGACTTCAAGGATGCGAAAGAAATTCCTGCAGGTTCCGTCGGTTATGTAGCCCTTGCTCTTAAGAAAGGGATCATTACCGGCTACGAGGACAAGCATGGCAAAACATTCCGTCCAAACCAACCGGTTTCCCGTGCAGAGCTGGCAGCGCTGCTTGATCGAACGGATACGGAAATGCCGGATCATGACGCGCAGGCGATTACAGGCAAGCTGAAGGCAGCTCCTGCGAATGGCAGCCTGACGGTAGTAAAAGCCGACAATACGGAAACGGCTCTTGCAATTGATTCGAATGTATTCATTTTCCGCGATGACAAGAAGGCGCCCCTCAGCACATTGCGCGCAGGCGATGAAGTGCTGGTACGCACGTACCTTAATAAAGTGGTCTTCATTGAGGTTACGAAATCGGCTCCTGTCGATACATCCTTCTCTGAGCTTGGATATATTAATACACTAACGTTCAACCCGCAAGCGAAGCTTGCGACGATCTCGATCTCCCGCGTCGAAAACTCACAAACCTTTACTCTCATTTATAACGTTGATGCTAACGTTGAGCTTATCGGTGAAGCTTCGCTGCTGAAGGCTGGTCAGTATGTACAGGTGAAGGGCGATAATAACATTGCTAAATCGATTGAATTCAAATAATTACGAGATGAAAGAGGCATCACCACTTACGGTGATGTCTTTTTTTTGATATTAAGCGAATTATTCGGTATGCTGTTTACTAGCAAAAACTAAATTGTAATGTTGAAGGTGATAGGATGGAACCTATTTTACAGGTAAATGGTTTAACTGGCGGCTATAGCCCCAAAAGACCTGTGCTGCACGATATCTCCTTTGAGGTGAAGGCTGGAGAAATGGTAGGCCTTATCGGTCTGAACGGCGCAGGCAAAAGTACGACGATCAAGCATATCCTTGGCTTAATGAAGCCGCAGATCGGCGAGGTAAAGGTTGATGGCGTTACGCTGGAGCAAGAAACGGACCGTTATCGCGGCGCATTTGCTTACGTGCCGGAGACGCCGGTGCTGTTCGATGAGTTGACGGTAGAGGAGCATTTGCGCCTAACCGGTATGGCATATAGTGTACAGGATGATCAGTATGAAGCACGGGAAGATGAGCTGCTGAAGCAGTTTCAAATGATGCCTAAGCGCAAAGCATTTGCCTCACACTTATCCAAAGGCATGAAGCAGAAGGTTATGATTATGAATGCGCTGCTTGCGGAGCCGCCTCTATACATCATTGATGAGCCGTTTCTAGGGCTTGACCCGCTTGGCATTCGCTCCCTTCTTGAGCGTCTAGTCGAAGTAAAGCGAAAGGGCGCTGCCATTCTTATGAGCTCGCATATTTTATCCACAGTCGAAACGTATTGCGACCGGTTTATCGTCATGCATCACGGTAAAATAGTTGCTTTAGGCACGCTGGAGGACGTCAGGCAAGCTGCTGGGATGGATCTGCGCGGCGGTTCCTTGGAGGATGCCTTCTACAAGCTTGTCACTGGAGGCCAAGCCTAATGACCTCTGATCCTAAGCTTGAGAAGATGTGGCAGCAAAGGGCAAAAGCGTTCCGCGAGGAAACGCTGCCTTATTTTCGCTATATGGGGCAGAGCGGCTTCCCGGCTTTTATGTCCTTGCTCGTCATCTCATCTGCTATTGGCTACATAAACTTGATTCGCCATATGCCGGCGAACTTTCCCTTTGCCGCCGTCGGCGTTATTGCTTTAACGCTTGTTTTATGCTGGAGTCCGCTTCGCACTTGGCTTGCATTAGGCGATACCGTATTTCTAATGCCGCGCGAAGCGCAGATGGGAGACTACTTACGACGCTCGTTCCGCTATACTACAAGGGCGTGTTTCGTACTCGCAGCACTCGTGTTCCTTCTTTACATGCCGATTTATAATCAAGGTCCTGCCATAAGCGGAGGCTGGCTGCTTGCCGTTATTGCAGCAGCGCTGAAGTTTGGCAATGTGTGGGGGGCATGGAAAGAGCGGCAAATGACTTGGCCAAGCATGAGACGACTTATGCGCGCGCTGCGCTGGATTGCGACAGCCATCCTGCTTACGGCATGGCTCACTTGTCCCGTATGGCAAGCCGCACTATTTACTTTGCTCGTTGTCGCTCTTTACCGCTTGCTTTATCGTCTGCCCAGCAAACATCGTTTTCCTTGGGAGAGGCTGATTGATGAGGAAGCAAGGACGCGCAAGCGCTATTATGTTTTTTTTGGACTATTCATTGACGTACCGACCCTTCCGTCGAGTATTTCAAAAAGATCCTATTTGACATGGATACTTCGCCTAATACGCTATTCGAATCGAAATACGTTTGTTTATCTCTATACGGCATCCATGTTTCGGACGGAGATGGGCGGAATTATTTTGCGTCTACTCTTTCTCGGCTGCTTGATCACGTATTGGTTTGCCGAGGCTGTATCGCTTTCCGGCTACGGCAGTGTTATCACTTTTATTATTTTTATGGGCTTGATCGCCGTTCAGCTTGGCGGTCTGCGCCATATCCATCGCCATTCGGTTTGGAAGCATGTATATCCACTGCCGGAGAAGCAGCGAACCCTGCAATATTTAAAGGTTGACCGTATGGCTATGCTAATTTGTACGGCGGTGCTTTGGGTATTTGTTGCTTTGCCGCTAGTCATCTCGGGCGTTTATGTGCCGGCGCTCGCAGCGGCGGGTTTGGCGATTGGGTATTTGGCTATTCGGCCATCTCGATTGCGCAAGAAGCTCAGCATGGACGAAGACGAGGATTAAAGATAGAAAAACCCCCTACGGCAGCATCGTCCGAGAGACAAGCTGCTTTAGGGGGTTTTTGAGTTTGAAGGAAGCTATGAGATTGTCGCCGGAGGACGGCGCCAGCCTGTTATCCCTTTTGAGCGATCACTTCATTAACAGATTTGAAAATCGTATCGAAAAGCTCTTCGAGGTTCTCTTCCTCGATGCAGGAGAAGGCAACGCGCAGGTCAGTTTCGCCTAGCGCAATCGTACCGATGCCATACTGGTTCAGCAAATGAACGCGTACCGCCTCAGCAGTCACATCGCTCAGCTTCAGGCACATGAAGTAGCCGGAATTGAACGGATAGTAGCCCCATACATCGCCATAACGGCCGCTGTCGAGCAAAGATTTGACGCGGTTAGCGCGACGCTTCATAATATCGTACTTCTCTGCTTTTTGAGCTTCGAACTCAGGCGAAGTCAATGCGCGCAGTACGAATGTTTGCGATGGATGAGGACCGCTGGAAATCGTCGCGCGAATAATGCCAGTCGTTTTTTGCTCAAGCGCAGTCAAAACGGATGCCGATGCTGAAGCGTATGTGATAAAGCCGACGCGGAAGCCCCATACGTACTCTTCCTTCGTTGCGCCGTCCACCTTCACGGCAAGAACGCGCGGGTGAAGGTCGGCAAGCTTGGAGAATAGAGATTCCTGCAAGGAATCCTCGAAGAACAAGCCAAAATAAGCGTCGTCGGTTACCACGACAACATTGATTCCGGCTTCTGCCGCATCGCGAATCGCAGCGATAATTTCATCGCCCTCCTGCGGTCCTGGCGTATAGCCTGTCGGGTTGTTCGGGAAGTTCAGCACGACGATCGCTTTCCCTTTTTCCTTCTGAGCGAGCAATGCCTCGCGCAGGCCAGCGCTGTTGAAGCGAGTTTGGTCATTATAGAGCGGGTATTCTACAATTTCCGCTCCGCGGCGGATACCGAAAGTAAGCTCGTAGTTTTCCCAGTTTTTGTTTGGAATAATGACAGCATCGCCTGCATCTGCGAACAAATCGGCAACGATGCTAAGGCCATGCGTCAGTGCGTTAGTAACAACGGGATTGCCGAAGCTCTTGGAGGCAAGGGAAGGGTTATCCTTAATCATCTTCGTACGCCAAGCAGCACGAAGCTCGGGCTTGCCGCCAGGCGGCGCATATTCATATATATCTTTCGGATTGTAGGCAGAGAGCGTATCCTGGATGACCTTAAGGTGCATCGGCTGTCCGCCTTCTGTTGCAATACCGATAGTAGCATTAAATTTGGTTGCTTTTGTTTTCGCTTCGGCGGACTGACTGAGTATGCCCTCTTTTGGGAAATAAATCGCTTTGCCTAAGGCTGACAACATCGCATAGACGTTTGGACTCTCCGATTTCAACGTCTCGTTTAACTGCTGAGCAAGTGGGTTCATGGACTTTATTCCATCCTTCCGAAATCATTCATTTAAAATGAGTATAATTAGGCGTTAGCCGTTTACGCTTGTCGGGTGCTATTATAACATTTTTTTTAAGCTGCAAACCAATCTCAAAGCAAATTTTTTCGTAATTTTAGGGCAGCTTGTACAAAAGTTTGGTGCTGTTGTATGATAACGGCATAGATTAGCACAGGAGGTTGCCCTATGCTGCACATTTCGCCTGATTCGTTCATCCTGTTACCTGCGTTTGCCAAAATCGTATGCGAGCCGGGCTGGAGATGGGCGAGACGCGAGAAGCCGATGGCCAATTTTGATTTATTTTACGTATGGAGCGGTGAGGGGGAAGTTGAAGTCAATGGCACCCTTTATCAGGTTGGACCGGGGAGCTGCTTCCTGTTCCGACCAAACGATTACACAAGCGCTACACATAACCCGCAGAAGCCGCTCGTATTATCCTATATTCATTTTGCCATCAACGAAGCGATCGATGCGGTACCGAATCGTTATAGACAATTTAGCGATACTGTCGATTTTGAATATATGCTTTCGCGCTATGTGAGGCTGTTCCTTGTACAGACTTATGCGGCGGAGGAGGAAGCGCAGCTTGTTCTAAAGCAGCTGATGATTCATTTGCTGAGAGAGGATAAGCAGCTGCCGGTGGAGAAGAAGGTAAGCAATCAACTGACCGAGGCCATTCACGAGGTAGCCAACTTTGTTCGGCAAAACCCGAGTATTGCGCATCGGGTAGAGGATTTGGCGATGCGAGCACAGCTCTCGCCCCGTTATTTTTCGATGAAGTTCAAGGAGCTGATCGGGATGTCGGTGCAAACGTATATGATTCGTACGAGAATTGAGCGAGCGCAGCATTTGCTCATGCATGCAGGCATGAACGTAACGGAAGTAGCGGACGCGCTCGGCTATCGCGATATTTTTTTCTTCAGCCGGCAATTCAAGCAGTATACGGGCCGCAGCCCGTCAGAGATTCGGTAGGCATATTTGCAAAGGAAAAACGGCATGGCGTTGCAGGAAGTTCACTCCTGCAGCGCCATTTTTTCATGATAAGTCTATTTTCTAGATCTATAACCGATGGCGTAGCGTTGTAATCGCTCTGCTGCTCATTCTAATCGTCTTGAAGGGAGCCAAGTCGTTCGCCCATTCGCACTTTCATGCCCAGCAGGCCATTTTCGCGAGGCGTAAACGTTCCATCCTCCAGCAGCAGCACGACAGTCGAGCCGAATTCGAAGTAGGCGAGCTCCTCGCCTTTTGCCATATCGGGCTTCAGCGGCTGTACGTATTGAATGCTGCTCACATTCATCGCGCCGACTTTAACGACAGCTGTTTCCCCTGCGGAATGCTGCATATAGGTAATCAGCCGCTCGTTGCGGCTAAGCACTCTGCGCATATGGCGCAGGCCAAAGTCGTTTACGGGATAAACTCTGCCAAGAACATGCTCGCGTTCCACAATCCGTCCGCTAATTGGCGTATGTATGCGATGATAATCCGTTGGACTTAAATACAGGACGATATAATAGCCGTTCATATAGTTAGCCGTTCGCGGAGAACGGTTGAGCAGTTCGTCTATCGTGTAGTCCTGACCTTTTACATTGACGATCGTGCCGCTGCTTATCGGTCCGGCACCGGTGATAAGCGCATCTACGGGGCTTATGAGAGAATCTGCTCCTGCGTGCACCTCCCGAAGCCCGGGCTTCAGCCGACGAGTGAAAAATTCATTCAATGTCATATATTGGGAAAGAGGCTTCTCTGCTTCCTCGATCTTAATGCCGTATGTCTTGGCGAAACGGGAAATAAAAGGGCGGCTGGCAGCCGATTGCGCGAATTTTCCGGTTATGCTGGATATCCATTTGCGCGAGCTTAATTCTGTCATCGAACGAAGCAGCCATTTTGTCATACGTGAACCGTCACGTCCTTTCCTGCAAGGGGCAATTAGTCCTGATACCCACCACACAGTGTGACATATTCGGTTCTAATTTTCAATATGCAGCCGAATTCCTTTTGTAGGCTTGTATCCAAATAACGACGGCTGCAACCGCCAAGACGGCCGCGCCGATCAGTGCTGTGAGCGCAACCTCAGACTGCTGGCCCTGCTTCACGGCAATCGCAATAAATGACCAGATAAATACGAGAAGGATCGCAGCATCTCGATATTTAAAGCCGATAGCGAGGGCGAGCAGGCTTGCAACCGCCAGCATGACAACCGTCCAAACGATGTCGGAAAGCGAGAAGCCGTTCCACTTAACGGCATATAAAGCAACAGAGATGTTCACAATAGTTGCCGTGCAAATCCAGCCAAGGTATATGCTGAATGGAAGCCGCACAAAAAAGCGTTCGCCCCGGGCAGGTGCAGACTTATCTCTCCCAACTGCGGTATAAATGGCAATTAGCGATAGGAGCAGGCCAAGCATGACGAACACGCTTGCCGTCAGTTTCTCATAGTGCCAGACGAAAATCCAAGCGATATTAAGAATACAGCTGATTAGAAACCACGGACCTATGCTTTGCATAGCTTTGCTGTTAGCCGATTGCGGCCTGAACGGATAGACGATGAATCCGATTAGAAGCAAATAAATAATCGACCAAATCGAGAACGCATAAGGCGCAGGCGTGATCAGCACCGGATACTTGGCAGACAGCTCTCCTGTCGTTATGCCGTTAATTGGGAGCCACTGCGCAAGACCATTCACCGCAAGGACGGCGGCGAGGCCAATGACGTTCAACCATCTAAAGCTATTTTTCATAAGACACCACTCCATCCATCATTTAAATAGATTCCATCTGTTATTATATGTAAACAAGTTGCTCGCTATTTATTCACATCTGCTGTTTTTCATAAGCTGAGATTAGGTTTAAGCCGTCAGAAAATGACCGAACCTAACAATAGAGGTGAAGGTGTGTGATGATAATGATTGGAGCAGCGCTGGCAATAGGAGCAGCCTTAATTGCAGGGGTAAGCCGAATGAGTGGAGCAGCGAGCCGAATTATAGACGGAATAGCAGTCGTCGCCGCTTTTTTATTTTTTGTTATTGCAGCAGATGCTGTGATGGAGACGCTTGCGCATGGCACTGTATTTATGACAGAGGTGCATCGCGTGCTTGAGAACCCAGCATTTCTGGCAAGCGGTGCTTATCTCGGACCTTATGCGATCGGGAGAATAGCCATGCTGCCGGCTTATCTGTTTAGCCGAAGCTAATCTCGGGAATGCGTGTATGAGAAAAAAAGGCTTGCAGCCGCAAGCCTTGTAACGTATTTTAGCTGTTCCATTCTCGCAAACGCTGCAGCAGCAAGCCATCGGAGCTATCATTGGTGCCTCGAACGAACGGTTTCATAAAGTAAGATATATAGTCGCCATATGCTTTTATCCCATCGTCCGAAAGCTCATCTACCCAGTGGGCGCCTTTTGGCACCTCTCCGAGCAGCAAGGAACAAATGCCGCCATAGAGGCCGCATGCAACTTGAAAATACGTTGCGTTCGTTCCATACGCCTCAAAAATCTCTTTATTTTCCATTACGTTAAATAAATAGCGCTCGTGATCATCGTAAACCAGCAGCACGCCAACCAAGTCCGAGCCTTCCAGCTCCGCGTCCCTTGGATCAAGCAACTGATGCTTCCAATCCCACAGCTCATCCGCATCGTTCAAGTGACTATGCAAAATATCGGTCGTCACTTCATTGACCTTGTAAATGAATCCAAGCTCGAATGGGAAGCGCTCGCCAAGCGACAGCACCTCTTCATGCGGCATAAGACAGCCCTCGAAGCTCGTGAGACCTAGTCTTACAAGGAAGGTTTGCTCATAGACTTGCCTGTACAGAAATAAAGGCATGTGGTTGGTGACATACATCGGATAGTTTAAAATCGCTTCATCTAAATAACATTCGGGCGACCAAGTGCTGTAAACCGTATTAGGCTGCAGCATCGTCCGATCGGCATAAAAGCTGTTGTCTGTTTCTACAATGTAGCAAGCGAGCGGAAGCTTGTCAGGCTGCTCCTGCATGAGCGAAATCGCAAACCATTGAACGACCCCCGGATTCATGCCTGACCCTATGATCGCTTTGAGGCTGGTGAAGCTGCTTCTGCTTTCTTTGAATCTTGCATAACGCTCGATGAGCGTGAATCCTTCGAGCTCGTTGCGGCGATCCACCTCCGCGCTCTCAAGCGCGGTGTTCACATATGCAATAGCAAGCTCATTGCAGCATTCCAGCATGGCTATCGTATCTGCCCAAGAAGCGTCAATGACGAGAACAGAAGCAGTATCTGCCAAATGCTGCTTGAATCTTTCCGTATCCTGCAAATCGAATTGATGGAGCACGAGATGACTAGCCAGCTGCGGACAATAGGTGATGTAATCGGTATCCAGCTGCAGAGGCTTTGCGTCGATACAATGGATCTTGCTGCTCGCAAGAGCTGAGTGAAGCGGAGCATTCGTATCTTGAAGCACCTGCTCCAAAAGAGCCAGAACTGCTTTGCCGACCCCTCCGCCGCTTCCAAGCAGTGTTATAACCAAACGTTCATTTGTCATTTATCTATCATCTCCTTTCCGTTAATGTCAGCTTACGCAGATCAGAGCTTGTTTGTTTGTAGCATTTATTCCGTGCGAAACGTCCAAGCTATTTGCACCGCCGCAAGGATAGATGTCTATATGCGAATGTCCAGAGAGATTCGTTTATCAGCACATTGCCACTCTTCAAGCTTGCGATGCTTTCCCTTATTCCAGTATGATAAGAGCAGACTTTGAAGGGGGATTGCAATGATGAGCGAGCTTAAGCTTCGAGTGCCTGAGGCTGTAATATTTGATATGGATGGAACGTTGTTTGAAACGGATACGCTGCTTGTGCCGGTTCATCACCGCGTGTTCGAGACGCTTCGGGAGGAACGGCTTTATGAGCATGAGACACCGCCCGTCGAGCGCTTGCTTAGCTGCTTAGGCATGCTGCTGGAGGACATATGGCGCCAGGTTATGCCGGATAGTACGGAAGCTGCGCGGAAGCGCGCCGATGAATTGCTGCTTCAATACGAGCTTGAGGGCTTGGAGCGTGGTGAAGGCGAGCTCTACCCCTACGTCGAGCAGACGCTGCGCGGGCTGAAGGATCGCGGGGTGAAGCTGTTCGTTGCAAGCAACGGGCTGGAGGAATATGTGAAGGGTGTGGCACGTCATAGAGGTATTGCCGAGCTGTTTGACGGTTTGTACAGCGCGGGAGAATACGCAACGGCAAGCAAGGTTGATCTAGTGGCGCGACTGCTGAAGGATCATGGCGTTAAAACGGCTTGGATGGTCGGTGACCGCTCATCGGATGTCGAGGCTGGAAAGGGCAACGGGCTGCAAACGATCGGTTGCGCATATGCGACGTACGGACGCAAAGCAGAGCTTGACGAAGCAGATGTGCTGATTGCCGATTTCCGTGAGCTCACTCGTTTGCTGGATCAATAGAGGAAAGGACTTCCGTTTTCAAAGCGATCTGATTGAGCGATAATCATCGGAATTTGCTGCTTAGAGCGGAAGACAGAGGAGAGTATTCGTGAATCAAACGTTATGGAATACCGATCTTATTGTATCTCCCGATCAATTGAAGGAGCTTGTCGGAGAGCCTCACGAAGCGGTTGTCAAAAAATCCGTTTCGCAAATGGAGGAGCATGTCCGTCACTTCTTATCCTTATCCCCCTTGTTTTTCTTATCCTCGTCGGATGCCGCAGGTCGCTGCGATACGTCGCCTCGCGGCGGCGATGCCGGATTTGTGAAGCCGCTCGACGATTTTCGTCTAATCTATCCAGAGCGGCCGGGCAATCGGAGAATCGACTCCTTGCTGAATATGCTGGAAAATCCGCAAGTCGGCATGCTCTTTGTCATTTCCGGGATGCAGGAGGTGCTGCGCATCAACGGGCGCACAACGCTAACGACAAATGCCGAGCTTATCGACCAGATGGAATGGAGCGGCAAAACGCCTGCGCTCGCAGTCGTTGTAGAAGTACAGGAATGCTTCATCCATTGTCCGCGGGCTCTCAAAGAGTCAAGCGTATGGGACACTGAAAAATGGCCCAAAGCGGAGGAGCTGCCTTCTACAAGCGACATGTTCAAGGCTCATTTGCGCATGAACGGCTACGAATCAAAGTAACGGGCATTAAGCTGCCGCATTCGGGTTCTAATGAGAGAAAGAAAAAAAACCTGCAAGGCTGCACGCGCGAGTGCGCTGCTCCTTTGGCAGGTGAATGCATGCATATCATTGCTTTTCCTTCGATCCATCTTGCATTGCTGTAATTGCTATAAATGGACTAGGCGCGGCTTCTGTATTATGGTCGTTGTTTCTTACGAATCGGAGCGTCGGTTTGCCTGTAGGTCCTCTGTGCATGGATACCGCAGACATGCCAAGGCGGAAGCAGAGCGCCATGCTGGCTGTATTGTCAGTTGCTACGTTGCAGGTAAGCTTGCCGAGGCGCGCAATCATCGCTTTTACGATAGCGCTCCCGATTCCAAGGCTCCTTGCTTCGGGATGAACGACGACCATGCAGGCTCCCTCGCCGCCGTTTTCTGCAAAGCCAAAGCCGGCGATGCGGCTGCTGTGCTTAACGACCACAGCAACTGCACCAAACGTCCCATCGTGAGTTTCTCTAAGCAGGGAACTGTCCAGCTTGCGAAGCGCATGAATAGTAGAGACAGCCAGCCGCTTATCCCCGAAACGAATGGCAAAGCCGATAAGTCGTTTTTGCTCCATTAACCAAACGTCTGGTGTAAGCAGCTCCAGCTCCAATTTACGCGCCTCCCGCTTTTTCCGTTTTCATTCTAGCCAGATAAGCTCCGTAATGAAAAATGCGCTCCAACGATTTTTGACGAATATGGGGTTCATCGAATTTCATTGGTTTTGAATTTGCTTCAAAAAACCACATATTTCCTAGGCTGTCTATACCTAAATCCATCGACATCTCACCCAAGAGCTGCCCTGAGGCGCGCTCGATTTGTTTAGCAATAAGCACAGCGGTGTTTTTTGCTTTTATTAACAGCTTACGCGCCTGCTCCTCATTAAATGAATGGACAAGCAGCTTCTCAGGGTCCTCGATCATGCCGCCTCTTGGCACATGGGTAGTAATGCTTGAGACGCCGGCTATCCGTGCGCCAATTCCTGTAATATCCCACTGTCCGCGCTGGTTTTTTTGCACGAGCGCGCGAAGGTCAAATCTTCGTTCGTTGAAGGAAGCCAAGTCAATGCCCTGCTGGGCAATGTAGGCTTCCCCTCCGCTTTGCTTCTGGATACGGCTCCACAGCTTATTGATCGATGAGCATTGATAGGTGGCGCTCTTTTTGTTTTCTTGTATTTTTAAGAGATAGGGCTGCGTGGTTTCGGCTTCTACATTAATCGTCATGATGCCCTTGCCGGCTTTCCCGCTCTCAGGCTTTAAATAAAGATAAGAATGCTTGCGCATCATTCGGCCAAGACCCGTTACCGTAATCAGCTTGCGAGTCGTCGGAATATAGGGTTTGGTCGATTTAGAGAGCCGCAGCCATTCGAAGAGATCCCATTTGTTGAAGAAGGACGGATTAAAGAGCTTCACATGCGGATGCTTATGGCATGCATCGATCTTTTGCCTGACGGCAGGCAGCTCTTCATCTTCCCTCTGCGGGATCCGATTATAAATAATGTCGGGGAAAGGAAGCAGACGCTGCTGCCAGCTGTCATTTTCTGCATTGAATACGAAGCCTTTTAAGCTGTTTCTTGTCAGCAGCAGATTCTTTACCGTCAATACATAGACAATAAACCCCATGGATTGACCGGTTCGAATCAAATCGGCGAAGTTGCTGCGGTTGCCTCGGAAGAGCTGAACATCATCATCTATCGTTAAAATAGCCAATACTGTCCTGCCAGCTCGCATTCCTCTTATTTCATATTCTTCTGAATGCTTGCTGTCCATCAGCTGTTACCTCCTTCGCCATGAAAACGGCTAAGGTACATGCAGTGCTCAAAAATGTAAGATATCGATGCCCGACCCTCCGAGCGAAGCGCAGGATGCTTGAAAATCGACCGGCCTGGCTTAGCATTGGCTTCAAACATCCATATTTCCCCATCTTTATCGATACCAATATCGAGTCCCAGCTCGCCTAATCGATGCGGATAATTCCGTTCGATAGCCTCTGATAGCTTAATGGCCGTTTGTTTCGCTTTTTCAAGGACGACACCCGACTGATCGCCGAACGTTTTCTCAAGCGCCTGCTCCGGCGTCATAAGCGAGCCGCCGTTTTTCACATGCGTCGTTACGCTCCCGCGGCCTGCTTTCTTTGCGCCAATGCCGGCTGGTACCCATTCATTTTTGCCGTTCTTATGCATATGAAAGCGGAAATCGAGCGGACAGCCATCGATTTCCACGAGCCTGATCCCCTGTTGGACGACATAGTGGCTTAAGTTATGGCCATGCTTCGTTTGCAGCATTCGCATCAAGCTGTTGAAGGTCGAGAAGCGAAGCAGCACGTTTTGGCCGCCTTTGCGGTAGCGTGCGAAATAACCGCGCTTTGGATGATAGGTCAGCCTATATATCCCTATTCCAAGGCTGCCTGCGGTTGGTTTGAAATAAATAAACTGATGCTGTTCGAGCATTTCCTTTATTTGTTCCATGGTTGGGCCGGAAGCGGAATCCGGCAGATGAACGAGCGCTTCAGGATCTTTATCCAGAAGCTTGTAAACGTCGGCCTTATTGAAAAAGCTCCAGTTGAAAAAAGGGATTTTCCGGCGTACGAAGCGCTCGCGGAGCGCATTAATCGATGCGGAGGTTTCAGTCTTGCGGTTCGGAAGCCGGTTGTATACGACATCCGGAAGCGGTACGATCTTGCGGTACCAGCTGCCCTGCGAATCAAGGAAATAGCCGTTGACGGTATCCTGCTGCCAATTGATATCATGCGGAGTGAAGCCGAAAAGGTAGGCTTTGTGCTCCCCTGTGCGGATAATCTGCTTAATGAAATTGGTTCGCCCGCCAAACGGATTGCTCTCCGAGCGAACGCCATTATCGCTTAGTATGCCGACAAGCGGTCCAAGTTGAACCTCATTGTCGCCGGTGTTAAGCACATATACATTTCCGGATTTCGGCACTTTAATCGATTGCCGTATTCCTGACGACAAGTACAAATGATTGCCTGGCCGGTTCAGCTGCTTGATTTCAGCTGTAATCACTTCTTTGCCCAGCTTGAGGTGTACCGACTTTTTGCCTGAAAGCTTCAGATGCTTTAGCAGAGGGCTGGACAAATATACGATATTATTAGACTGCTGTGAGAAATGTACGTTACAAGTTGTCAAACTCATCGATGAACCTCCTGAACGTTGAAAGGCCGTATTTGGTTGTCTGATCTTTTTAATCGGTGACGGCCGTTTGTGGATTCATTGGCTGCAAAGAACGGAGACAGGCGCTTAGACAGCAAGCGTGCATACAAGAGCGGCCTTTCGATAGACAGCCGCGCTGCCTCTAGATCATTGGTGATTCGAAAGGAAGATCGGCCTGGCTTCGAGTTTGCTTCAATCAGCCAAATGCGGCCGCTAGGCTCAATGCCGTAATCTAATCCAAGCTCGGCAAATCTGCCAAATTTGCTTTCAAGACATTCCGCTGTTTGCTTGCTTATTGTATGGATCTGCTCTAGCAAACGTTCGGCTTTTTGCTGGCCAAATTTGGCAGTAATCAGCTGAGCAGCCGGGAGGGCGTCGCCGCCGCCGTGCAGATTGGATGTCAGAGATCCCGCTTGCCCGGTACGGACGACGACTCCGGTCAGCGACCATTTTCCTGTGTGATCCTTCTGCATAAGTGTTCTTACGTCAAAAGGCTTGCCGTCCTCATCGCTAAGCGCAAGATAAGGCTGGATTAAATAGGGCGAGCGGTTAATAAAGCGGGCTATCCATTGCTCTAATTCACTGTCATTTGTAAATGTCATTGAAAAAGATCGGTTTTGGCGGGTTCGCCCTTTCACCTTCGCTGCTTGCCCGTATGGGCTGCGCCTAATATGCAAAATACCTCTGCCCTGCATGCCAGCCGATGGCTTTAGTACAATGCCGCCTGGATGACGATCCGTCATCATTTTAACCTGCTCCGCGGATCGATAGGGGGCAGTTGCAGGCAAATGCTTCGCCAGCAAAGGATCTGCCTTAAGCGCGTCATGGACGTCAAGCTTTGCTGGGAGGGTTCCGTTAAGCATCAGACAGGGCTTCTTCCGCGATATGAAATTCAGCAATCTTTGGCAGCGGGTCCGCTGGTTGGCTTCGGTGAAGAAGCATCGATCATAGATGATGTCCGGTAATGGAACCAGCTGCCTCACCCACCGATTTTGCTCATAGCTATAGCCGTAAAGCAGCTCCGTTTGCGGCTGCAAGCCTTCTTCCGAGAATACATAGACATGAATGCCATGCGGCTTGCCTGCCATGCTGAGCGCTCGGTAGAAGCGGGACTCCGGCAGCACCGGTTCCGATTCATCATCCAAGGGCTGACGGTTGATCGATGCGACGACGATTCCGAGGGTAACCATTCGAGCCTGCATAGGCGCCTCCGTTAAAAGCCCGATAAAAATCGGGAATATTGGATCATCATACGTACGGATGGACGGATTTTGTTCTCATGAAGCGGCGTGTTGTCGTTTTTGGACGGCTTTGAATTCACTTCTAGAAGCCATACGCGGCCGCTTGTATCAAGCGCCAAATCAATGCCAAGCTCGCCAAAATGCGCTGGAATTTGTGCGTCAACACCTCGCGCGATATTTAGCGCCGCCTGCTGGAGCCGGTGCACGGCTTCATTCCTGCTCATACCGGATTGCAAATTCGATTTGGCAACAGCCTCTAGCGCTGTGCTGAGCGTTCCGCCGCGGGCAAGGTTGGAAACGAAATGATCGCTGCCAGCTGTGCGGGCGACAATGGATGTAAGGGTCCATTTGCCGCTTGCATTTTTTTGGACGAGGGCGCGAAAGTCAACGGGCCGCTTCTGGATTTCGATAAGCTGCAGCCCTTGCTGCACTTGATATTTAACGGTTTTCATTTTTGCTGAAATGCTCGCGAAAAGCTTAACCAAGCTCGTGTGCTGCTGCCTGCGCGTGCCGCCTGCGGTTGCGAACATCGCTTGATAATTGTTCGTATCCAGGCGAGTTATGCGGATGATCCCTTTGCCTAAGCTTCCGCGTACCGGTTTTAGAAAAACGCTGCTGTAGCGTGAGCACATGGACTTTAGCATCGTATAGTTGCGGAGCAAATGTGATTCGGGCAAATACCGCGCGAGCGATTCATCATTTTTCAGCGCATCAAAAACCTCGACCTTATCCAAAAACTTTTCGTTGAAAACGGTCGTATCATGCTGTAGTTTTACTTCTTTCATAAAATGTTGTACGCTGGGTCTGTTCTCAAGCTTTCTAGACGTCAAGCGGTTATTGACGACGTCGGGAATAGGCATTTTGACCCGCTGCCAACCATCTGAATAGATCCAGCCGTCAACGGTATCAAGACTCGTGCCGATCTGGCTAGGGGTGAAGAAATAAACGAATACGCCTTGCGCCGTACTGGCTTCAACGAGCTCCTTGCAAAACATGGTAATGGACCCAAAGGGCTTATCGGGCGTATGCGGATAATCGCGGCTGACAAGCACACCGATTAGCGGCCCGAGCACAAGCGTGGAGGTGCCGACCTTGTATTGCAGCCTGATGGGCGTCCCATTTGCAATTCCCATTTGTCTCGCTAAGCTTTGGCTGATTCTCATGCCATCGTATTTTGCGACAGGAATAACCTTCACATGATGCCGGAAGGCACCGAATTTTAATTGGATGTGCTGGCCATGTGGAATCTTCCATTGCTTTACATAGGTTTCGCCAAGCATGAGCGTATCTTCCGGAAGCATGCCGGAGCTGATCACCTGTACGGCTACTTTAGATTTGAGCATCATAAATCTCCTTCCAAGCAGGAGGATGACTTTAAGAGGTCGGCAACTAGGTTTTTTACACGAATTACTTCATCATATGAGGACATCTACCCCTTTGTGAATCACAAAAGGATATGTGGCTTGTGTAGTTTTCATGAGCTTTTCCATCAGGGGCTTGGCTCATGCATTATTTACGCGTTATGATTAGTCAAAACTTACACCATCACAATTAATGAATGGAGAGAGATTGATGAATATTTATGACAAGGCATATGAATTAGCGAAGGCGTTGAAGGAAAGCGAGGAAGCGATGCTGCTGAAGGCGGCGAAGGAGGTCGCTGAGGCAGATCCTGCCGCAAAGGAGATGCTTGATGATTTTCGCGAGCGTCAAAACTTTTTGCAGCAAAAAATGATGGCTGGCGAAGAGCCGTCTGCTGAGGATATGGAGAAAATGAATAAGCTCTACGAGGTGATCACGCTTAACCCGTTGATCGGCAAGCTGCTTGAGGCGGAGCGCCGCTTTGCGGTTGTGTTCGAGGATGTCAATCGAATCATGTCCGATGTGCTGAAATCTATCGTAGATTAATAAGAGACATATCCCCTGTCCACTTCTCATAGAATGGTAATGCGGACAAGATATTGAGCCGCTTACGACCCTATGGAGGAGCTGAATGGAATGTTTTCCGGAAAAGGCCGTCATGTGCTGTATTTGCTTATAGCGCTTGCAATGCTCGTATATGCGCTTCCGCGTCTTGAGCTGAGCGCGCCGTGGAGCTTGATGAGTGTATTTGGACTCGTATGGATTTTGTTTGCGTTAGTCATCGTAACGGCGCATGTCAATGCGCTGGTGATGAATGACGAGAAGCGCAGGGAGCTGGCCCGCATTAAGAAGGCGAAGGCGCTGCTGTGGGAGCAGAAGCTGCTGCAAAAGGCCACAAGAAAAGCGCGTGGTTAGCTTTTTGGACAGTCAATTGCCCTGTTCTCCAGATGAAGAAGATCCGCCGATATCTATATCGGCGGATCTTCTTTGTGTATATAAATCGCTAATTACATATCCTTAAATTGCACAAGCTGCTTGACAAATTTATATACAGCTTCCTGCTCCTTTAAGGTAAGGCCGTTTATTTGATGGACAATTTTGGTCGCATAGCCTTCGTCAGCAGGCTCTTCCGCGGCGTCTGGAATAGAAATGACATTCACAATCTTCTCAAGCGGTGTTTGCAGCGCAAGCGCGATTTTGCTGAGCACATCAATTGTCGGATTTTTTTCCCCGCGTTCAACTTGTCCCATATAGGAAGCATTAATATCAGCGCGGAAAGCAAGCTGCTCTTGGCTTAGCCCTCTTTTTTTGCGCAGCAGACGAATGTTTTCTCCTACTAGCCCTGCAATCTCACTCATACCGTCACCTCAGCCTAACGATAAAACTTTACTTGCCTATCAACAACACTCTATAGAGTATATTAGGAATAGTGACTATAATCATTGACGAATAGATGGGCTTTTTACTATAATTGTGTAAAAAAGTATCATTCTATCGACATGATTGCCTATAAAGGATCAATTTACCAATTCCATTAAAAATGATAGGATATAAATGGGAAGAAACGTTACGCGAGGAGGATTGCAAGTGGTTGATGAATTCGAGTTTTTCAGAAAAGTTCGCGCTTATTATAATAACGTTCCCTTCCTTGTTCGATTCACTTTTCGCTTGTCTCAACGAGTTAAAAAGGCAATAACTGCCCGCGGTTCATTCAGCTGTCGCGTAAATCCGCATACACAGATCGTTGAATACGTGCTTGAGCTAAAATCAGATTCTATTTCTAGACCATACAGCGAGCATAGCTCGTTTTTGTTTTCTAGCATTTATGAAGAGATTCCAGCGCAAGTCATTGAACTCAATCAATTCCTCATTTTGGCGCTTCGTTATCCGATTCCGATTGATTATGATTGGCAGGCATTTATTATGTCTGGCGCAGAGGATGCCATTAACTTGCAAACGATACAGCACTTATTCAAGAAATGGAAGCTGAAGGGGAAAACGGGACAATTCATAGACGCCAAGCTGAAGGTAGAGCAGGTGCTGCTGCAATGGCAGCTATGAGGTGAAGTGAATCGGGACGAGCATGACTTGTTCTTCACTTTCTCCTATAATAGGGAGAAAGGATTGCAAGTTGGACGGAGGTTGCAGAGTGGCTCCAATCGGACCGGGAAATGAAACAAGCACGAAGCATGAACAGATTTTGAATTATATTCAAAGCCTTAAGATTGGAACGAAAATTTCGGTACGCGCTATTGCGAAATCGCTTGGCGTCAGCGAGGGTACGGCCTATAAAGCTTTTAAGGAAGCGGAAAGCTCGGGGCTTGTCAGCACGAGGGAGCGGATCGGTACGGTTCGAATCGACCGCAAGCGCAGGGAAGCGCTTGACCAGCTCACCTTCGGCGAGGTTGCCGAAATCGTGGAAGGAAAGCTGTTTGGAGGGGCGGCAGGTCTCGATAAAACGCTGCATAAATTCGTTATTGGCGCGATGGAGCTCGACGCGATGCTTCGTTATATCGACGAAGGCAGCCTGTTGATCGTAGGCAACCGAATCGACGCGTATCGCTGTGCGCTGGAGGAGGGAGCCGGCGTTCTTATTACCGGCGGCTTCGAGCCGGGCGCGGAAGTGATCAGGCTCGCTGATGAGCGTGTTCTGCCGATTATTACCTCCAGGCATGATACGTTTACGGTAGCCTCGATGATCAACCGTGCCATGTACGATCGGCTGATTAAACGGAAAATTATGCTGATCGAAGATATCGTCACATTCAGTCGACCGGCCGACGTTCTGCGAATCGGGCATACTATTTCCGATTTCCATAAGCTGTCTCTCGCTACCGGCTATTCACGTTTTCCCGTTGTGGATGAGAGAAGCAAGGTTGTCGGCATGATGACTGCTAAGGATGCGATCGGAACGCCAGTGGATAGCGAAGTAGATAAAGTAATGACCAAGCAGCCGATTACGGCGGCACCGAACATTACGGTCACTTCGGCCGCTCATACGATGGCCGCGGAAGGCATTGATTTGCTGCCTATCGTTGATAGGCACCGCAAGCTGCTAGGTGTCGTAACGAGGCAGGAAGTGCTTGATGCTATGCGATTTGCCGGCAAGCAGCCGGAATCGGGAGAAACGTTTGAGGACTTGATGTGGACGGGCTTTATGGCTACAGCAAACGTCAATGGAGTTGGTCCTGATGAGCTGGGCATAGCCTACAAGGGGAGGATAACGCCGCAAATGTCAGGTGCGCTCGGGATGGTATCAGAGGGGCTTCTCGCCACGCTTATGACACAAGCAGCGCGAAAAATGATTCGAGAGACCGCTAAGCGCGATTACTTGCTGGAGAGTATGACGATTTATTATGTTCGGCCCGTTCAAATAGATAGTGAGATAACGATCATACCGAAGGCGCTGGAGATGAGCCGGAAGTTTACGAAGCTGGAAATCGAGGTTAAGGATACGAAAGGATTGGCCGCCAAGGCGATGCTGACGGCCCAGATGATTGACCCGTATTAAACGGTTGACTTAGCTTCTTGGCGAGCTGTAGATGCTGAGATTGCGAAGGCCGGCGAACAGATTGAATACGCCAAGCACTAGGAATATGGCGCCAATGACGATGCGAAGCGTGGATTCGCCGGACAGAAACAGCTGAACCAACGCGATGAACAGCAGCATGATACCCATGCTAATATTCATTCTTGCTGAGAAGATTGCCCGTGTTCTTGTATCGGAGGAACGGCGGGATTTAAAGCTGAACACGACCGAGAACACTAGTGAAATAAGGATGCCCGGCATGAGCAGCCATTGCAGAAGTTGATCCATGAGAAAGTAGCTCCTTTAAGTTATGTAGTTGCAGCATCGATTTCGCAAATAGACAGGCTCTATTGTACCACGAAATGAGGCTGCGTGCTTAGGAAGGAGGCTTCGTGTAGTCTCGAACCTTGATCCATACATGAAGGACATTTTCGACGACGAGGATCGTCTTCACCTCAATGGTGTAATCTTTGTTGAACACATCCATATAGACTTTCTTATCAAGGAGCTTTCGGGCAAATTTGGCATCGGAATCGATGACAAAAATACTCTGGCCGAGGAATCCCTGAAGATCTTTCTTTATACGTTTAAGAAGCTCGGCTTCTGTCACTTGGTCGAGAGCAGGCCTGCCGGAATTTTGTCCGGCTTCTTTCTCGATGCGCGGCAGTATGCTTTTAATAACGGTATGCTGATTTTTGAATTCTTTTAAAAGTCGAATATCCTGCTCATACTGCTCCAGCTTCACCTCAAGCTCGCTCTTCAAAATAATTAGTGACTGGAACTCCGCCAAATAAAGAGAATTATAGACGATAGCTCCGATTATCATCCCAAGTATCAACACTCCAACCATTTGCATGCCTCTCACAAAACGCCCAAACGGCGGTACGCGCATCGCTTAAACGGCTCCCTTGCATATGAGACGGACCAGCTCCGTACCTAAGTGGGCGCCAAGAAAAGCGATGAGAATAAAGCTGATTTGCTGCGCCGCCGGATTCAAGTACCCCTCCATAATGTTGCTTTCTATGACGCGAACGGGGTCGATCGATCCGCCGACAGCGGCTACAATTGCCCATATTTTCAGTCTTGCTGCCGTATCCAGCATCGTAGTCGCCGGTGGCAGCAGCATGAATACAGATCCCACTCCCGCGAGCGTCGAGCCCCCAAGGACGACGCCAAGTGCAATAAAGAAATCAAGTCCCGCTTTGGACAAATAGTAGCTCATACGCTTACCTCCTAAAAATATAGTGAAGCGAAGAAGCATCCGAGAGCTTGTGATGAAGGTTGACGGATGCAAGGCTGGTTATGCTTTCGCTTGTACGCTCTGCTACCATTCTATGGGCGTGTCCTGTGCGATTATGATAAAATAGACGTAACTTATTTGGTCTACGCGGAAAGGAACGGTTGCGATGAGCGGACATAACGAACAATCTTTCGTGCATTTGCACGTCCATAGCGAATATAGCCTGCTTGACGGCGCCGCTAGAATCCGTGACCTTACGGCAAGAGCCTCTGAGCTTGGCATGAAGGCGCTTGCGCTGACCGATCATGGCGTCATGTACGGAGCTATCCCTTTTTACCGGGCATGCAAAGCCCAAGGCATTAAGCCGATTATCGGCTGCGAGCTATATATGACGAGCGGATCACGTTTTGAGAAAGGGACGCGCAAGGAAAATCCGATTTATCATTTGATCGTGCTCGCCAAAAACGAGACCGGATATCGGAACCTGATGAAGCTTAGCTCTATCGCTCATTTGGAAGGCTTTCATTACAAGCCGCGGGTCGATATGGAGGTGCTGAGCGACCATTCAGAGGGATTAATCTGCTTAAGCGCTTGCCTCGGCGGCGAAGTGTCCCAGCATTTGCTGCATGATAGATTCGATGATGCAGAAGCTAGCGCTTTGCGTTACAAAGCGATTTTCGGAGACGATTTTTATTTGGAGCTGCAGGATCATGGTTTGCTGGACCAGAAGAAGGCAGCGGCCGAAATGATAAAGCTCGCCAGCAAGACGGGCATTAAGCTTGCGGCAACAAATGACGTGCATTACCTTCGCGCGGAGGATGCTGCCGTTCAAGATGTGCTGCTGTGCATCGGAACGGGCAAAACGACTGAGGATACCGATCGGCTGCGGATGCTGACGGATCAGATGTATTTGAAGAGCGCAGACGAGATGGCGCTTTTGTATCGGCATGTACCGGAAGCGCTGGCGAATACGAGTGAAATTGCGGACAAATGCGAACTGGAGCTGACGCTTGGCCGCGCCGCGCTGCCCATTTTCAGGCCGGTACCGGCTGGTATGAGCTCTTCAGATTATTTAATGACGCTGTGCCGTGACGGCCTGACTGCAAGATACGCCGGACTTCCCGAATGGGCGGCCGATGCCGAATACAAGCAGAAGGCAGAGCAGCGGCTCGAGTATGAGCTTTCCGTTATCGATAAAATGAGGTTCAGCGATTACTTTTTGATCGTTTGGGATTTTGTTCGCTTCGCCCATGAGCGCGGCATACGCACAGGTCCCGGAAGGGGTTCATCCGCGGGAAGCTTGGTTGCGTACACGCTTCGTATAACAGATGTTGATCCGCTCAAATACAAGCTTTTGTTCGAGCGTTTCCTTAACCCGGAGCGGATCTCTATGCCCGATATCGATATTGACTTCAATGACGAGCGCCGCGATGAGGTTATCGCTTACGTTGCCGCCAAATACGGCGATGAGCATGTCGCGCAAATCATTACATTCGGGACGATGGCAGCCAAGGCTGCCGTACGGGATGTCGGTCGGGCGATGAACGTACCGTTTCAAGATGTGGACCGTGCTGCGAAGCTTATTCCGAATCAGCTGGGCATTACGCTCGAGGAAGCGCTTCGCATCAGCAGCGAGCTGCGCGAGGCAAGCGATCGCCAGCCGAAAACGGCGGAAATGCTCAAGATGGCATTGAAGGTAGAAGGCATGCCGCGTCATGCCTCCACGCATGCTGCGGGGGTCGTTATTTCGCAAGAACCGCTGACCCACTATACACCCATACAGGCCGGCAGCGAACGGATTCCGCTAACGCAATACTCCATGGAGCATCTAGAAGCGATTGGGCTGCTCAAAATGGATTTTCTCGGCTTGCGGACGCTTTCGATATTAGAGCGGGCACTGAAGGCTGTGAAGGAGCAACATGGCAAATCGATTGATTTTCATACGATTCGCGACGATGATCCGGCAACCTACACGATGCTCAGCCGGGGCGATACGACCGGCATATTCCAGCTTGAATCCGCCGGCGTACGGCGCGTCCTGAAGGATTTGAAGCCAACGGAATTCGAGGATATCGTGTCGGTGCTGGCATTATATCGTCCAGGCCCGATGGAGTTTATTCCGAAATATATTCAAGGCAAGCATGGGGACGTTACCGTTGAATATCCGCATCCATCTCTGGAGCCAATTTTGTCGGATACGTACGGCATCATCGTCTATCAGGAGCAAATTATGCAAATCGCTTCTCTTATGGCGGGCTTCTCGCTAGGCGAAGCGGACCTGCTGCGGCGCGCTGTATCTAAGAAGAAGCGCGAGGTGCTAGATGAGGAGCGGACGCATTTTGTGAAGGGGAGCCTTGAGCAAGGTTATTCCGATACGGATGCGAATCATGTTTACGATATGATCGTGCGGTTTGCCGATTACGGCTTCCCGCGGGCGCATGCGGCGGCCTATGGCGTGCTTGCGTTCCAGACGGCCTGGCTAAAGGCAAACTATCCGGTAGAGTTTATGGCTTCGATGCTCGCCTCCGTGACTGGCAACCAGCGGAAGACGGCTGAATACGTGGATGAATGCCGCCGTATGGGCATTGCCGTGCTGCCGCCAGACGTGAATGAAAGCGGGGTGTCATTCACGCCAGTTGGCAAAGCCGTGCGCTTCGGGCTTGCGGCGATCAAAAACGTCGGCACGCAGGCGATTGAAGCGCTCCAGAAGGAGAGAGGAGAACAGCCATTTGAGAGCCTGCTCGATCTATGCAGACGCGTAGATTTGCGAGTCGTGAACAAGCGGGTATTGGAGTCGCTGATACAAGCGGGAGCTTTGGATTCCTTGCCCGGTCATCGCGCTCAGCTGCTAGGCGCCCTTGAGGAATCCGTTGAGGCAGCTGTCAAATGGCGCAAGGAGCGCGAGGAGCTGCAAATCGAAATGTTCGGCCTCGACGAGGTACAAAACTGGGATGTCGAGCTTCCGGATATTCGTCCTTACACGACGAGTCAACAGCTGGATTTTGAACGTGATCTGCTGGGACTTTATTTATCTGGACATCCGCTCGATGCGGTTGACCAGCAGCTTGAAACGCTTGGGCTGGACCGCTTGGTCGAGCTGAGCGATGCAAAGGATGGGACGATCGCCATCGTAGGCGTCATGATCGTGTCGCTTAAGCCCTTCACGAATAAAAAGGGGCTTTCGATGGGTTTCTTGGAGCTTGAGGATCGTATTATGCGCGTGGAAGCCGTAGTGTTTCCGACGATATGGAAACGAATCGGAAGCAAGCTTGAGAAGGGCGGCTTAGCGATCATACAGGCAACCGTTCAACAGCAGGATGATGATTATAAGCTGCTTGTCGAGGACTGCGTGCCGATAGGCGATGCGGACGTGGATCTTGCGGAGCAGGTAAGACGGCTGCAAAAGCAGGCGCAAGCCCGCGCTGCACGCACGAATGGCGGCAGCACGGGTGCAGGCGGGGGAGCTGCCCAAAATCGCACTCAGACAGGCCAACGATATCAGGCCCAGCGGCCGACTGAGGCTGTACGCCAACAAGCCTATCAGAAAAAGGCGCCTTCACAAAAAATCGCGGTTAGCTCGGACAGGCCGCGCGAAAATGATGAGGCCCGTTCGGCGCAAGCTGATCGCAAGCCGCAGCGCGTTTATATCAAAATCACATCAGCGAATGAAGAGCCCGCGGTGCTTGAGAAGCTCAAAGGGCTGCTTGCAGCACATTCCGGTCAGCTCGCTACCGTTCTGTTCTATGTACAAGGCCAGAAATCGATCGCGCTGAGCGACAGCTATCGCGTCAAGCCTTCACCGAAGCTCATAGCATCTGTCGAGCAGTTGCTGGGGGAAGGCGCGATCGTGGTGAGATAGCGAAATGATTCAAAAGAAGGCCAACTGCTCTATGCTTGCAAATATGCAAGAGATAAAAGCGATATAAGCGTTTTTAATAGGAAAAATAATGATTGATGCAGTGAGATTCTGCAAAATATTCATAGGTAAGATGCTGGTTCTTTCTCTTAAATTAAACAGCTTTATGACTAGGAACTTCTCTCCTCCCGTAAAATCTCGCAAACAAATGTACTTCGTATGCACGTCAAGGCTTGTACGCGCATATGTTTAGAGATACAAGTGACGATGGCAAAGAAGCTCGCAGTTTAGCGAGCTTTGGCTTAGGACAATGCCATCTGCTCACGCAAATGTTTCCAAGATTTACGTACAAGCAGTTACGGGAGGGATGGGTCCTATGACAGGAATTGAGAATTGGCTCTTAAAACGCGGGGTATCGATCGACGACGTAACCGAAATCGTATATACGCTGCAGCGTCCCTATAACGGTGATTTGACGATGGAAGAATGTGAGGAAAGCGTAAGGGCGGTGCTCGCTAAACGCGAGGTGCAATATGTCATGTATACCGGCATTGCGCTCGATGAATTAGCCGAGCGCAGATTGCTTCCGGAACCGCTGCAATCGATCATGGAAACCGATGAGTCGCTCTACGGTGTCGACGAGACGCTGGCGCTAGGCATAACGAATGTTTACGGCATGATTGGATTGACGAGCTTCGGATATTTAGATAAAGTAAAACCCGGCATTATTCGTCAATTGAATATAAAAGGCGAACGCATTCATGTGTTTCTGGATGACTTGGTAGCTGGTTTGGCCGCTGCAGCATCGGCACGAATTGCGCATCAGGACCCGAAAGCGATCCGATATGATTTGCCGGATTCCCCATGACTATGGTATCATTGTGACATCATATGGCCTGTTACCGGGATAGCTATGCTTAGTAAGTGAACTTTGCGGTAGCAAAGTTTTCAGGAGGTACCATGATGTGGACGGTCATTTATATCGCACCAACAGCAAAAATCGCAGATAACATCAAGAAGCGGCTAACGGAGGAAGGGTTTTTGGTGAAAATCCGCTCTGTCAATCTGTCCAAACAGCAATACGAGATACTAGTTCCGTCTGGCGAGTTGGAGGAAGTTCAAGAAGTCTTCAACTCCATTATGCGGCCATTATGATGGACTGCTCTATACTATTGCGCCTTGAGAGGTGTCACACGTGCAAATAAAGGACTTATTTACGAAGAAGAAATATGCGACTATACCTTCGGAACCCCGCAAGCGGGAAGTTCCGGAGGGCTTGATGAATAAGTGCTCCAAATGCGGCACGATTCAGTACAGCAAAGAGCTCGAAAAGAATTTAAAAGTATGCTCTTCCTGCGGCCATCATCATCGGCTAAGCGCATGGGAGCGTATAGCATTGACGCTGGATGAAGGACATTTGTTAGAATACGATGCGAATATGGAATCCGTCGATCCGCTAACCTTCCCTGGTTATGCCAGCAAGCTTGAGCAGCAGAGGAGCAAGTCGAGCCTTCGCGAAGCTGTTGTAACGGGAGAAGGAACGATCGGCGGTTTTCCGGTTGTCGTTGCTGTGATGAGCTTTGATTTCTTCACCGGCAGTATGGGATCCGTTGTTGGAGAGAAGATTACTAGAGCAATCGAAGCGGCTCATGCGAAGCAGCTGCCGCTTCTTATTTTCTCTACTTCTGGCGGCGCCCGGATGCAGGAAAGTATTTTAAGCTTGATGCAAATGGCCAAAACGAGCGCAGCGCTTTCGAAATTTCAAGGCGCAGGCGGTTTGTTTATTTCGATTTTCACCGATCCTACTACAGGCGGGGTTTCGGCAAGCTTTGCGAGCTTGGGCGATTACAATTTGGCCGAGCCTGGCGCGTTGATCGGCTTTGCCGGTCGGATTGTCATCGAACAAACGATTCGCCAGAAGCTGCCGGATGACTTCCAGACAGCCGAGTTTAATTTGCAGCACGGCCAGTTGGATAAAGTCGTACACCGCAAAGATATGAAGCCTACGTTAGCAAAGCTGCTCGATATGCATTGCGTAAGGGAGGAAACATCCTATGGCGGGTGAGCTGCCTTTTGAAAAACCGCTGAACGATTTGCGGCAGAAGGTTACCGAGCTGAAGACCTTGAGCGTGGAGAAGGGAATTGACTTCTCCGAGGAAATTTTGGGACTGGAGCAAAAATGCAAACAGCTTGAAGAAGAGCTGTACAGCGAGCTGTCTCCGGCTCAAAAAATGCATATGGCGCGCCACCATCAGCGTCCGACTTCGCTTGACTACATTCAAACCGTATTTACAGATTATATGGAGCTTCACGGGGATCGTCTGTTTGCGGACGATCTTGCCATTGTTGGAGGACTTGCCAAGCTTAACGGCGTTCCAGTTACTGTAATCGGACATCAGCGGGGCAAGGATACACGCGAGAACATCGCTCGCTTCTTTGGAAGCCCTCATCCTGAAGGCTTCCGCAAAGCTTTGCGGCTTATGGTGCAAGCGAACAAGTTCAAACGGCCTATTATTACCTTTATTGATACGAAGGGTGCTTATCCGGGCAAAACTGCTGAGGAGCGTGGACAATCGGAAGCGATTGCGCGCAATCTGCGGGAAATGGCCGGCTTCGGCGTGCCTATCATTTGTATCGTTATCGGTGAAGGCGGAAGCGGCGGTGCATTGGCATTAGGCGTCGGCAACCGTGTACTTATGTTGGAAAATGCAATTTATAGCGCCATTTCGCCAAACGGAGCAGCATCGATATTGTGGAAGGATGCCTCTAGGGCGGATCAAGCTGCTGAAGCTATGAAAATTACGGCTAAAGATTTGCTTGAATTTGGCGTAATCGAAGACATCGTTGCTGAACCGCAGGGAGGCGCTCATAAGGATTGGGCGTTCCAAGCGGAGCAAATCAAGGAAAAGCTATGGCTGCATCTACAAGAGCTAATGCAAATGAGCGCTGAGCAGCTGATTGAGGATCGCTATAATAAATTCCGTAAGGTCGGCAAGTTCAAAATGGTTGAGGAACCGCTCGAAGCGCCTAGTGCGCCAGTTGACTCCAAAATTGGAGAAGCAGCCGATGCAGCGGATCAATCTCGCGAGCAAACGCCGGAAGCGACTTCGACGATTCAGTAAATTATATGTAAAATTGATTTTTTCACTGTACAAGCAGTGGGGTGTCATGTCAGTATAGTATAGAATTCAGGCAATATACGGAGGAAACTTACATGCGTAAAACTAAAATCGTTTGTACCATCGGTCCATCCAGCGAATCGTTGGAAAACACAAAGAAACTAATTAAAGCAGGCATGAACGTTGCCCGTCTTAACTTCTCTCACGGAGATTTCGAAGAGCATGGCAATCGTATCAAAAATATCCGCATTGCGAATGCCGAGCTTGGCACTTCAGTAGCGGTTCTGCTTGATACGAAAGGTCCAGAGATTCGTCTTGGCAAGCTGAAGGAAGAGCCTATTGAATTGAATCAAGGCGATACCATTACGCTTACGACGGAAGACATTTTGGGTGATCGCAATCGTGTTCCAATTACGTACAACAACCTTCCAAACGATGTAACAATCGGTTCGACTATTTTGATCGACGACGGCTTGATCGGATTGACGGTAGAAGAGGTTCATGGAACTGAAATCGTATGCCGTATCGTAAATAGCGGTCCAATTAAAAGCAAAAAAGGCGTTAACGTGCCAGGCGTAAAAATTTCGCTTCCTGGTATTACAGAGAAGGATGCGAATGATATCGTATTCGGTATCGAGATGGGCGTAGATTTCATAGCAGCTTCTTTCGTGCGTAAAGCAAGCGACGTGCTTGAAATCCGTGAGCTTCTTGAGCGCCACAATGCGGGTCATATCCAAATCATCTCCAAAATCGAAAACCAAGAAGGCGTAGACAACCTTGATGAAATTCTTGAGGTTTCTGACGGCCTAATGGTAGCGCGTGGCGATCTCGGCGTTGAAATTCCAGCTGAAGAGGTTCCGCTCGTACAAAAAAACATGATTAAAAAAGGCAACCGCGTAGGCAAGCCAGTTATTACGGCTACACAAATGTTGGATTCCATGCAGCGCAACCCGCGTCCGACTCGTGCAGAAGCGAGTGACGTTGCAAATGCAATTTTCGACGGTACGGATGCAATCATGCTATCCGGCGAAACGGCTGCAGGAAGATACCCAACGGAATCGGTACAAACGATGGCACGTATCGCAGAGCGCGCGGAAGCGGCTTTGGAATACCGTGAAATTTTCACTAAACAAGCCAATGCACAACAAACTTCGGTTACAGAAGCGATCAGCCAAGCTGTTGCCAACTCTGCTCTTGATCTAGGTGCAAAAGCGATTATTACTTCCACACAAAGCGGCTTTACAGCGCGCATGGTATCGAAGTACAAGCCTAAGGCTCCAATCATCGCGGTAACGACAGATGAGAAGGTGTTGCGTCGTCTATCTCTCATTTGGGGTGTATTCGCCGTGCTTGGTCCTGATGCGGATACAACGGATGAAATGTTCGAAAACGCGGTAAAAGGCGGCATGAGCACAGGCTTCCTAAGCCTTGGCGATACAGTTGTCATTACAGCAGGCGTTCCTGTAGGCCGCGCCGGCACAACAAACCTAATCAAAATTCATCATATTGGTGAGCTTTTGGCACAAGGACAAGGCATCGGCAGCCAAACGGCTATCGGCAAAATCGTTGTCGCTCGTACACCAGAGGAAGCTATCGCGAAAACGACCGAAGGCTCTATCTTGGTTACGATCTCCACCGACAAAGAATATATGCCTGCATTTGAGAAGGCTGCTGCCGTTATTACGGAGCAAGGCGGCATTACCAGCCATGCTGCAGTAGTAGGCCTTAACCTTGGAATTCCTGTTATTCTTGGAATTGCAAATGCAACAGATTTGCTTGAGGATGGCATGGAAGTAACCATCTATGGCGAAACTGGCGTTATCTATCACGGCCAATCGAAAGTACTGTAATTAGAGCAGCTGCTTTCTCAATAACTATAGGGTACGAAAGCTGAAGCGAGGGTGTTTGCACCCTCGCTTTTTGCTAATTACATATGTTTTATGTAAGCTTATTGTAAATGGGTTAGGGAGGTTCAGTTATGCTTTCAGCTTCCGGTTGGTTCATGCACCCCATACGCGTTCGTTATCAGGAAACCGATCAAATGGGTGTTGTTTTTCATGGGAATTATGTTACATGGTTTGAAATTGGACGTACAGAATGGATAAGAAATGCTGGCTACAGCTACAAAGCGATAGAGGAACGCGGCCTGCTGCTGCCTGTTGTGGATTTGCAATGCCGCTATGTGCTGCCTGCTCGTTATGATGATATGGTTCTCGTATGTACACGAGTAGCAGACTACTCGCCTGTACGGCTTTCCTTTGAGTCTCAAATTAGAAGGGTAGCGGCTTCCGACTTTCATGCCTCTGAATTTGAAGCAGGCAAACCATTGCCCGGAGAGCTATTAGTCGAAGGCGGCACCAAACATGTATGGGTTAATGCAGATTGGCAGCCGGCACGCTTAAACAAGGTGATGCCAGAGCTCTACGAGCTGCTGCTTACGAAGTAAGTTTGCTTCGCAAACAAGGCGTATGCTTACGAAGTAAGTTTGCTTCGCAAACAAGGCGTATGCTTACGAAGTAAGTTTGCTTCACAAACAAGGCGTATGCTTACGAAGTAAGTTTGCTTCGCAAACTTTTAGGAGGTCAAAATCATGTATAAATGGCTATTGGCTGTCTTTATCATTGTACCGATCGTTGAGCTTTTAGGAATTTTTCAAGTAGGCAGCTGGATTGGCGGCTGGTATACCTTTTTTATACTGATTATTATGGGACTGGCAGGTGCTTATTTAGCTCGTGCAGAAGGGCGAAAAGTATGGGGAGAGGCTCAGCGTCAAATGCAGGCGGGGCAAATTCCCGGACAGTCGCTCTTGGACGGTTTATGCGTGCTGGCAGGGGGATTATTGCTGCTTATGCCAGGATTTATTTCCGACATCTTGGGCGTTACGCTGCTTATTCCGGCAACACGTTCCTTTTACAGGCAAATGATGCTGCACTGGATTGAAAAAAGATTAAGAAACGGCAATTTTAAGATCGGAAAATTCTAATATTTACGTTACCTTTACAAAAGGTTAACATGGCAATAATAGTCATGCTTCATAATAAAATAGATATTTGTCGTTTCTTGTCACTTTTTTTATAGAGTGATCAGCGCTGTCGCGTATTAATCTTACAAAGCAGTATTGATCTGCAAACAGAAGCGTACACATTAGAAGCGTGATTATTTCGCATAATTACTCAGGGGGCGTGAGAAATGACCAAGCTTTTGTCAAACTATGTAAACCGTGACTTAAGTTGGATCGAATTCAACCGAAGAGTTCTTCAAGAGGCTCAGGATCTCAACAATCCATTGCTTGAAAGGGTTAAGTTCTTGGCGATTGTATCCAGCAATCTGGATGAATTCATGAGTGTGCGGGTTGCGGGCATACAAATGCAGATGAGAGCCGGCCTGTCGAAAATCGATTTTACAGGTTATACGCCGTCCGGTCTGTGGAAAAGGCTGATAAAGCGAGCAACGCAAATGGTTCACGATCAGTACCGCACCTACAGGGAAGTATTTCGTTCCTTAAGCCGTGAAGGGATCTTTATTCGTTCGATCGATGAGCTGAATGTAACACAGACCAAGGCGGTCTCGGACTATTTTCACGAAATTGTATTTCCTGTACTTACGCCTATGGCTGTCGATCAGAGTAGACCATTTCCGCTCGTGCACACGAAAGAATTGTATTTAGCCGTGCTGCTTAGACAAGAGGAGGACCCGTCTGAGGAGGAGCCTTTTTTTGCAATTGTGCAGGTGCCGTCCATTTTGCCAAGATTTGTTCCCGTTCCAGGAAGAATCAACAGCAAGAAGACGGAATTTGTTCTTCTTGAGGATTTGATCGAAAAATTCATTGATACATTATTTAATGGCTATATCCCATTCTCTGTAAATCCGTTCCGGTTGACACGCGATGCCGATATAACGCTAAACGAGGAGGATGCAGATGATCTGCTCGAGGAAATCGAGAAGGAGCTGCGCCGCCGTCGTTGGGGTATTCCCGTAAGGCTTGAGGTGGCAAAGGGCATGCATCCTTATGCGCTCGAAATGCTGACGGAAGAGCTGGAGATTGAAGATAATTTATTTGAAATTGACGGACCGCTTGATCTAAGCTTTCTAATGAAATTTGCAGGTGCCGTACCTGGAAATGACAATTTGCGATATGAGAAGCTGGAGCCCGTTTACCCAAGAGAATTTGATGAAACAGATGATATGTTCGAGGTTATCCGTCAACGCGACGTGTTGATGTACCATCCGTACGAATCATTTGATGCTGTTAATGATTTTGTGTTGCAGGCGGCTTACGATCCAGACGTGCTGGCTATCAAAATGACGTTATACCGCGTCAGCGGCCAATCTGCGCTCGTCCAAGCGCTGGCTAAGGCAGGAGAAGCAGGCAAGCAGGTAACGGTCGTTGTGGAGCTTAAGGCTCGGTTTGACGAGGAGAGGAATATCGCTTGGGCGCGCCAGCTGGAGAAGGCGGGTTGCCATGTTGTTTATGGCTTGGTCGGCTTAAAGACGCATGCCAAAATTTTGCTCGTCGTTCGGCGAGAGCAAGGGACGCTTCACCGCTATGTACATGTCGGTACGGGCAACTACAACGACAGTACAGCTACCTTGTATACGGATATTGGACTGTTCACGTCACATCCTATAATCGGTGGGGACGCATCGGCTTTGTTCAACGAAGTAACGGGATACTCAACGCCTTATGAGTGGAAGGCCTTTGGCGTTGCTCCATCGGATTTGAAGGAGAAGCTGTACCGTCTCATTGACCGGGAGAGAGAGAATGCGTTAGCAGGGAAGCCGGCGCGCATTATCGCCAAAATGAACTCCTTATCGAATCAGGAAATGATCGATAAGCTGTACGATGCATCTCAAGCCGGCGTGAAGATTGTGCTTATCGTCCGCGGAGTATGCTGCTTGCGGCCAGGTGTTCCGGGACGCAGTGAAAATATTCAGGTCATCAGCATCGTTGACCGCTTCCTCGAGCATTCGAGAATTATGTATTTTTATAATGACGGGGAAGAGGAAGTTTACTTGTCGAGCGCAGACTGGATGACTCGCAATTTAACGCGGCGGATCGAGCTGATATGTCCTGTATTTGATGAGACGCTCAGACAAATTCTTATCAAGATGCTGGAGCTTAATATCAATGACAATGTAAAGGCTCGCGAACTGCAGTCGAACGGTACTTATGAACACATTTCCAGTGAAGATAAGCAGCCGTTCCGCAGTCAATTCGAGGCAAAGGTTATATCGTTGTGGAAGGGACATGCATAGCTGTATAGTCAAGTACTGGCAATACGCTCCACAGCTTCTTGAATTCAGAGCTCAGCTCCTCGACCTCGCGGCGCTCGACATCCAGCATGCCTCGAGGTTGAATGGGCCGCAGCAGCAGCTGGCTGCCGGATAATTGGACGTTCAGCTGCGCGATTGCCTGCGTCTCCGTTCGATCGAGTGCTGTAGAGAGCTGAAGCAATGCACCAAGCTTATAAATAATATCAAGGTCGGTCTCGTTAAGCAGCTCCTTATATTCGGATATGTGCTGACGAGCCCGGCCTTTGCTTTTGTAAGAAGCGATAGCTGCTGTCATAATCATCTCCCTGTGGCTAAGCCCATTCAGCTGGGAGTTGATGATGAGGTAGAAGGAGTGTCTCGCATATTCGTAATAATCGATGGAGGCACCGATACGAAACAGCTGCGACGCCGTATCAAGCAGCACCCTCGTTTGCGGCGGCAGAGGATGTACATAATTCAGCACATCGAAGAGCTCTAGCGATATCCGGTTGACCTGCTGCACATGCTGCTTCGGCGCTGCCGGATGCAGAGCGCTCAAATTTTTAAGACTAAAATTAAGCACATCATCTTGCTTGGGATGATTCGGGAAGCGTGTCGCATGGAATAATCCATCACGCAGACCTGCCCCGCAAATTCGGTAATATGCCGACTTAGTTGCCCGAAACAAAACGCGCAAAATAGCAACGCCAGGCACTACGACATCAGCGCGGTCTTTGGACAAGCCTGGCAGCTTGCGCCTTTTGTCTAGCGGCAGCTTGCGCATTTGATGAAACAGTTCATCGACCTGATCGCTTGTTGCCGGATAGTTATGCGTTTGCGGGAACGGGTATTTATAAGCGAATTGATGCATTTTGCCGAGTGCGCGCACGGTACCGCCTACTCCGACAAGAGGCAGTCCAGCTGTTTCCCCAATCCAAGGCTCATTACGAACAGCTTCTGATACAAGCAGCTCAAGCGCCTTCAATTCCTCATCCTGAAGCAGCCCTTTTGATCCGAAGCGCTTGTTAAGGCTTACGCAGCCAAAAGGAAAGGATACGGAACGAACGAGCGCGCGATTGCGAAACAAAGAAAGCTCCGTGCTTCCGCCGCCGATATCGATTAAAAAACCGTCCCGAATATTAATCGAATTAATCATGCCGAGAAAGCCGTAGGAAGCCTCGTCCTCTCCGGATAGCAATTCGATGGTTAGACCCGTTGCTGTTTTTATGCGATCGAGTATTGCTGTGCGGTTTTTGGCGTTTCGAATAGCAGCTGTTGCGACCGCGCGAATGTGGCTTGTATGATTATGTGTGCAAATCATGGTAAAATGATTAAGTGTGTCGATTAGCTCCTCGATTGCTGTCCCCGGCAGATCGCCGTTTTCATCAATTTGTTCGCTTAGTCTGGCAGGCCGTTTACTGCTATCAGCAACTCGATGAGCACCATTTGCAGTCCTTTCGTATACGACGAGCCGGACGGAGTTGGAGCCTATGTCGATAATTCCAATGCGTTGTTCTGTCATGTAGCGCCTCCAATGCGGCAAATTTTGCTCAGAAAGTTCTCTTTGTGACATTTTACCACTATATTCGTTTCTGTTAAAATAGTTTATGCTGCGGCTAAAAATAGAGCGAATAGGGAAAAATGCAGCTGGAGCATACGATACGATGTGGTGAGAGACTAATCGAAAAAAATATTAATGATGTCGATAAAGCATTTTTATGTCTCTATTTGTTCACTTCACCGCCGAAATCATTTATGATTAAAGGCGATGGTACAAATAACGAACCCTTTTTATTGTTAACAAACGATATCCAAGTTAAAGGAGAGAGAACGATGACAGCAACTAAAGGTCTGGAAGGAATTGTTGCCGCGGCGTCGTCCATCAGCTCAATTATTGATGGCGTACTGACATACCGAGGTATCGATATTGACGATCTCGCAGAAAACGCTACCTTTGAAGAGGTCGCATATCTTCTATGGTACGGTAAATTACCTAATCGTTCCGAGCTTGATGGACTGCAAAAGCAGTTGGATCAATATGCAGCCGTTCCTCAAGGCGTGCTTGATCAAATTAAACTATATCCAAACGACACAAACTCGATGGCTGCACTGCGCACAGCGGTATCAAGCCTGGCATTGTACGACAGCTCCGCTAACGATATGACTCCTGAAGCGAATCAACTGAAAGCAATCAAATTGCAGGCGCAGCTGCCTACGATTATTGCTGCTTTTGCACGTATTCGTCAAGGGAAAGAACCGGTAGCGCCAAAGCAAGGCGTATCAATCGCTTATAATTTCCTATACATGCTTACAGGGAACGAGCCTGCTGAAGTAGCTGTTAAAGCACTTGATCAAGCGCTCGTTCTTCATGCTGACCACGAATTGAATGCATCGACTTTTGCTGCACGCGTTACGGTAGCTACATTGTCTGACATTTATTCGGGCGTAACTTCCGCGATCGGCGCTTTGAAAGGTCCACTTCACGGCGGCGCTAACGAAGCGGTTATGGTTATGCTGGAAGAAATCGGTTCAGCAGCTAACGTTGAGAGCTTCATTAACAACGCTCTTGCGAACAAAGTTAAGATCATGGGCTTTGGTCACCGCGTTTACAAAAACGGCGATCCACGCGCAAAACATTTGCAAAAAATGTCACGCGAGCTCGGCAAGCTGACAGGCAATATGGAGCTTTACGAAATGTCTGTCAAAATCGAAGAATTGGTAACGGGACAAAAGGGCTTGAAGCCAAATGTTGACTTCTACTCCGCATCCGTATACACGACGCTTGAAATTCCACGCGACCTGTTTACGCCAATTTTTGCGATCAGCCGTGTATCAGGTTGGAGCGCGCATATCCTTGAGCAATACCAAGATAACCGCTTGATTCGTCCGCGTGCAGATTATGTAGGTCCAGTTAACGCGAAATACATTCCGATTGAACAGCGTTAATCGCTAAATTAAGTTACAATGGATGGAGAGGGCAGACGCGAACGGGCTGTTCGCTCTTCTCCTTCATTGTGAAATATAACTAATACATACCTGCACAACGGTAGGTACCATTCTAAGGAGGATTTTATTCATGGCTCAGTTCGAAAAATTCGCGCTTCCAACAGAAGGCGAGCAAATCACAATAGACAACGGTGTACTAAACGTACCTAACAATCCTATCATTCCTTTCATCGAAGGCGACGGCACAGGCCGCGACATCTGGAAAGCTTCGAAACGCGCACTTGATGCAGCGGTAGAGAAAGCTTACAACGGCGAGAAAAAAATTGCTTGGTACGAAGTATTTGCCGGCGAGAAAGCATTCAACGAATACGGCGAGTGGCTGCCTGCTGATACACTTACAGCAATTCGTGAGTATATCGTTGCAATTAAAGGTCCTTTGACGACGCCTATCGGCGGCGGTATCCGTTCTTTGAACGTTGCTCTTCGTCAAGAGCTTGATCTATACACTTGCCTGCGTCCAGTTCGTTACTTCACTGGCGTTCCATCCCCTGTAAAACGTCCTGAGCTTGTTGACATGGTTATCTTCCGTGAAAACACAGAGGACATCTACGCGGGTATTGAGTACCAAGAAGGTTCCGCAGAAGTGAAAAAAGTAATCGAGTTCCTTCAAAATGAAATGGGAGCCAACAAAATCCGCTTCCCAGAAACTTCCGGTATCGGCATCAAGCCAGTATCCAAAGAAGGCTCGCAACGTCTTGTTCGCGCAGCGATCGAGTATGCAATCAAGCACGGCAAGAAATCCGTTACGCTTGTACACAAAGGCAACATCATGAAATACACAGAAGGCGCGTTCAAAAACTGGGGCTACGAAGTGGCAGAGCAAGAATTCGCTAACGAGACTTTCACATGGGGCGAATACGATCGCATTAAAGAAGCTCAAGGCACTGACGCTGCTAACCAAGCACAAAAAGATGCAGAAGCTGCTGGCAAGCTGATCATTAAAGACGCAATCGCAGACATCGCTTTGCAACAAGTTCTTACACGTCCAACTGACTTCGATGTTATCGCAACATTGAACTTGAACGGTGACTACTTGTCCGATGCACTAGCTGCACAAGTTGGCGGTATCGGTATCGCTCCAGGCGCTAACATCAACTACTTGACTGGTCATGCAATCTTCGAAGCAACACACGGTACAGCTCCTAAATACGCTGACCTTGATGTAGTAAACCCGGGTTCCGTAATCCTTTCCGGCGTAATGCTTCTTGAGCACCTAGGCTGGCAAGAAGCGGCAGACCTTATCTATAAAGGTATGGAAGCTTCCATTAACAACAAAACCGTTACTTATGACTTCGCACGCTTGATGGAAGGCGCAACAGAAGTAAAATGTTCCGCTTTCGCAGACGAAATCATTAAAAATATGTAGTCTTATCTTCCATTGTATAAGGGAACCGTTTGATCCCCATAATCTTAGTATGGTTTGCGTTTTATCTATTTCTGGTTTGTGTGTAAGGTTTGGGTGGAATGGCGTCCCGCAGGTCTTGGAATCACGTCCCGCAGGGGCAGATTCCCCTCCACGCACAATCGTAAAGCGTGTCCAGCAGGGACGAAAGCGATCCATGCTCCAAAGTAGCACAAACGCACCGGTTTTTCTCTTACTTTAGTCCAATTAGCGGGTGTCCAGAGGCGCAGCGCCTTGGGGTCCTCCCTTGGACGGGAGGATTTAGGTGGGTTCGAAAACGCACTTTGGAGTGTTGGCTCCCTAAAAAAAAGGGGGTCAAAGGGGTCTCCCCTTAAATTAAGCAATGTGACGGGAGGATTTACACAAGATGGCTATTAAACGCAAAAAAATTACAGTCGTTGGAGCCGGTTTTACAGGCGCTACTACAGCGCTTATGCTTGCTCAAAAAGAGCTAGGCGATGTTGTTCTTGTTGATATTGCACCTCTTGAAAACCCAACTAAAGGTAAAGCGCTCGATATGCTTGAAGCAACTCCAGTACTTGGAGTGGACGCTAACATCATCGGTACTTCAAACTATGAAGATACAATAGAATCCGATGTTGTCATCATCACAGCTGGTATCGCTCGTAAACCGGGCATGAGCCGCGACGACCTTGTCAGCACAAACGCTGGCATCGTAAAATCCGTTTGCGAAAACATCAAAGCGACTAGCCCTAACGCTTATGTCATCATCCTGAGCAACCCGGTTGATGCTATGACTTACGCGGCATTCCAGACGCTTGGTTTCCCTAAAAACCGCGTAATCGGCCAATCCGGCGTTCTTGATACAGCTCGCTACTGCACTTTTATTGCACAAGAGCTTAACGTATCTGTTGAAGACGTTCGCGGCTTCGTGCTTGGCGGACATGGCGACGATATGGTTCCACTCGTTCGTTACTCGAACGTTGGAGGCATTCCAATCGAGAAGCTTATCTCTGCTGAACGCATTGAAGCAATCGTACAACGCGCTCGCGTTGGCGGCGGCGAAATCGTTAACCTGCTTGGCAACGGCAGCGCGTACTATGCGCCTGCAGCTTCTCTCGTGCAAATGACTGAAGCGATCCTTAAAGACAAAAAACGGATCATTCCGGTTATCGCTTTGCTTGAAGGCGAATACGGCTATGACAACCTGTTCATGGGCGTTCCAACAATCATTGGCGGCGATGGCATCGAGAAAGTGCTTGAGCTTGATTTGACAGCTGAAGAGAAGGCTGCTCTTGATAAATCTGCTCAATCCGTTCGCAACGTCATTCAAGTAGTAACAGGCCAATAAGCGAGCTTACTCGCTGATTATAAAAGAATGCGTTTGGGAGGACCCTGACAGAATGCTGCCAGGGTCCTCTTGTTTATTTTTACAGAGGAGGGACGAAGATTGATCGAACAAGCGAGGCAAGCTTTAAAACGAGTATACGGCTATGACTCCTTTCGCAAAGGACAAGAGGATATTATAGCGGGAATATTGAACGGACGAGACACGCTGGCTATTTTGCCGACAGGCGGAGGGAAGTCGATCTGTTATCAAATCCCTTCAATGCTGCTGCCAGGTACGTCGCTTGTTATATCCCCGCTCATCTCGCTCATGAAGGATCAGGTTGATGCACTGAGGCGTGTAGGGGTGTCGGCAGCGTTTCTGAACAGCTCGCTTGGTGCAGCCGAATACCGGGAAGTTATGCGCAGTAGCATGCAGGGTGAGTATAAGCTGCTTTACGTTGCGCCTGAGCGGCTGGATGCGCCGATGTTTCAATCATTATCCGAGCAGCTGCAAATTCCGCTCATCGCTATAGACGAGGCCCACTGCGTATCCCAGTGGGGACATGACTTTAGGCCAAGCTATCGCCAGCTTGCTGGCTGGATAGCAAGAATGAAGGATCGGCCGCTTGTTGCAGCCTTTACGGCTACGGCAACGAATGAGGTAGCGCTCGACATTTCAGAAATGCTCAAGCTTCGAGATCCTAGCGTTTTTGTAACCGGCTTTGCAAGGCCAAATCTATCGCTTTCCGTCGTTACGGGCGTGGATAAGAAGAAATTTCTTGAGAGCTATGTGGCTGAGCGCAAGGAGCAATCGGGCATTATATATGCTGCTACTAGAAAAGAAGTCGAGAACGTATATGAGCAGCTTACCCGCAGAGGCATTTTGGCGGGTAAATATCACGGCGGACTCTCCGATACGGAGCGCGCCGATACGCAGGAGAAGTTTAGATTTGATGAGATTCGCGTCATGGTTGCGACGAACGCTTTTGGCATGGGCATCGATAAGCCCAACGTCCGGTACGTGCTGCATTGGCAAATGACCAGCGATATTGAATCGTATTACCAAGAGGCGGGCCGTGCCGGAAGGGATGGAGAGGAAAGCGAGTGTATCCTCTTGTTCGAGCCAGCCGATATGCAGGTTCAGCGCTTCCTGATTGAGCAGGGCACTGGCGATACGGATCGCAAATCGATTCAGCTATCCAAGCTGCATACGATGATGAATTATAGCCGAACGCAGCGCTGCCTGCAGCAGTTTATCGTTGATTATTTTGGAGAAACTGGCGTAGAGGCTTGCGGCAAATGCAGCAGCTGCCTCGATAAGAGCGAGCCGGTTAACCGGACGGAGGAAGCGAAGATGGCGCTCTCCTGCGTCGGACGAATGAAAGGCCGCTTCGGCGTAACGATGGCAGCCAAGGTGCTGAAGGGCTCTCGCGACAAGCGTTTGCTTGAATTCGGTCTGGACCGCTTGTCCACGTACGGACTTATGCGGCATTTGCCCGAGAAGGAAATTGTGGATTGGCTTTATTGGCTCGTATCGGAAGGCTATTTGAAGCTTAGCGAGGGACAATATCCAGTCGTCTCTTTAACGGCGAGCGCGCTTCCGGTTCTTGAAGGCCGCGAATCGATTATGCAAAGAGTTCGAGCGACTGTCCGGCAAGCGGCGTCAGCCGATTACGCGAACGCTTCCCCGCTATTCGATGCGCTTAAGCAATGGCGCAAAGAGAAAGCAGCCGTGGAAGGCGTGCCGCCGTTCATGTTATTTTTTGACGCGACGCTTCGGGAAATTGCGAATGTACAGCCGCAGACGGTAGATCAGCTGCTAGGCGTGAAGGGGATTGGATCAGCGAAGGCTGAGAAATACGGAGAGGACTTGCTCTCCATAATTCAATCGTTTGGAGGCGAGGGTGCCTCGTCTGGAACGAGCTCTGCAGCTCCTAAAGCTGCGCCTAAAGCGACGGTCTCTTCTACTAAAAGAGCGGCGGGAGACGAGGAGCCGAGCTATTTGACTACGCTTGCGCGGTTTCAAGCCGGCATGGAGCCGGATGATATTGCGAAGGAGCGCGGTTTAAGCAGAGTAACGGTTGAGGGGCATTTAATTCGCTGCGCCGACGAGGGCGAGGAGATCGATTGGAGCCGCATCATACCTGCTGAATACGAGCAGCTGATCGTTGATGCGATTGGAGAGCTTGGGAATGAGAAGCTTCGGCCGATTAAAGACGCTTTGCCTGAGGAAGTCACTTATTTCGCCATTCATGGCGTGATGAGCAAATATGGATTTAAGGCTTAAGCTATAAACCAACGTATTGATAGCGTAGTCATTTGAAAAAAATCTCGTTTCTGATAAACTATTTGTTAGATACAATTTTGGCAATAGCGGGTCGTTGATTACGCTTTACCAAAACAGGAGGAGTTAATAATGTTTAAAGTAATGTTGTTTTTGCATGTGCTAGGGGCAGCAGGGATGGGATTTTATATCGTGCTCCCAATCATGGTTGGAAGAGCATCCAAGCTAGCCGGAGTTGGACAAGGCGGTCTAGCGGACGGTTTGCTGTCAGCTAATCGCATCGCCCAGTATTTCCTGATGCTGCAGCTGTTGACAGGCGGTTACTTGATGTCGCAGGCTGACTATACCGTAACATGGATGGTTATTATTATCGTTCTATTCCTGGCAATTGCCGCACTTGGCGGGATTATTTCCAAACCGCTTAAGCTCGTCGTTGCTTCCATTAATGACGGCAAAAGCGCAACGGCGCATATTAACAAAGCACGCGTTATGAGCATCATCGTGTTGTTGCTTTATATCGCTATCATTTACTTCATGAAATTTCCGATGTATGATGGCCAATAAAAAATCGTAGATTATATTTCGCTGTAGGGGGATTGCAACGTGCATGAAACATCGCCGCAAATTGTAACGTTTGGCGAATCAATGGCTCTGTTTATGCCGCAGGAGCATAAGTCTATCGAACGTGCTGCGACGCTTGAACAGAGCTTCGGCGGAGCGGAAAGCAATGTCGCAATTGGACTTGCGCGACTTGGTTCCTCTGTAGGCTGGTTTGGAGCACTAGGCGATGATCCGTTCGGCAAAATTATTTTGAAAACGCTGCGCGGCGAAGGCGTGGACGTATCCCGGGCTCAGCTTAGCGCAGATGCGCCGACGGGCATGATGTTCCGCGAGCATGTAGCGGGCAGATTAGCCGTCCATTACTTCAGAAAGCATTCGGCTGCCAGTCGCATGATTCCTGAGCAGCTTGACGAAAATTACATTCGCGGAGCAAAGCTGCTTCATGTCACTGGCATTACTGCAGCGCTCAGCGAGGATTGCCGCAGGACGCTTCGCCGTGCAGTCGACATCGCAAAAGACGCTGGCGTGCTCGTCAGCTTTGATCCAAATTTGCGCCTAAAGCTGTGGTCCATCGAGGAAGCACGAGAAACGCTTTTGCCGCTTGCAGCGGATGCGGATTATTTTTTGCCGGGCTGGGATGAGCTTAAGCTATTGTACGATACAGATGACTATGAGCATGTCAAAGGCGAGCTTTCGAAATTGAAGGCAGTCTCCATTATTAAAGGCAGAGGCGATACAACAGTTGTATTGAACAACGGCCAAGAGGAAAGCTTGCCATTCTATCCGGCTGAGCAGGTTGTGGATACGGTTGGTGCGGGAGATGGTTTCTGTGCGGGCTTTTTGGCTGGCATCATGAAAGGATTGTCTCCTGTTGAAGCAGTCCGTCTTGCCAGCATCAACGGATCGCTGGTTGTACAAATGAGAGGCGACTGGGAAGCATTGCCGGAGTGGGATGTCGTCGAGCAGCGGATGTCCGCTAAAGTGTGGGTGGAGCGCTGACAATGGCTGATTTGAACGGGTCCAAAGGGCAGCGCCGCCGAGAGGCAGTACTGCAGCTGCTGAAGCAGCAGGGACGAGTAACGATAACGGAGATGGTCGAGCGCTTCGGCTGCTCTGAAGCGACTGCGCGTCGCGATTTGGAGCAAATGGAGGCTGATTATCCGGTAATTCGCACCATTGGCGGAGCGATGTACGATGGGATGAATTCCGTTCGAGATCTGCCTTTTGCCGAGAAGGAAGGGCTGTCGATTTTGGAGAAGGAGCGAATCGCCGAGCTAGCTGCTTCATTAATCTACGAAGGCGATGTCATCGCGCTCTCCGGCGGTACAACTAACTTCTTAATCGCGAAGCTCTTAAAATCCCGCAAAGGCATAACGGTCGTAACCAATGCGGTTAACATTGCGATGGAGCTGGCGGGTAGCGATATTCAGGTTGTCGTAACCGGAGGCATTATGCGCCATAACAGCTTTGAGCTATGCGGACCGCTGGGCGAGGGCATGGTTGCCCATTTGCATATTGGGAAAATGTTCATCGGCGTTGATGGTATTTCAGCCTCAGGCGGCATCACGACCTACTCAGAGCAAGAGGCGCAAATCGCCAAAGCACTCATAAAACGTTCGCAGGCAGCGTATGCCGTATTCGATCATACGAAGACAGGCCGTACCTCGCTCTTCTCCATCGCTTCCTTAACGGAGCTTCGCGGCGTCATTACCGATGTTCCCCTTACAGATGAGCTTGAAGCTGCGGTTGAACTGCACGGCATTTCCGTTCATGTGACGGGATAGCGCGAATTATAAAAGGCAGGACTATTTCATAAGAGTTACGTTTTATGGGCGGATCCCCAATTAAAATGCGAAAGAGCCTCCAAAACCACTGAACAAGTGGGGTTGGAGGCTTTTTTATAGGATGGTTCATGCTTGGGAGTGGGGGGATATGCTTAAAAATTTTAAAGAGACTTTTTAGGATCGCTCTCTGGATTATTCGTATCAGAAACAACCTAAAGTCAGCTTTAAGCACGCATTTGCGCTTACGGCCAACAAATCCAGACTAGTAGTAGAAGGATTGCGAATGAAAAAAATACCCTGGCGGCCATTTAATGACCTCCAAGGTATACGTTAAGCTGCAGTATTACTGCGCTTCATAAACGGAGCGGCCCTGCACCCAGGTCTGCTTGACGTTCAGATTCGCATCGGTCCATACAAGGTCTGCTTGCTTGCCGCTTGCTATGGAGCCTGTACGGTCGCTGATGCCGAGCTGCTTCGCTGCATTGCCGCTGGCAAGTCGGCTGACCTCTGCGATCGTTAAGCTGGAGTTTTCAAGAATAAAGCGAACAGCGCCGATCATCGTGAGGCAGCTCCCTGCGAGAGCGTTGCCTTCAAGCAAGCGCGCTTCGCCGTCCTTCACGATTACGGCTAAACCGCCCAAACTGTATTCACCGTCTGACATGCCGGCTGCAGCCATCGCATCGGTGATGAGGATGACCTTATCCTGTGGCTTCGCTGCAAGAACGAGCCGGATCGCTGCCGGATGCACATGAATGCCGTCAGCGATGAGCTCGGCTGCAATCCGGTCATCGGTAAGTACGGCGCCAAGCGTTCCGGGCTCGCGATGATGAAGGCCGCGCATCGCATTAAACGTATGAACCGCCTGTGATAGACCGGCATTCGCTGCAGCAATTACTTCATCATAGACAGCATCGGTATGACCGCATGCTGTATTGATGCCTTGCTCAGCCAGCCAAGCTATCGTCTCGATAGCGCCGTTTTTCTCTGGTGCTAGCGTAAGCTGACGGATGAGCTCGGGCCATTTTGCATGCCATTGCTTCATCCATTCAAGCTGAGGATCTTTAATGAAGATTGGATTTTGCGCACCAGGCCATTTTTCACTAATGAAGGGACCTTCCAAATGAACGCCGTACAAAGCTGCATAAGGCATTTCGCTGCTGCTGTAGTCCGAAACAGCTTGCAATACATCCTCTATTGCGTCCTTTGCTGCGGTCATTGTTGTAGCCAGCATGCCCGTCGTTCCTTGCGAGGCATGAAATTTAGTAATCGTGTTAAAGCTTTCGCGGCTCGCGTCCATAAAATCAGCGCCGAAGCCGCCGTGTACGTGAACGTCAATAAAGCCTGGCAGCAGAAAGCCGCCTTGACCATCTATTGTAGGAAGCTCTTTTTTCACTGCTCCTGCTGATTCCTTGTCGTCCTCCGAAATGACCTGAGCTATTTTACCATCTTGAACGACGACGCTTCCGGTAATGACTCGGTCCTCTAGTACGATATTCACATTGTGAATGAGCCAGTTAGCAGAGCTTGCTGTCATTTAATCCAACATCCTTCCAGCCTCGCGATCGAGCAGTACGATTACGCGTGCATGTGTTTGCAGCAATGAGGCTGGCACGTTTGTGGTGATTGGTCCAGTCAATGCTTCTTTAACGATACTTGCTTTGTCCGCCCCGCGAACAGCCAAAACGATTGTGTTTGCTTTCAATATCGAGCCTACGCCCATTGTAATTGCATATTTAGGCACTTCGTCCATAGAAGCGAAGAAGCGCGCATTCGCTTCAAGAGTTTCCTGCTTCAGCTGCACAGCGTGAGTGCCGCCCGATAGATTGACATCAGGCTCGTTAAAGCCGATATGTCCGTTATGGCCAAGACCAAGCAGTTGGATATCTACCGGCTGTGCCTCAAGCATAGCATCATAACGAGCAGTTTCCGCATCAAGTTTCTCTGCCATGCCGTTAGGCAAATGGGTTTGATCCGCAGGGATATCGATATGAGCAAATAAATGCTTATTCATATAATAAGCATAGCTTTGATCGTTTTCAGCCGTCAGGCCGACATACTCATCCAGATTGAACGTCGTTACATCCTTGAAGCTAACCTTTTTTTGATTGTATGCCTCTACTATTTTGTCATAAATTCCGATAGGTGTCGATCCTGTTGCTAGACCAAGCACTGCGTTAGGCTTCTCGTTTACGATGTTGATGAAAAGACTTGCTGCGTAAGCATCCAATTCCTGTTGTGAATCAAATTTTATAATTTCCATTTGACTGCCTCCTTGATGGATTCGTTACTTTTATTTTATATGAGTTTCGATCGTTTAACAATATAAAATGATTGTAAAAATCAAATTTATGATTGCAAAAATCATTAATTTGAGGGATAGAGCATTGCAGAATGGCTAAGGATAGTTGAGAGAAATATGACCTTCTTTATAATGCCACACTTGCCGAAGGTACTATTTTATTCCGATGTCCGAGAGATGACAGAATTTAGGAAGGCAAATGAAAACACTTTATTCATAAATATAAAAATTCCATTTTAAGGATAAGGTGTATATTTATGAGCGTTATGTATCAAAGTCGTGGAGCAAGGAGCATGAATCAGAAAATTATGCTATGCTAGTAGGTAGTCGTTTTACACCATTGCACGGAGCTAAGGCACATAATAATTGATGAAGATAGAGAAGCGGAACGTGAGCTGCGCTGCCATAAAAGGCGCTAGCCGTTAGCGCTTGGGAGGAACAAGCATGACAGTAGATCAGCAAGCCGCAACCGCGAAGCGCAAAGGGGAGCATATACGCATTTGCTTGCAGGAGCAAGTAAACAGCGTTGGCATTGAAACGGGCTTGGAGCAATATCGCTTTAAGCATAATGCGCTGCCCGAAGTTTCCTTCAGCGAGGTGAGGCTGGATACGGAATGGTTTGGCAAAAAACTCGGTGCTCCGCTGCTCGTCAGCTCCATGACGGGGGGAACGGATGAAGCGGGCGCAATCAATCGACGTTTGGCTGTGGTGGCGGAGGCAAGAGGCTGGGCAATCGGTCTTGGCTCGATGCGCGCCGCAATTGAAAATGAGCAGCTTGCTGCTTCTTTCTCCATACGCAAGGATGCCCCTACCGTACCTGTTATCGCCAATATTGGCGCGGTTCAGCTTAATTATGGGTTCGGAATTGATTCCTGCCGCAAAGCGGTTGAAATTGCGGAAGCGGACGCGCTCGTCCTGCATCTTAATTGCATGCAGGAGGTGTTCCAGCCTGAGGGAGATACGGATTTTCGCAATCTGCTTCAATCGATTGAGCAGGTTTGCCAATCATTGCATGTGCCGGTTGGCGTAAAAGAGGTCGGTTGGGGGATCGATGCCGATACTGCAGAAGCGCTCGCTGGGGCAGGGGTTGCGTTCATTGATGCAGCTGGAGCTGGAGGCACCTCTTGGAGTCAGGTCGAGAAGTTTCGCTCGCAAGACGAGCTGAGAAGGCAGGCAGCCGAGGCGTTCACGGATTGGGGAATACCAACAGCCGAGAGTGTCATGGAGATTCGCATGCGGCTGCCGCATGCGAATATTATTGCTAGCGGCGGCCTACGGACCGGTGTTGACGCAGCGAAGGCGATAGCGCTTGGCGCTGATCTGGCCGGATTTGGGCGAGTGCTGCTTCCGCAAGCGGCAAACGGCACGAATCAGGTGTCGCAGGAGCAACTGCTTCAGCAATTCGAGCGTATTGAGTTTGAACTCCGGACGGCGATGTTCGGCATTGGGGCAGGCTCGATCAACGAGCTGCGCCAAACGAATCGACTGGTTCGCAAATAGAACAAGAGAGGGGTATCTTCAAGGTCCAATAGGACCTCGGAGATACCCCTTTGCCATGTGCATGCCTTCTTCACAGCTTTATTTGATAAGCCCTGTGCCTTCTATTTTAATATTCGTTCGAACGTTGAATTTAGCATTCGGATAAATCGATTTCCATTCCTCCCAAGCTCCCTTTCCGGGATGGGTAGCGCGATACCGAAGGCCAAACCCCATAGGATCAACGCCAGCCTTTTGAATTTTTCGCAAGAGGGCAACGCAGGTTTTGGCATATTCCTGATTCAGATGTTTTTCGATTGGCGCCCATTGTTCCTCATAGAGGTCCTTAGGCGCTTCCTCGAACACAACCTTCATTTTGACATCCATCGTAATCGTATCCTCGCCGTCGTGGTTGCCAATATGAAAATTGGAATGAATTTCAGTGAGGGCAACAACAAGATCCATTCCTTCAAACATGCCATGCATGGAAGACTTGGTGAAATTGCTGGAAAGCTGATTGTAAAGCTGTGACTCCTTGGGAGAGAGTATAAGCTTGATCCTTTTCTTATTAAGAAGAGCCGTACGATTGATAACAAAGCTTTCACTTTTATCTTTGGCGATAACAGGCATCAGTGGGTCAAGTCCTTCCTCAGTGGCACGCCTAGAAAAGTCTGATAAAGATTCTACATAAGTGTAGGAAGATTCTGTTCCGTCAGCTCCAAAGCTCAGAAATAACGTATTTCCTGGATAGCGCTCGGAGACCGGCTCCACATTAAGCAGGCTCTCAGCATCCGGCTTGCCAATGGCGATGTCGGCTACGCTTTGTATATCTCTCCTTCTCGTCATCCACTCCAGAAGGTTTTGATAGTCTTTACGTGCCAGCTTCTCGCCGATTAGAAATACTTTGCAATGCCCGAAATCGATCTCTTTGTCGACATAGGCTTTCAGCATCCGCACACCCTCAGCAATGCTTTCGGTATCAATCGTTTCGATTTGCGTTTTGGAAGCGCCTGGCTCGATTTTTGGAGAGGGCACAGCTAGCTGAAGCGTAAGGCGATAAGGTTTTTTTTCATTATCGGATAGGTCGATGCCGAGCGCAACGACAAAGAAGCGTTTGTCGATGTCTTTAAAGCCGCAGCCGCTAAAGAGCAAAGCAAAAATACCGATAATCAGAAAGGTTCGTGGCCATTTGTTCATGCTGTTTTTGACCTCCTGCTCAGCACGAATATCCATAGTACAGTCAGGATTTCAGCAATCATACGAATAATGAGCCAATACGTTGTAAGGAACAGGTTCATTTTTTCGTTCGTCAATACAAGATAGAGTATAGAAAGCACCGCAAAAATGCTGATAATTACATAGTTGGATGTTGGTGTTTTGGGACTGTCGATTTCCGGTTTGTTGTTTTTGAAGCAGACTTTAATAAATTCCATCGCTTGATGCCAGCCGGCCATTGTATAGACAAGCGTCAAATTCAAAAAAACAATTAAGAAAAGAAACAACACACGCTCAATAAACCCATACTGCATAAGCATAGAGTCGGCGGTAATGCTCCAGATATAAATATATTGGTTTACGCCTTCCGTACCGTGAAAACCGATCGGGACAAAAAAAGTAATAAGCAAAATCAGAGTACCGAAGAGCGGATAAACCCAGCGGAATTTAAAGCGGAAATTTGGCGGAAAGAGCCTATTAAATAAGGATAGATTAATATATCCGGTGAAAATATAAGTTGCTGCTGCAACTGACGTCAAGGTGGGCATTTCGGTTACATAATTGGCTACGACTCGAATCGCATCCCAGTTTAATTGCGGACTCCTTACTGCTTTGAACAAAATAAATATAATAATCGGAGCATTGACGATTAAGCCAATCTCCATGACAAACATGACGGAGAGCGTCGAGCGAGTGGCCGCGTAGCCGCATGCAAGGATCAGCATCACCAAAATGACAATCGTATTCGCGTCAGGGTTGAAAAAACGATTGATAAGGATGGCGTAAGCGACGACAACGATTGTTGACCCCATCCACCACATCATCGCAAAAAAAACCATTGAGATGACGACGAGCCAATGCGGGCAATGCAGCTTTAATATATCAGGCAAGCCCTTGCCGGGATACCTTGCCATAGCGCTCGTGTACATATAGACCAGTATCGTGCCAATAACAATGCCTACAAGAATGGAAGATACAGCGCCGTTATAACGGGCCTTAATTAAAATATGCGGAACGAACAGCATTAAGTTGATGAAGCTGACTAGTGTGAAGTTGTAAAAGACATACCGATTCACTTTAATCCCACCTGCCCGACATCGCCTTCTAACGGCCTTAATTTTCCGAATATACGCATATACGGTTTTCCGAAGCTTCTAAGATTGCAAAGATAAGTGAGATAGACAAACATGCCGACAGCGACTCCTGAAATGCCAAAAAAAATGGAGACGAGTATTAACGGATATTTTAAAAAACGGACTGCAAACGACAGTGAATTAACAGGAATAACGAAATTGGATATCGCAACGAACGACGTCACGATGATCATGATGCTGCTTACAAGTCCAGCTTGCTGTGCAGCTTGTCCGAGAATAAGCCCGCCAACAGTGGTGGCTGTAGAGCCAATGTAACGCGGCAAGCGGATACTGGCCTCAATAAGCGTCTCGATCATGAAGAGCATAATAAACACTTCAACAAACGAGGGGTAAGGAACGGCAGAGCGGCTGCCTGCAATCGAGAAGGCTAACTGAACGCGAAACAGCTCCGGGTTGTAGGATACGACCGAAATATAGAGAGCGGGAAGCGTGATCGTAAGTACAATGGAGGCGTACCTTAGAAATATAAGAAAACGAGTCATCCAATAAGCATCGTAGTCATCCTCCATCGCATGCATGAAATCGAAGAAGGTCGCGGGTAAAATGATCGCGAACATATTTCCTTTTAGAAGAATCACAATTTTGCCTTTGGATAACGCTTTTGTTATACGGTCAGGCCGTTCTGTGATTAGAAGAGTCGGAAACAAATGCTTCCGTTTGCCGACGAGAAGCTTCTCCAAATCCCCGGCAGCTTGAAGCATTTCAACATTAATCGTCGTTAATTTCGAACGGACATTTTCAAGCACAGTAGGATCGACACGGCGCTGATCATACAAGGCAAACACGGGCGTTTTGGACAAAGATCCGATCGTATACTCCTCCACGGACAGTTCCGGAGAAGGATACATGCTGCGCACGAGGTTAAGGGAAATATTTATATTTTCGCTGAGCGCAAGCTGCGGTCCTTGAATGGCGCTCTCTACCTGTGTTTGCGGGTTCTCAATGCTGATGATACGGACGACTTCCAACGAGTAAATGGCTTGATTTGCCTCGATCAAGACGTTTCCGCGCAGCAGAAGATCCTGCCATTTGGCGACATCCTCGATCTGCAGGTAATCGGGGTTCGTGTCCAACTGTTTTTGGAAAGAGTAGCTTTCTCTTGTAAAAGGGACGATGATAAAATCGTTAACTTTCTTTTCTTCGCATAGAGGGGCGATATAAGCGATTTCGATGGTCATTTCGCTATTTTGTAACGTTTCGAGCTTGATATCGACTGCTTCGGCGAACAATAAGCGAATACGTTCAATCATGCCGATTCCCCCTTCGTTAAGCTGACAATGCATGGACTAAGCAATTGGATAAGCTTCCATAGTTTGTGCAAAAATCCAAAAACCATGCTTGGCGGGAACTGTTTTGCGGGCTGGGTGGAATTCAAGTACAATTAATCCATTATAAGCATGGGATTAGCGTGCTCATTACGAAGGAGAACAAGACATGAAACCATGGTATGAACAAAGCTTTGGCTCCGATTATATGCTCGTTTACAAACATCGAAACTACGAAAACGCGAATAAAGAGGTTCGAAAAATGATTGCATGGCTGAAGCTGCAGGAGGGTGCTGACGTACTGGACATTGGCTGTGGAACGGGCCGGCATGCACTAGCGCTAGCTGACTTTGGTTACACAGTAACAGGCGTGGATCTATCTCCTACTTTGCTGGAAGAGGCTGATCGTCACGATGAGAATAGCATGGTTAAGTGGGTGCAGGGAGATATGCGCGAACTGCCGTTCGAGGAAAGCTGCTTCGATGCAACGGTCAATTTATTTACTTCCTTCGGTTATTTCAGTGCTGAAGAGGACAATATCAACGTGCTGCGGCATATTCGGCGAGTGCTGCGTCAAGATGGCTCGTTTCTAATTGATTTTCTCAATCCTACTTACGTGGAGAAAACGTTAGTGCCCCAATCTGAACGGGTAGACGAGGAGTGCGGCTTGCATATTCAGGAGATTCGCTCCATTCGTGATGGGTGGGTGCAGAAAGAGATTACGATATTCGATCCGCAGTCGAAGGAGGAGCCGCGTCAGTATTTGGAGAGAGTAAGGCTGTACGATCTCAGTTGGTTCGATCAGCATCTTGCGGCTTGCGGCCTCGCGCTAGAACAGCTTTACGGGAATTACAATGGCTCGACCTACGATCAGGCAGCCTCACCGCGCATAATTATGGCAGGAAGGGCGAGATGACGATGGCAGAGCGAAATGGCGAGTTGACGATGGCAGAGCGAAATGGCGAGTTGACGATGACAGGGCGAAATGGCAGGACAAGCTTAACGGACCGATCCGTACATACGGCAATGTGGCATGAGGGCTGGCTGCAGGTCAAGGTGCCGGTCCCCTTTTCGCTGAAATGGGTGAATAGCTATCTAATTCCTGAAGAACAAGGCTACACGCTTGTTGACCCTGGCCTGCGAACGAATGAAGCCATCGAGGTGTGGACCGATGTCATGGAGCAATATGGCCTGCAGTGGCAAAATATTACGCGCATTGTGCTGACGCATCAGCATCCCGATCATTACGGGTTGGCTGGTTATGTGCAAGAAAGAAGCGGGGCGCCCGTATTCATGACGCGCGAGGCTCATAGCTACGCGAGAAGGCTATGGGGTGAGAACTGCGATTTTTCCGAGCATCTGCTATCACTGTATGCGGAGCACGGAATGCCGGCTGAACTAAGGGCGGCTATTGCGGAAAATCTTGATACATTCGTGAGCATGGTATCGCCGCAGCCGAAGGTAACTTATTTCGAGTCTGGAAGCCAGATGATGATCGGCGGCTTAAGCTGGCTTTTAATCGATGCGCCTGGACATGCGAGGGGGCAGGTCTGCTTCTATCAGAAGGAACGGCAGTGGATGCTGTGCGGCGATCAGGTGCTGCCGCATATTACCCCGAATGTAAGCGTTGTGCCGGGAGAGGAAGGCGATCCTTTAGCGGATTTTTTGAATAGCTTGCAAGAGCTGGGGACGTTTGAGGTCAAACTCGCTTTTCCCGGGCATCGTGATCCTTTTACCGATTTTAAAGGCAGAATTGCAGAACTGCAGCAGCATCACACACGCAGGCTAGACAAGATGGCGGCTATGCTGGAAGAAGAGCCCCTCACCGCCTATGGCATGTGCGAAGCTCTATTCGGCAGCAGGCTCAGCGGCAATGCCCATCAATTGCGATTCGCGATGTCGGAGACGCTAGCTCATTTGGTTTATTTGGAGCGAAAGGCTAGAATCGTTTCAACGGTCATCGATGGCGTTTATCGTTATTCCGCGCTCACGACGTAACGATCGCGGAAGATTGGGTCGAAGTCGAGATTTATGAATAGCCGATCCTTTTCCTATATGTGATAAGTATCGTTATAAAAGAGCATACTCTTACAGGACAACTCTGTGAGATGTGCTCTTTTCTTGTCCTATAGGGCAAATTGGGTAAACATAATGGGTCATGTTATCATATTAATGATGATTTAATGAAGATATCGAAATATATATTGCGACATAAATAAATATATGTTACATATTAAATAACGGAAATGACTTGAACATGTATGCTAATGAACTATTCCGTCATATGAGACCAAAGGGAGATTGGATTATGGAGAGAGAATTGGCATTAGAGCTGGTAAGGGTAACGGAATTGGCGGCGCTAGCTTCTGCTCCATGGATGGGAAGAGGCGATAAGAATAGTGCGGATGGAGCAGCAACGTCGGCGATGCGATATATGTTTGATTCAGTGTCCATTCGGGGAACGGTTGTCATTGGCGAAGGCGAAATGGATGAAGCGCCAATGCTCTACATTGGAGAAGAGGTAGGCAGCTTGAACGGTCCAGAGGTTGACGTTGCGGTTGATCCGCTTGAGGGAACGGAAATTGTTGCAAAAGGATTAAACAATGCAATGTCGGTACTCGCGGTCGCAGGGAAAGGACAACTGCTGCATGCTCCGGATATGTACATGGAGAAGCTGGCATTTGGTCCTGCATTAGTTGGCAAGCTGTCGATTACGGACCCAATGGACGTGACGCTTCGCAAGGCGGCAGATGCCTTAAATAAGAAGGTGTCGGATTTGACCGTTATGATTTTGGATCGCACGCGACATGAGTCAATCGTAAAGGTGCTGCGCAAGGTGGGCGTTCGCATTAAGTTTTTGTCGGATGGGGACGTTGCGGGCGCGATGGCGCCAGCCTTTCCCGAGGCGGGCATCGATCTATACGTAGGCTCGGGCGGAGCACCTGAGGGTGTGATTGCTGCGGCTGCGTTAAAATGTCTTGGCGGAGAACTGCAGGGGCGATTGATGCCGGCAGACGGCAACGAATACAATCGCTGCGTCCAAATGGGAATAGACGATCCGTACCGCGTGCTGACGATGGAGGATATGATCGGAACAGGCGATGTTTATTTTGCGGCAACGGGCGTAACGCCAGGCGAGTTTTTGGGCGGGGTGCAGTATTTTCCGGATCAAAGGGCCGAGACGCATTCCATCGTCATGCGGGCAAAGACCAAAACGATACGCTTCGTCCGCGCGCTGCATTATTTGCCGAACAAGACGTTTCTGAATACTACTAAATAAAAAAAGGGGAGCTGCTCCTTGAGGCTGAAAATCAATAAGGAGCAGCGCCCTTTCGTTCATATGCTCAACATTCTAATTGCTAGCTCTTGAAATCTTTTGCGATTGTGAGACTAGCATAGGGAGTAACAGGAATTTCTCCTGTTAAATTCTCTATAATGGAGCTAATTTACTGTTTAACAGGAAAATCTCCCGTTAATCTGAGCACATTCACCATAATTGGTTGAAATGTGGAGAATTAACGGGAGATTTTCCATCTAAATGGGGATAAACACTGTATGCAGTAAAATTAGCTGGAGGTTTTCCAGCAAAACCAACAAAACCAGCAAAACCTGGAAAACCTGGAAAACCTGGAAAACCTGCTGAAGAGCGCTGGCGCAAACTGTTATGTTATAAAAAGTCAGAGTGTATCTCCATTGCGTTTCAAGAACATACAGCAGCTAGTTGCCGCCTGGTATGAACTTTTTCAGCCAGGTTCCGAAGCTTGCCGGATTGCGGGACTGGATCAGGACAACGCCTTCACCACGGAAGCGGCATACAAGTCCTTCGCCGCTCGTAATGCTTGACAGCCAGCCCTTCGATGCCTTCTCAATCTTATAATTCATGTAGCCAGGCCAAGCGACCAAGTGGCCGTTATCGACAATGACCTCTTCGCCTGCGCTCAGGTTTAGTGCATGGATCGCGCCATATGAGGAGAGAAACACGGTGCCTCTGCCGCTGATTTCTACGATAAAGAAGCCCTCGCCAGACAAGAGCCCCTTGCCTAGATTTTGCATTTTTGTGTTGACCTCTATTCCGCTGGTGCCAGCCAAGAAGCCGTCCTTCTGAACATATAGCTTATAAGAGCCATCGAGCTCGATCGCTTCTATATCGCCTAGTGAAGGCGGAGCCAAATGAACTTCACCTTGCCCACGATTCGCCGTCATCTCTTGAAAAAAGAACGTTTCCCCGCTCAGCATTCTTCCGAGACCGCGCATGAAACCACCGTCAGTAGTACCCTTTAGGTCGATGCTTGGCGACATGGAAACCATTGCACCCATTTCGGCTTTAACGCTCTCGCCCGGATTCAGCTTCACTCGCAACATGGCAAAGGAGCCTTTATAAAAAATATCGTAATTCATAAGTTATCCTCCTAAAGGTTTTGCGTTAGCAAAATCCTGCATCGCAAGAGTAGACCTAAAGGTTTTGCGTTAGCAAAATCCTGCATCGTAAGAGTAGACCTAAAGGTTTTGCGTAAGCATAAACCAAGTTCGTAATTGGCACTAAAGTGCTGCATCAGCAAAACTCTACATCGTAAAGGTACACGTAAAAGTTTTGCATGAGCAAAATCTGCTTCCAAGTCTATTTCTAAAATTATCATAAGACTATAAATATCCTAGTTCATAAGTGGATCTAGGGTTTACGTAAGCAAAACCCTAGATCCAGGTACTACTAAAGGTTTTGCGCTGGCAAAACCCTTCTCCAAATAATGCTATGTTTTGTTTTTGTCCTAATCGAGCGGAGGCTGGGTAACGCCTTCTCTCTCCGCTTGTCTGCGATGAGCCATTCGGCTGGCTGCAGAGGCAGCAATAGCGCCGACGATATCGTCGAGGAACGTATGTATCTCGCCGCTGGTCTTGTCATTCAGCCTAACCAGAATGCCAGGCTTTAGCTTATCGACGTAACCGAAATTCGTAAAGCCGATGCTTCCATAAACATTGACAATCGACAGCGCCAAAATTTCATCACAGCCATAAAGGCTCTCGTCATGCTTGATCATATCCTGCAGCGGTGCCATCAGCTTGCCTTCCTCGGCGAGGATATCGAGCTGAATGCCGGTCAATACAGCATTTTGCACCTCGCGCTTTGACAGGACGGCATCTACGTGAACAATGCAATCCTCAGGCGTCAAACCGGGGAAATAGTCCTTTTGCAGAAAATGCACAAGCTCGGCGATTGCGAGCTTTGTTACTCCGCGCTTAATGAGCCATTCGTCTGTAGCATCAGCCACTTTGCGGCTATTGAGGCTATAAATTTCGGGATTGGACATGTTTTTGTTCCCCCTTAGGATTTTATGGACAAAACTGGTCTAAATCAGGGAAGGGCTCGTATACATAGTACTACAAATAAGGTGTTGTACAAAGCCGCCAGGCAAAACTTGATTAGGGAGGAAAGGTCAATATGATTCAAAAAAGATGGATTAGGGGTGCTGTACTTTCTGGAGTTTTGGTTCTGCCCATACTAACTGCAGGCTGCGGCCTGTTCCCGCAAGAGACAAGCAAGTCAATCGATCCGCCGCAGATCGATGTGAAGGATGGGGTAGAGGGCGCAGAAACTGGACAGGCAGTAGGTGTTGGCGAAGAATCGCAAATGACTGTTTATCTCGAAGACCGCAATGGCTATCTGGCGCCAATCTCTCTCCAAACAACGATTGGAGCCAATGAGGCAGCGGGACAGAAAGCGCTTGAAATGATGGTGGAGAACGGCGCCTACGCGAACCAGCTGCCAGAGGATTTCCGAGCGGTTATTCCGCAAGGCACGCAAATTAAGTCCTACAAAATCGATAAAGAACAAAAGCTTGCTATCGTCGACTTTTCCGAGCCTTTCACAGGCTACAACCCGCAAGACGAGCGGACAATCGTAGAGGCCATCACATGGACGCTGACAGCTATGCCTGGAATCGAAGGGGTTGAAATCTGGTATGAAGGCGCGAAGCTGCCGGAAATGCCAGGCGACGGCTACCCGCTTGACGATACGCTGACGCGGGCAGTTGGCATCAATATCGAGGCTGCTGAAGGCGTGAACTACGCGCAATCCACACCGGTTACGCTGTACTTCTCGGCTCAAACCTTAAACGAAGAACAATATTACGTACCGGTAACCCGCTTGGTTGCTCGCTCTGCGTCTCCTACGCAAGCAGCGCTTGAGCAGCTTATCTCAGGTCCGCTTGACAAAAAAGAGCTGACCAGCGTTATTTTGCCCGATGTTCAAGTGAAGAACGTTGTTCTTGAGGGCGATGTCGCCACTGTAGATTTGCAGGATGAGGCGTATCAGGAAGGGCAGAAGCTTCCGACTGAAATGCTTCAAGCGCTTGTCCTGTCCGTCACCGAAAATTCGAAAGCTACAACCGTCCAAATCAAAGTGAACGGCGAATCCAACGTCGTGGACATGGCTGACAAATCCTACAGCGAGCCAGTAGGCAGACCGCATCATGTCAATGCCATTAAATCTTAATCAATCATCGGCTTGTACGAAGAGGCTGCGCCAAAGGAAATTCCTTTGAGCAGCCTCTTTTTTCTTTTTCAAGCCTAGCGGATGCAATTCGTTGCCCACTTTGTTAAAATAAGAAGGATTGTAGGAAGGATCAATTGGCTGCAACGAACATAAGTTTTTTTAAGCGAAACATACAACGCATCACTCAGGAGGAAATTAGCATGAGAAACGACGGTCGGCAACCGAACCAGCTTCGGCCGGTAACCATAACGACAGGTGTCAATAAATACGCTGAGGGCTCGGTCCTTATCGAGGTAGGAGATACGAAGGTCATTTGTACGGCAAGCCTCGAGGATCGTGTTCCTCCTTTCATGAAAGGGCAGGGCAAGGGCTGGATCACAGCCGAATACGCGATGCTTCCGCGAGCTACCCATTCGCGCAATATTCGCGAAGCGGCAAAGGGCAAATTAACCGGACGGACGATGGAAATTCAACGGTTGATTGGCCGTGCCTTGCGCTCGGTCGTTGATTTACAGGCGCTCGGCGAGCGGACGATTACGCTTGATTGCGACGTTATTCAAGCTGATGGCGGTACGCGTACGACGTCGATTACCGGGGCGTTCATCGCGCTTGCGATTGCGATCAATAAGCTGTCCGAGAGAGTGCAGTTCGCCAAATACCCGATCACTGATTTTCTGGCATCGGTAAGCGTAGGCGTCATTCAGGAGCGGGCTTTGCTCGACCTGAACTATGAAGAGGATTCCAAGGCAAAGGTTGATATGAACGTTGTTATGACGGGCAGCGGCAAATTTGTTGAGGTGCAGGGCACGGGCGAGGAAGCGCCTTTTTCAAGGGAAGAGCTTAATCAGTTGCTGGCATTAGGGGAAGAGGGCATCGCGGAGCTGATCAGCAAGCAGCGTGATGTGCTTGGACCTTTGGCGGCTCGAATCGGAGGCTAACGGGCATGACGAAGCATTCGATTTTATCCCATGAGGTTATTGTCGTTGCAACCAAAAATGCAGGCAAAGTGAAGGAGTTCGCGCACGCGCTCCAGAAGCTAGGCAAGGAGACGGCAAGCCTGCTGGACTATCCGCAAATTCCAGATATCGTTGAAGACGGCGAGACGTTCGCTGCGAATGCGAGGATCAAAGCGAAGACGACGGGCGATGCGCTGGGCGTTCCCGTGCTGGCTGATGATTCTGGACTACGCGTCTTCGCGCTTGGCGGAGATCCGGGCGTCTATTCGGCTCGCTACGCGGGTGAAGATGCGACGGACAGCGACAACAATGCGAAGCTGATTCAGGAGCTGGCACGCTTGCAGCAAAATAACGAGCTAACGGATTTAGGCAAGCTGCCCGATGGCTCGCAGCTGCTGAGCAAGGCGCAATTCGTTTGCGCATTATCGCTGTACGATCCGGCAACCGGCGAGTTTGTGGAAGCAGAAGGTACCGTAGACGGCGTGATTACGGATATTCCACATGGCTCCGGCGGCTTTGGGTATGATCCGTTATTTTGGCTTCCAAGCTTAAACCGCGGAATGGCTGAGCTGACGAAGGAAGAGAAGCAGCAGATCAGTCATCGCGGCGAAGCGCTCAGGCAGCTGCTTCCGCTGATTGCGCAAGGTAACCTTTAAGCAAAATAAAGCAACCCCATCTATAGCGAGCCGATTTCGGCGCTAGCAGATGGGGTTGTTTTTTTACCTTATATCAGCCAATTACGATTTTGTACTGCTTCAACCATAAATTCACTTGATACAAATAAGCGAACAGCTGCGGACCGGACATAAGCTGGCCGAACCAAGGAATGTTCGATTTTGCTGAATCCGACTCTGCAAGCTCCCTGACTTTTTTCACATTGATCAGAGGAAGAAGCGGTGAGGTTGGATCGTTCAGCACATCTAGCAGCAGCCCTTTGACGGCAGCTAAATAATTCGGGTTATGCGTTTTGGGATAGGGGCTTTTTTTGCGAGTCAGCACATCATCGGGAAGAACGCCGCGCAGCGCTTTGCGTAAAATGCCTTTTTCCCGGTCGCCGGATGTTTTGATCTCCCATGGAATGTTCCACACATACTCCACAAGGCGATGATCGCAGAAGGGGACTCGAACCTCCAGCCCGGCTGCCATGCTCATCCGATCCTTGCGGTCAAGCAGCGTAGGCATGAAGCGCGTAATGTTCAAATAAGACATTTGCCGCATTTTGCGGAGCTGCTCGGACTCGCCATCAAGATGGGGTACTTCGGCTATGGCCTGCGCATAACGGTCGCCAATGTAATCAAGCGGCTTGATCCAAGCGGCTACGTCGGGGGCAAGCAGATCGGCGCGCATGGCGGAAGCAAGCGACCATGGGAACGTATTTGCATTCAGCGCCTCCTCGCGATGGAACCAAGGATAGCCGCCAAAAATTTCATCGGCCGCTTCGCCTGAGATGGCTACGGTAGCGTCCTTCTTGATTTCATGGCAGAACAGCAGCAAGGACGCATCGACATCAGCCATGCCGGGCAGATCGCGGGCGAAGGTAGCTGCTCTCAAAGCGCCAACGAGCTCCGGCGTATCGAACTGTATCGGATGATGGATCGTGCCAAGATGCGTCGTCATTCTCTCAATCCACGGAGCATCGCTGTTAGGCTGGAAGGCATGCGCCTTAAAATGCTTGTCGTTGTCGGTATAATCGACGGAGTACGTATGGACATTGCCCTGCCCGTTGTCATTGTAATAATTGACGGCAAGCGTCGTCAGTGCGCTGGAATCGAGTCCGCCGGAGAGCAGGGTGCATACCGGAACGTCAGATACGAGCTGGCGCTCAACCGTATCCTTGAGCAGCTCTCCCACATGCTCTGCGGTTGCTGTGACATCATGCTCATGGGGACTGCTTTCAAGCTGCCAGTACGTAACCGTCTTAATGCCAGCGTGATTGACCGTCATGCAGCGGCCTGGCCTGAGCTCGCTAATTTGCTTATATACGCCTTGACCAGGCGTGCGTGCCGGTCCAAGGATGAAAATTTCCGCAAGTCCCTCTGCGCCGACCTCCGGCTTCACCGCCGGGTGGGCCAAAATACATTTTTGCTCCGATCCAAAAATAAATAAACCGTCCTGCGTGCTGTAGAAGAGCGGCTTAACGCCAAGCCGGTCACGAGCGAGGAACAGCTCCTGTTCTGCTGCATTCCATATCGCAAATGCGAATATTCCATTAAACCTCTCCACACAAGCCTTGCCCCACTCCATATAAGCGACCAGCAGCACTTCCGTGTCGCAGCTTGTCGTAAACGTTCTGCCTCTGCTTTCCAATTCCTTGCGGAGCTCAAGCGCATTATACAATTCGCCGTTATAGACGACGACATATTTGTCATCACCGGTATGGCGGATCATCGGCTGTGCGCCGTTCTCCGGGTCAATAACGGATAAACGCCGATGGCCTAAAGCGCAATGCGCTGATATCCACGTGCCGGAAGCGTCGGGACCGCGCGGTGCAAGGGTGTCGGTCATCTTCTCTAAGCTTTCACTTTGCTTAGTCAGATCACGGTTCCAATCGATCCAGCCGGTAATTCCACACATCGATCTCATTCCTCTCTTTTGCTGGTCTCAAAGTAGCGATAATATCAGTTATATGCGGAAAAAGGGATAAAATGTCTGTCCGGCGGGGGATGCTAGAGGTGGCTGTAAAAGTTAATGAGGCAGGAAGGAGCATGCGATTAATGGCTGACAATGAAGCAAGGAGCGAGGAGCGCAAGCCATATTACGTTTCGGTTCAAGCGGGTCAAATATTAGAGGACCCGGAGGCTGCAGCATATGAGCTTGAGATTATAGTGAACGAGGAAGAGCATACGCGGCTAAGAGAGCTGATGGACGAGCTGTCCAGCATGGATGAAGCGGAGATGTTTCATTTCACCCGTCATCCTTTCGGTACGGCGAGCAACAGTGAAATTAACGAAGGTTATGACGCATTGATTCAACGCATTTATAAGCAGTTGTACGAGTATGGTACGGATGCGACGAAAAGGCATATCGAGTCGATGCAACTGCTATAAGTTTGATCACCGAAAGATAAGGGTGCCTAGAGCGAGGCTGCTGCTGGGCATCCTTTTTTTGCTGTCCTCCAAAGGCAATAGGCCTTGGGGGGGAGTCCCCTCTTTAGTATAGTCTTAATATGGTCTTAATATAGGAGAATATTCTATTAAATTGTCGGAATAAATGATATACTTCTACAAAAAATAGTGGAGGGTTTTCGTTTTGCAAAAGTTGGTTTTTTTCGTCGGCGTAGCAGGAACAGGCAAAACAACAGTAGCTAGAAAGCTAGCGGATCGCATTCCAGCAGCTTTTCTAGATCGCGATACAATAGGCGGTAGATTTGTAGAGGCGATTTTGGAGCAGAATGGTCTTGATAAGAGAGATCGGGATTCCGATTATTATAAAAAACATTTGCGCAATTTGGAATACGATACGGCGAAGGATGTCTGCATTGAGAACCTTGCAGCAGGGCAAAACGTATTTATGATTTCTCCTTTTACGGCCGAGCTGAAAAACAAGCAATGGATCGAGGATGTGCTCGCAGCAGCCGGGCTCACGAAGCTGGACGTGGACGTGAAAGTCGTTGTCGTCACGCTGCTCGACATGGAGCTGCAAAAGAACCGCATCGTAGGCCGTCAAACCGAGCGCGACCTGTGGAAGCTCAACAATTGGAGCGACTTTGAGAAGCGGATTGAATTTGTGCCTCAGATTAACTGGGACATTCCAAGCTCCTCGGTTCTCGTATATGATAACAGCGATGAGCTTACGGATGAGAAAGCAGAGCAATTATTCCATTTTGTAAATGAGAAGCAGGCGACCTTATCGGTTTAATGCTTTCCTAATAAAAATAGCAGAGCGGCTTCATGCGGTTAATTACCGGTGAAGCCGCCTTTTTTGTGCATACCAATCGCGATCAATTAGCTTCAAAATAAGCTTTTAAGTGCTGGATGAGAGCCCTTGCAGCCGCTTTGGGCTCGCGTGATTTGTGAGTAATGAAGCCATGCGTAAGCGTTAATTCCCGCTCATAGGGCAGTGAAAGAAGCGTGCCTGCGTCGACCTCCTTGGCGATATTGGATTCGGGCACGAAGGCAATTCCCATGCCGCAGCCGACGGTTTGCTTGATCAGCTCGACGCTCGGAAAGAACAATTGGTCGGAAAGCTCCACATCGACGCCTCGCAGCACATCGCGGCCGTATGAGTGGTAGATGCACTGCTCTCCAAAGCTGATAAAAGCGGAGTCGTACAGCGACCGCCAGCCTTGCTGCTCGAACCGCTCGCGAACGGAAGGGGCGCAGACCAGTGCCAGCTTCTCTTCAAGGAGGGGCGTAAATAGCAGGTCATCTCGTTCCGGTGCCATTGGGACGATTCCGAGGTCGGCGCGATGGCTCGCTACCTGATCGGTTACATCATGCATAAGACCTGGCGTCAAATGCAGCTTGATCTTCGTAAATTGCTTGAGGAAGCCAGTTAGAAAAAGCGGCATATGCGACACCGCAAACGACTCAAGGGCGCCTAACCGCACGATGCCGGTGGGACTGTCCGATTCCACGAGCGCATCCTGCAGCGACTGCCCCAGCTGGATGAATTGGTAGGCAAAGGGCGCGAGCTGCAACCCGGTCTCCGTCGGCTCGACGCCGCGCGGCAATCGGTGAAACAGCTTTTTCCCGCTAGTCAGCTCCAAATGCCGAATATGCGAGGTTACCGTCGATTGCACATAACCAAGACGATCCGCTGCCCGGCTGAAGCTTTTTTCCTCCAGCACAGCGGTAAACGTAATGAAAAAACGTCCTTCCCATGATTCAAGCATATCGCCAGCCTCCTTAGATATCGAAAAATGAAATACATATCATCGAAAACATTCAATATTCAAATAGATAGCGCTATGATAGCATAATATTTAACAAAACGAAACGAGGTGTAGGAATGCTGAGGAAAATAAGCTGGAAGCCTTTGGCTGCTGCTATAGGAGGAACGGCTGCGATAGCATTATTGCTGCTAATGGGCGATGCGGCTTCTGTAACGCTGCTGATGGCACCATTTGGCGCAAGCTGCGTTATTGCTTTCGTATTGCCGGAGAGTCCACTTGCGAAGCCCAAGAGCATTGTAGGAGGACATCTCATTAGCACGGGAGTAGGTCTAGCCATGCTTCAATTATTTGGGACGTCCACTTGGTCTCTCGCGCTCTCCGTAGGTCTTTCCATCCTTCTGATGCAATATACGAGAACGGTTCATCCACCCGCTGGCGCTGATCCGCTTGTCGTTATGCTGAGCGGTGCAAGCTGGTCGTTTTTGGTCACGCCGGTCTTGCTGGGAGCGGTCATCATCGCAATAGCCGCCTATGTTTACCGCAGGATGCTGGCATCCAAGCCTGCCGCGGCAAGGCAATGAAAAGAAGGCTGCTCCAATCGGTTTATACCGGGAGCAGCCTTGTATGGTTTAAACCTAATTCTTTGCAGCAAAAAACCCTTTTTATTTATATTATTATTTGAAGAGGTATTTATAATATGCTGGGAATTCTCGTATTATTGAGTAAATATCTCTAAACTCAAAGATTTTGGCATGTGCTGAATACACTTCTTTAATATCCATTTTTCTAAACACTAATTTTGTCCTAGATACATGAAAATATTGAGTAATAACCATAACGGAGTCTAATTCTAATTCATTTATAATCTTGCTGGTATTTTGGGCGGTCATATATGAGTTGTACCCATTATTATCCTCTATAATTTTATCTTCCGGTATCCCTTTATCTATTAAGTAAGATTTCATAACCTTTGCCTCATCGAAACCTTCCTTACCAATACCACCACTTACAATGATAAAAGTAAAATAGCTCCCATCATAAAGTTCTACGGACTTATCTAGTCTTGCTTTTAACCGCTCAGAAGGCTGTCCATTAGCTTCTACTTTATTTCCTAATACTACAGCTACGTCAACAGGTTTTAATTCATCTTTCAACCCATCTATTATTACGAAAGTAGTGTGAATGATAAACCAGATGAAAAGACTTGCTGCTAATATTAAAAATCGTTTAATGAAAACAAAGTTCAATCTGTCACCTGCATTCTCTCATTTTTTATTCATAATCCTTCCTAAATATTATCACACTTGGGCACATGAACATTCCACGCAGACATACCATTACTCTCCTTAAAATTGGAATCAATCGCTAAATTCATCCGATATCCTTTAATTCCTATGACGTTGAGTGGTTGAGATATCCTACCCGTTCAATAAGAATTACAAGTAATATGTGTACTAAATAAAGTAAAATTGACAATGGAAAGTTCCATTATAGTTTGATACCCTAAGCCTTCATATACGCGAACAGCATTACGCCTAGATAGACATCTGGTGAAAGTTTTTTACCGAGGTGTGTCAATTCACTTGTCAGGAGCTTAGCTAATCCTCTTCCTCTGTAATCTAACCTGGTAACGATGTTCCCAAGCTCTACAAGCTGAGAGTCATAAAAATGGTAGCCGCCCACAGCTATGAAATCTTCCCCTTCCTTAATTCCAAGAAAAGGACAATTCTCTAACTCACTCCTAGTAAAAAACTTCATTTCACCACTATGTAAAAAATCAATCAACTCGGAATATTCGTTTTCACTAATTTTTTTTGCAATGTGAGATTCAAGGAGCTTCGATTCATTCTGATGCTTCATAGTTAAAAAACGCTGAGGAATCCCTTTGATGAGACCGAAGGATTGAAAAAGTTTAAGGTCCCGTTGACAGAGTATCGTGCCACAAACAGCATTTTCGTCAAGTTTGATAGTTTCTCTTGTAAAAGCAATTAGTTCTGGAAAAAAGATGTCCAGCTCTTCAACTCGGAAGAAAGAAAAGGCAGGAAAGGAAAGTTCGCCAAGATAAGCTAATACGGCTGTAAGTTGGCTATTAATAAATTGACAAATATATAGAGCCTTCTCCTTGCGTTGAGTTAAATAACTATAAAAAAGCAAATTCTGGTCTGCATTAATGTGGGGCAATAACTCAAAAATTGTATCGTGAGTAAGCAATCGATGGGAAAACAATTTAGACACCTCTCAATCTATATATTTCTATTTTAATGAATAAGGTGAATAGACTTAAAGGGTATTTATACGATATTTTACATTTTCTTATTGAACTGCCCGTTAGCTCAACGCGGCTGCCCATTCATGCCGGCAGCCGCGTAGTTTTTTGATATATTAAAAAGTGACGGGAACCTCCACCAAATCTTGAATGCTGCCGTCGCGGGCGCTGCGTGTGTACACCATTATTGTACCGTTTTGTGTAGTGGGAGATTGATCAAACTGGAGCTGTACGTCGAATACTCCAAAGGCTGGAGCGCCTTGTGCAGCCGTTGCAGCCCGTTCTTCCGTAATGATACGCCCCATCGCGTCGCGAATTTGGTAATTTATCGTCGCTTCGAACGCTCTAGCGCTACCCGTCAAATGCTGTCCGGGAGCAATCCTCGTTCCGGGCAAAGGCTCTAACACTACGATATTCGTCGAGGACGGAAGCGGGACGACCAAACGGAAACCGGGATAAATGACATCAAGTGATAAACCCTGGCGGTTTCGATTGGCTCGAATTAATTCGCTCATCGGTGTTCCGAAACGGCGGGAGATCCTGTACAGAGTGTCTCCCTGCTCTACTTCGTATACGAAGGCAGCAATATAAAGCAGCTGTGCGACTCGGAGAATGTCCGGATGCTCTATTTGGTTGAGTCCGGCCAACATATCAACGCCTACAGAGAAACGTTCGGCGATCCTAAATAGTGTATCTCCCTGCTGAACCTGATATAAAACAGAGCTTTGCTCCGCCATACCTGGCAATCTCGCTACCAGCACTTGACCGGGAAAGATTCGGTCGGGGTCTGTAATAGGTGGATATAACGCATTAATCTGCACTAGCGACTGTACGTTGGTGCCCAATTGTTCAGCAATCGTATACAAGGTGTCACCCGGACGAACAGTATACAGCAAGTGGGTCCCTGATGAAATCGGCATGGGAACGCAGCTCCTCTTCAAGTAGGTTTATACCCATCATATGCCGTATTCGTCTGCTAACGTGATTATTGTTGAAGCTATAGCAGCACCGAAAGCAAAATCAACAATATGTACAGTACATTCGGGGTTCAAACCGTTGCGCAACAAGAAGAGTTAGGACTGATATTAACTGTGTGGAATTGGGATCATCCAGTACAAGGTAGAGTAACGAAGATGGACTGGGGAATAAATCCGCTTGTGTGTAAAATAAGTGTGAAAAAAATCAAAACCTATCGTATTCACTCGAACCTCATCACAAAAGAAAAAACCGAAATCACCCTGAAATATCAAGGTAGCATCGGTTAATGTATATTATTTAATTGATATAAGTTGATCTTAATGGCGTCCCGGAAGAGATTCGAACTCCCGACCGACGCCTTAGAAGGGCGTTGCTCTATCCAGCTGAGCTACCGGGACACAAGCAATAATATACCACAGGCATTGATATTATTGCAAGCACATTTTTAATATCATCGGTAATTTATTCTAATATTTGCTTTATGCATCGCCTTGATGCTACATTTGTTTTTTCTTTTGTTCGTACATGGTATAATCGTACGCAAGATTGAACGAATGAACAAACGGTATGACCATAAGGCGGTGTTATCATTACAACTCCCAATGACACACAAGGCGATAACAAGGATAACGTTTATTTGTTCCCTAGCATGCTGGACCATTATCAGGTACAGTTAACCCGTATGCTGGAAGCGGAACAATACGGGGAGGCCAAGGAGTTGCTGCGCTTTTTGCTGCAATGCCAGGGCGAGGATGCGCGCCATTATGAAGAGTGGGACAGTCTTCTGACATGGCTCGACATGGCTTTTCCTGAAGACGGAATCGGTGACGCAGGCACAGGCTACGTGATGGCCAATCGGGAAAAGGAAGAGGACGAGGCGACCATGCGTGAGCAGCTTCTGAACCCTCCCGACCAGGATGAGGCTTATGTAAACCAAGTGCTTTACATCATGCAAAATCATCCGATGATCGATCAGCAGATACTTGCCCTTGAACGCGCCGCCTATATTCAATCCCCGGACATGGACGAATCTATCAAGAAATGGCTGGCAACCGAGCAGGTGCACCCGGTCGTTCAATTTAAGGCCCTTCAATGCTTGCGCAAGCGAGGAGCGAGCGGATTGCTTACTTTGGATAGATTGGGAGAAGCTGTGGAGTTCGAACTTGAGGTTACGCCACTCTCCATGGACGATTTTCCGTCGCCGGTAATTCGGATTTTAGAGCGGACGGAGCAGGTAGCCGAGGTTGATGATCCAACTTTGCCGCATTTTGCCAGAGAGCTTTGGAAGGAAAGTTTGCAATTTTTGTATGGTACGGCTGCTTATCATTGGATGCTGAGAGAAGACGAGGATACGGTCGATTATTTCGCAGCTGCGCTGCATTTGACACTGCTCCTTACCGTATACGGCTCGGCGAACGATGACGATATTCGTGATACATACGGCATTACCGAAGGATTAAGATTCCGTTATGAGCAAGCGTGCAAGGCGTTGCGGCAGGTAGCAGTGCTTCAGCAATCCGGGGAAGATGAACCAGAGTCTTGATAATCTGGCCCAGCTTGTTTATAATAGAATGGTTTATGAAACGTGACTACTACTGATGCATGAGCATTTTCGGAGGGGAAGGCATAAAATGAAAGCAACTTGGGAAAAAATAGACAAGAACATCGTATCGATCGACGTGGAGGTTGAAGCGGAGAAGGTATCTGATGCTCTTGATCAAGCGTTCAAAAAAGTGGTTCAAAAAGTAAACGTACCTGGATTCCGTAAAGGTAAAGTGCCGCGCGGCATTTTCGAATCCCGCTTTGGAATTGAAAGCCTGTACCAGGATGCAATTGACATCCTGCTGCCAGATGCTTATTCTGATGCAGTAAAAGAACATAATCTTGAGCCGGTTGACCGTCCTGAGATCGATGTTGAGCAATTCGCAAAAGGAGATACATTCAAATTCAAAGCAAAAGTTATCGTTAAGCCTGAAGTTACGCTTGGCGAATACAAAGGCTTGGAAGTTGAAGCGGTAGCTTCTGAAGTTGCGGAAGAGGAAGTTGCAGCTGAGCTTGAGCGTTTGCAACAGCGTCATGCTGAGCTTTCTGTTGTTGAAGAAGGCGCTGCAGAGAACGGTGACATCACGGTACTTGACTTCGACGGTTATGTAGACGGCGAAGCATTCGAAGGCGGAGCAGGCGAGCGTTATTCGCTTGAGCTTGGTTCTAATTCCTTCATTCCTGGCTTCGAAGATCAAGTTGTCGGCATGCAAATCGGCGACTTCAAGGACGTTGAAGTAACGTTCCCTGAGAGCTACCACGCTGAGCACCTTGCAGGCAAGCCTGCTGTGTTCAAAGTGAAATTGCATGAAATCAAACGCAAAAGCCTTCCAGCTCTTGACGATGAGTTTGCTAAAGACGTCAGCGAGTTTGATACTCTTGAAGAGTACAAGCAGGACCTGGTAGGCAAACTGAAAGAGCGTAAAGACCAAGAAGCCGAGCAAGCTCGTGAAACGGCTGTTATTGAGAAAGCTACAGCAGCGGCGGACGTTGAAATTCCTGAGCCGATGATTGTTACTGAAACAGATTACATGATTAGGGATTTCGAAAACCGACTTAAAGCGCAAGGAATGGACATGGAGCTTTACTTCCAGTTCTCCGGCCAAAGCGAATCCGTTCTTCGTGATCAAATGAAAAGCGATGCTGAGAAGCGCGTTCGCAACAACCTTGTACTCGATGCTATCGCTAAAGCAGAAGGTATTGCTGCAAACGAAGAGGACTTGAACGAAGAGTTGGAAAAGCTGTCCAAAGCATATAACCGTCCTTCCGAGGAGCTACGCACAATTTTCACGCAAAACGGTAATATTAACAGCCTTCAAGAAGACATCTCGCTGCGTAAAACGATCAAGTTCTTGCTTGAAAACAGCAAAGCGGTTTAATTTATCACATAAGCTAAACTAAATAACGGTTTGTCTCAGGATAAGGCACGTCATTGGTACGTGCCTTATTTTGACCCTACATATGAAAATGTGCTTGCCCTGGAGGCTAATCTCCGTACATATCGAACGGCCGTCGTCGTATACTGTATAGTATTGGAAAAATGACATCAATACGATGACGTGTTACAATAAGTAAGTAACCAAAGTCATAAACGAAAAGAGGTTGGTCGCATGAATCTAGTACCGATCGTAGTCGAACAAACAAATCGCGGGGAACGTTCTTACGATATTTACTCCCGTTTGCTGAAGGACCGTATTATTTTCCTTGGGAGCGCAATCGATGATGATGTAGCAAACTCCATCATTGCACAGCTGCTGTTTCTGGCGGCCGACGATCCAGAGAAAGACATTCATCTGTACATTAACTCTCCCGGCGGCTCAGTGACTGCGGGTATGGGTATATTTGATACGATGCAATATATTAAGCCTGAGGTGTCCACGATTTGCATGGGCATGGCAGCAAGCATGGGCTCGCTTCTTCTGACAGCGGGCGCGAAGGGCAAGCGTTTTGCGCTTCCTAACGCAGAGGTAATGATTCACCAGCCGCTTGGCGGCGTTCGCGGTCAAGCTTCTGATATCAAAATCCATGCGGATTGGATTTTGAAAACAAAGCAAAAGCTGAATCAAATTTATGTAGATCGCACCGGACAGCCTTATGAGAAAATCGACCGCGATACCGACCGTGACAATTTCATGAGCGCGGAAGAGGCTCTTGCCTACGGTTTGATTGACAAGGTGATTACAGCACCGGTATCGACGATTTAATCAAAGGGGTGATTACATGTTTAAATTCAACGACGAAAAAGGCCAGTTGAAATGTTCATTCTGCGGCAAATCGCAGGATCAAGTACGTAAATTGGTTGCCGGTCCCGGCGTCTATATATGCGATGAGTGTATCGAGCTGTGTACCGAAATTGTTGAGGAAGAACTCGGCAATGAGGAAGAGCTTGATCTTAAGGATATTCCGAAACCGAAAGACATCCGGGCTATTCTGGATTCTTATGTCATCGGTCAAGAGTTTGCCAAAAAATCGTTGTCTGTAGCGGTATACAACCATTACAAACGGATCAATTCCGGCAGTAAAATCGAAGACGTAGAATTGCAGAAGAGTAACATTTTGCTGCTGGGTCCTACGGGCTCCGGTAAAACGCTGCTTGCTCAAACGATGGCGAAAATTTTGAACGTTCCTTTTGCGATTGCTGATGCAACCTCGCTTACTGAAGCAGGTTATGTTGGTGAGGACGTTGAGAACATTTTGCTCAAGCTCATACAGGCTGCAGACTATGATGTGGAAAAAGCGGAACGCGGAATCATTTATATCGATGAGATCGATAAAGTGGCTCGCAAATCGGAAAACCCATCGATTACGCGCGACGTGTCGGGCGAAGGCGTTCAACAAGCGCTTCTTAAAATATTGGAGGGTACGGTTGCATCCGTTCCGCCGCAGGGTGGACGCAAGCATCCGCATCAAGAGTTTATTCAAATCGATACGACAAACATTTTGTTCATTTGCGGCGGCGCGTTCGACGGGCTGGAGTCTTTGATCAAACGTCGTATCGGCAAAAAGGTTATCGGCTTCAGTTCCACTGGCGAATTGCAGAAGGATCTTAAAGCTGGCGAATACTTAACGATGGTATTGCCGGAGGATCTGCTCAAATTCGGACTTATTCCGGAGTTTGTTGGCCGTCTGCCAATCATCTCAACGCTTGAGCCGCTTGATGAGCCGGCACTCGTTCGGATTTTGTCCGAACCGAAGAACGCGCTTGTGAAGCAGTATCAGAAGCTGCTTGAGATGGACAACGTGAAGCTCGATTTCGAGCCGGCTGCACTTGATGCCATCGCGAAGGAAGCGATCAAGCGCAACACAGGCGCTCGCGGCTTGCGGGCGATTATCGAGAGCATTATGCTTGAAGTCATGTACGAGGTGCCATCACGCGATGACCTAAGTACTTGCCTCATCACGGAACAAACCGTTCAAGAAAAAATTATGCCGGAGCTTACGGCTAAGAAGACCAAGAAGAAAGAAGAGAGCGCGTAATCAAGCGTTCGAATAGAAGAAGCTAAGTTTACACTTATAGCTTAGCTTATATTTCACCGCGAAACGAGCTTTAGCCGCCGATTGACGGCTAAAGTCGTTTACGCTCGACTACCGACATTGTTTCCACCCAGCCGCGCGGTTTTTTGCCGCCAGTCAAAGGGTGGACTTTGCCGTTCATGGGAGAGATAAGCTTATGTACTTACGTCAAGATACGGTACCGGTTAAAGTCGGCAATCTAACGATTGGCGGCAGCAACGAGGTTATTATTCAGAGCATGTGTACCACTAAGACTGCTGACGTAGAAGCGACTGTTGCTGAAATATTGGGGCTTGAGGAAGCTGGGTGCCAGCTTGTCCGGGTTACCGTCAATAACAAGGAAGCTGCAGAAGCGATCAAAGAAATTAAGAAACGCATTCATATCCCGCTTGTTGCGGACATTCATTTTGATTATCGTTTGGCACTGCTTGCTATCGAGAACGGCATCGACAAGGTTCGGATTAATCCGGGCAACATCGGTCGCCGGGAACGGATTGAGGCGGTTGTTAAGGCATGTAAGGAAAAAGGTATTCCGATTCGGATAGGCGTTAATGCGGGTTCCCTGGAAAATCATTTGCTTGAGAAGTACGGTTATCCGACTCCGGAAGCGATGGTTGAGAGCGCCCTTTTCCATATCGGCATTTTGGAGGAGCTTGATTTCCACGATATTATCGTGTCGCTCAAGGCGTCCGATGTACCGATGGCGATTGCTGCTTACTCCATGGCCGCTAAAGTGATCAAATATCCGCTTCACCTTGGCATTACGGAAGCTGGCACACTGCATACGGGCACGATTAAGAGCTCGGCAGGTATCGGTGCACTGCTTGCGCTCGGTATTGGCAATACGCTAAGGATCAGCCTCAGCGCCGATACGGTAGAAGAGGTTAAGGTCGCTCGCGAGCTGCTCAAAACCTTTGGACTTATTACGAATGCTGCTACTCTTGTATCCTGCCCGACCTGCGGCCGATTGGATATTGATCTATTCTCAATCGCCAATGAAGTAGAGGACTATATTTCAAAAATTAAAGTACCGATAAAGGTGTCTGTGCTGGGCTGTGCGGTTAATGGCCCTGGAGAGGCTCGAGAAGCGGATATTGGCATCGCAGGAGCTAGAGGCGAAGGCATGCTTTTCCGTTATGGAGAGCTGATTCGCAAGGTGCCTGAAGCTGAGCTGCTCAGCGAGTTAAAGAAGGAAATCGACGAAATCGTACGCGTGTTTGAAGCTACTGGCGAAATTCCAGGCCGGAAGCATCATGCGCCGGCATAACTCTGATCAAGAGGCTTATTTACGTCATTTATTGACGTGAATAAGCCTCTTTTTTTTGTTCAAAGGCCAGCTGCTTTCTTCCCTTGCTAATAAAGATGCATATTTTACGGGAAATAAGGAAAAATATTGGTTACAGCTTGCGAGGAGCAAAGGAGGGGGGGACGGACTTGGAGCGTATTACGCTGAATCAGCTAGGGTCCATGATCGTAATGTTTTTAATCGGCAGCTCCTCTTTGTTCTTTCTGGCTAATGCTAATCGAAAACGCCGGTGCTGGATGAAGGCATCACGAAGGTTTGGGATGAAGCCTTCCCAGAGCTGATTTCCTTTCCTTTTGGTGAAATGGTTTTATTTTTGATGTTTTGGAGATATACGGAAAATAAAAATGACATGGTAAGCATGACGATTAAATGCAATCTATTTTCAGGCTTGTTTATTACGCTGACGAACTTGCTCATTTTTTCTGTATCAGGCAATCTTGCCGGAAAGTTAGCCGTTCCTCTCATGCAGGTGACCAACCTTATTGAATTTGTCCAATTTTTGGAGCGAATTGACCCTTTTGTAGCTTTGCTGCTCTTTACAGGCGTATTTATCAAGTTGACCGCCTATTATTTCGGAGCTGTGCTGGCTTTGTCATATTTGATAAAGCTGCACAGGATATACGTTATTCTTTCTGTCGGAGCAGTCATTTTTTTTTGGCTCTTTTGTATTCCGAAACTATATGGAGCATATATGGTTTGGCTTTGGGTGATTTTATTTTGTTTCGAATGAGCGACGTATTCGTATGTACGGCATCAAGTAAACCCTTCCTTAGGCCCGCGAACAACGGTTTGCGTGCTCGGTTTCCTCAAGCAGCGATCGGTGCGGTACTTATCGCCGCGTTGTGGCTAGGCATTAAGCCGCTACTGAAAAAAGGAATGCACCGAGAATATATGCTGTATGCGTCGATGGTTGTTTGGACGGTCTATTTATTTGCATCTGAGCATGATGGTTGGCAGCCAATGACGCTCGTTGCGCTAATAGCCTTTCTGTTATCGCCTATCGACCGTTTTCTAAACATAATGAGTTGGCTGAGCTAATAATGAGTATCGCGAAAAATAACTGCATTAACGGTTATTACCACTTCGTAGGGGCAATACTATCAAATACGCATGCTTATTACGGATAGGTTGCTTATTTGAATATAAGCTTACAACTAAGACGGCATCAGCCGTTTGCGCTTGAGAGGAGCGGATTGCTAATGAGTTTAAGTGTTGTATTGATGTTGATTCAAGTGTTTTTTGCGGTCGTAATTGGCTTGTATTTCTGGAACTTGCTGCGCAATCAGAAGACGAACCGCTCGGCCGTTGACCGAGAATCGCGCAAGGAGATGGACAAGCTGCGGAAGCTAAGGAGCGTTTCCCTTACGAAGCCTCTAGCTGAGAAGACAAGGCCGCAAGCGATGCAGGATATCGTAGGGCAGCGTGACGGCCTGCGTGCCTTAAAGGCGGCGCTGTGCAGCGCTAACCCGCAGCATGTCATTATATATGGACCGCCGGGTGTCGGGAAGACAGCTGCGGCCCGCGTCGTGCTGGAGGAAGCGAAAAAAAATCCTTCCTCGCCGTTTTTGCCGGAGGCGAAATTTACAGAGATCGATGCGACGACCGCTCGTTTTGACGAGCGTGGAATAGCCGATCCGCTCATTGGCTCCGTGCATGACCCGATTTACCAAGGGGCAGGTGCGATGGGGGTTGCCGGCATTCCACAGCCTAAGCCAGGTGCTGTGACGAAGGCGCATGGCGGAATTTTGTTTATTGACGAAATAGGTGAATTGCATCCGGTTCAAATGAATAAATTGTTAAAAGTGCTGGAAGACCGTAAAGTATTTCTGGAGAGCGCTTATTATAATTCGGAGGATTCGAATATACCGGTGTATATTCATGATATTTTTCAAAATGGACTGCCTGCCGATTTCCGTCTAGTCGGCGCGACAACGCGCTCGCCGCAGGAGATTCCACCTGCTATCCGTTCCCGCTGCATGGAAGTGTTTTTCCGTCCGCTGCTTGCCGATGAAATTGCTTTGGTAGCCGAAAACGCGGTCAAAAAAATCGGCTTCCCGCCTTGTCCTGAAGCGATTGATGTCGTGAAGCGGTACGCGACAAACGGACGCGAAGCGGTTAATGTTATTCAGCTTGCTGCGGGTGTCGCTTTATCTGAGAAGCGAGACAGTATTTCTGCGGGTGATATTGAATGGGTCGTCAATAGCAGCCAAATTCCGCCGCGTCCTGACCGCAAGGTGCCTGAGGCGCCGCAAATCGGCTTCGTAAACGGTCTTGCCGTGTATGGACCGAACATGGGAACGCTGCTTGAAATCGAAGTTAGCGCGATCCCTGCGGCTGCCGGCAAGGGGCAGTTCACGATTACCGGTGTCGTTGATGAGGAGGAGCTTGGCGGCGGCTCGCGGACGCTTAGAAGAAAAAGCATGGCAAAAGGCTCAGTGGAAAATGTCATTACCGTATTGCGCCGAATCGGCTTGAATCCGCAGGATTTTGACCTGCATATCAACTTTCCCGGCGGCACGCCAATTGACGGACCTTCTGCCGGAATTGCAATGGCAACGGCCATTACGTCAGCGATTAAAGGCATTCCGATCGATAACAAGCTGGCGATGACCGGCGAGGTTGGCATCCATGGCAACGTGAAGCCTGTTGGCGGCGTGTTGGCTAAGGTTGAGGCTGCTTTCCAAGCAGGTGCAAAAACAGTTATTATCCCAAGGGAGAACTGGCAGGCGATTTTTGCTGATTTGGAAGGGCTTAAGGTCATTCCGGTTGAAAAGGTGGAAGAAGTGTTTAAGTATGTATTCCCGGATGTCGAGGTGTCCCCTGCTCGGGTGGATGCTCCGCTCGGAACAGATCTTTTTATCGCTTCTTCCGTTCCTTATTTGCAGGCTGATTCCGTAGAATGATAAACTAGGTTAGACGTTAACATTTGGAGGTGCTGGTGTGGGACCTAGTAAATCGAAAGGTCGTCGGCTGCCCTTGCTTCCGCTAAGAGGGCTACTCGTTTATCCCAGCATGGTGCTGCACCTTGATGTGGGAAGGGACAAATCGGTTCGTGCGTTAGAATGCGCGATGGTCGAAGATCATATGATATTGCTTTGTTCACAGTCTGAAGTGAACATTGAGGAGCCGACGGAGGAAGATATTTATAAAGTCGGCACCATCGCGAAGGTAAGGCAGATGCTTAAGCTGCCCAACGGGACCATTCGCGTGCTCGTGGAAGGCGTTACGCGCGCGGAAATTTTGGACTATTTGCCGAATGACGAGTTTTATGAGGTATCGGTTCGAGAATTGCCGGAGCAGGAAACGGATGATCCAGAAGTGGATGCCCTTATGCGCTCCGTATTAAATCAATTCGAGCACTATATTTCGTTGTCGAAGAAGGTTACGCCAGAGACGTACGCGGCCGTATCCGACATCGATGATCCTGGCCGGCTTGCAGATGTCATTACAAGCCATTTATCGCTTAAGATCAAGGATAAGCAGGACATTCTTGAAACGGTCGATGTTGGCGAGCGCCTCGAAAGGCTGCTTGATATTTTGAACAACGAGCGCGAGGTGCTTGAGCTCGAGCGCAAAATAAACCAACGCGTCAAGAAGCAAATGGAGAAGACGCAGAAGGAATATTATTTGCGCGAGCAGATGAAGGCGATCCAGAAGGAGCTTGGCGAGAAGGAAGGCCGTGCAGGCGAGGTAGAGGAGCTGCGGTCGCAGCTGGCTGAATCTGGCGTGCCGGAGCTGGTGAAGGAGAAGATCGAGAAGGAAATCGATCGGCTCGAGAAGATGCCGTCTACCTCTGCGGAAGGCGGCGTTATCCGCAATTATATCGATTGGCTGCTTTCCTTGCCTTGGAATAAGACGACGGATGATGATCTAAGCCTTAGCAAAGCAGAAGCTATTCTGAATGATGACCATTACGGTCTAGAGAAGCCAAAGGAGCGGGTGCTCGAGTATTTGGCGGTGCAGCAGCTTGTTAAGCAATTGAAGGGTCCAATCCTTTGCTTAGTTGGTCCTCCAGGCGTTGGTAAAACTTCGCTTGCCCGTTCCATCGCCAAGTCGCTTGGACGCAAATTCGTACGCATCTCGCTCGGCGGCGTGCGTGATGAAGCGGAGATTCGCGGTCATCGCCGTACTTATGTAGGCGCGATGCCGGGAAGAATCATTCAAGGCATGAAGACGGCAGGCTCGCTTAATCCTGTATTCCTGCTCGATGAAATTGACAAGATGGCGATGGACTTCCGCGGCGATCCGGCTTCTGCGCTTCTAGAGGTGCTTGATCCGGAGCAAAACAATACGTTCAGCGACCACTTTGTCGAGGTTCCGTTCAATCTGTCCAATGTCATGTTCGTGACAACGGCCAATGCGATGCACAACATTCCCCGTCCGCTGCTGGATCGGATGGAAGTGTTGTACATTCCGGGTTATACGGAGCTTGAGAAGCTGCAGATCGGGAATCGTTATTTGCTGCCGAAGCAGAAGAAGGAGCATGGCCTAACCGAGGAGCAGCTAGTTATCTCGGAAGAAGTGCTGCTGCAGCTTGTACGGGAGTATACGCGGGAATCCGGCGTTCGGAATTTGGAGCAGCAAATCGCGGCGGTATGCCGGAAGGCAGCGAAGCATTTTGTATCCAAGGAGCAGGAGGAAACGCCTGAGCCGCTTGAAGTTACGAGCGATCTGCTTAAGGAGTGGCTTGGACCTGCCAAATTCCGTTATGGCCTCGCCGAGAGCGAGAACCAGATCGGTGCGGTTACGGGTCTGGCGTGGACAGAGGTTGGCGGAGATACGCTTGTCATCGAGGTTACGGTAATGCCGGGTAGCGGAAAGCTAACGTTAACTGGTAAACTAGGTGATGTCATGAAAGAATCCGCGCAAGCCGCGTTCAGCTATACGCGCTCGAAAGCGATCGAGCTGGGCATAGACCCAAGCTTCCATGAGAAAAACGATATTCATATCCATATCCCAGAGGGAGCCATTCCTAAGGATGGTCCATCTGCGGGCATTACCATTGCAACAGCGCTTATTTCGGCTCTTACGAATCGTTATGTGAACAAGGAAGTAGCGATGACAGGCGAAATAACGCTCAGAGGCCGTGTGCTTCCGATTGGCGGTTTGAAAGAAAAATCGCTTGCCGCGCATCGTGCAGGCATTCGCAAGGTGCTGTTGCCGAAAGAAAATGAACGGGATCTACGGGATATTCCCGATAGCGTGCGCAATGATATGCAATTTTTTCCTGTCAGTCATATGGATGAAGTGCTGCAGCATGCGTTGCTTCCGATTCAAACGGAGGAGAAGGCAGGTACATCGATTTTATGAAAATTACACAAGCTCAGTTCGTCATCAGTGCAGTAAAACCCCATCAATACCCAGAGGACGCCTTGCCAGAGATTGCTCTGGCAGGGCGTTCGAATGTCGGAAAATCATCATTGATCAACAAGCTGATTTTACGCAAAAACTTAGCCCGTACGAGCTCGCAGCCGGGCAAGACGCAGCAGCTCAACTACTACCGGGTCAATGATCTGATCTATTTGGTCGATTTTCCGGGCTATGGCTATGCAAAGGTATCTAAGACACAGCGCGTGCAATTTGGCGAAATGATCGAACGCTATATTCGCGATCGCGAGCCGCTTAAGCTGCAGCTGCTCGTCATCGATATCCGTCACGAGCCTTCGCAGCAGGATCAGCAAATGTACAAATGGCTGAAGCATTATGAGATTCCAACCTGCATCGTTGCAACGAAGGCGGATAAAATTCCAAAGTCAAAATGGGACAAGCATATCAAGATGATCAAAAAGACGCTGGAAGCAGATCCGCGCGATTCCATCGTCTTATTTTCCTCAGAATTAGGCCTTGGACGCGAGCAGCTTTGGGATATTATTAACGAAGCGATTGCAACATAAGGTAGCAAGTGCAGCAAGTTATGATATAAAGCAGAGGATACAGTGAAAAAGTCGGCATTCCTCGTGAATTCTACCGTTATTTTGTGGAATATGCGAGAATATCGGGGATGGACCGCAGGAATAAAATATTTGGATCACGTATAATATACTTAAGCAACAAGAGCAGAGTACAAAGACCAAACCGTGCAAGTTCAAAGAATTGAGGAGATTTTTATGGCTAAGCGGCTAGCCACAGAGTATGTTAATGCCAAACTGCAATTGACGAATGAAGAGATGGCTGAGTTTATCCGTTTATTTGAAGAGCAGCAAATTCGCCTTCAGGTGCTAGTGCTCGATAATGGAAATCAGGAACTCGTTCTCGAAGATGTAGCAGGGAGGGAAGAAGTCCGACTGACATTTGAACGTCAACAAGACTATTATGTATGCGTACTATCTTGCCGTCTTGTTCAACCGAGGCTGACCAATGCCATGCGAAAAGCAGTATCTGCTTTCCGCGGGAACGCGATCGTCAACCGAATCTACAGTCATTATACGATGATCTATCATTATAAGAATGGTTCCGTTCACCAAATTGTCGAAAGCTCTAAGACCGGCGACCGTGTCGTATTCGAATTTAAGGATACGCTAGGTCAATTAGAGCGGGTGTTCCGCAGTCGTCTGATTGAACGTGAGATTGGCCTTCTGGGCAGCGCAGTCAATGAGTTGCTTGATCTTCGCAACCAAACGATGGACGCGAATGAAATTAGCAAGATCGATGAGCGATTGACCGAGTTGACTCGCAAGCTCTTCGCGTTAGAAGCATAATGGAGCAATTTAAGAAGGAATAGGGGAGCCGCTGCTGCGGCTTCTCTTTTTTTTTCCTAATATTACACGAGTGTAGAGAGCAACATTTTTCACTCTTTTGCAGTTTGTAACAGGGTATAGCGATTTGGAGGACACTAAGATACTAGACATAAAGAGGAGATGAACCATGTTAAACCAAACGAAACGATTCAAACAATTCGCAGTCGGCTTTTCCTTTGCGATTGCCTTATCATTGACAGCTTGCAGCAATAATGAATCGAACAGTGATCCCACTCCGCCTCCAGCAACGTTGGCTCCTGTCGAACAGCCAAGTACAGAGCCAAGCATAGAACCTATTGCTGAACCAAGTACAAAGCCGTCCCAGCAGCCAAGTGAATCGGCAGGAACGGAGAATGGCGAAGCAGACAGCGGGACACAAACCGGTGTGCTGATCGGTTCGATATATGATCTGGCCAAGGAAGGGAAGGTCGCAGGCAGCGACTACGCTGCGCACGTCGCGCTTTATGATGATATTGAGAAGAAGTGGGGCAAGGCTGACGTAAGTGACTCTGCTGGGAAAGGCATGTATGCGACTTATGAGGACAAAGGCATTACCTTTGGCTACAACAAGGGCATGATTGTTTTTGATGTAAGATCATATGCGGACGAGCTTCATGTGATTACGTTAAAGGACCTTGAGATTGCTCTTGGCAGTGCGGATGAGACGGCGGTTAACGGTGCGGATGAAATTTACACATATCAAGTGAATAAGCAGTATCAGCTAAAATTTATAATTGCGAAAGAAACAGGAAAGGTAGATCATATCTCCGTACTGAGTCCTAAGGATGCTAAAAATAATATGGCGGGGTAATTGGAGCTGTTGTAGCGGGATAAGCTTACCTGTCATACATTGAAAACGGGGCTGGGGTATATGCTTTTCCAGAACGCAAAAAAAAAAGTATTGCAATTATTTCGGATAGATGTTATTTTTATTCTCGTTGAAAAGATTTATTGAAGATAATAATAGGAACCAGGATTCACTCAGGACATAGTTATGTTGCGAGAGATTTATCCCTCGAGAAGTGAATGACGTAGGTCCTAGCGGATGAAATTTTTCAAACATTTTATTCCTAGGAAGGGGGAACCGGAAGATGGAATACTCAACTTTCGGAAGACACGTTGCTGTTGATACTTGGGGTGTAGACTTTGATCTACTGAACAGCGCTGAATTTTTGCAATCACACATGGTAGAGGCTGCTGAAGCATGTGGTGCTACTGTATTGTCAGTTCAAGCAAAACAATTCGATCCTCAAGGCGCAACTGTACTCGTGATGCTGTCGGAGAGTCACCTCTCGATTCATACGTATCCAGAGAGAGGCTTTGCCGCGCTAGACTGTTATACCTGTGGTGAAACTGTAGATCCTCAGCTTGCGATCGATTACATGCTCGCTGTGTTGAAGCCAAAAGCGACTTATGCGAAGAAGCTTGTACGCGGTATGGGCGAACTGCAAGTGGAAGAACCGAAAATGAAACAAACTGAGCTCGTCTAAGAGCTTTAAAACTTATCGATCATAGTGAAATAACCATGGATGGAATCCATGGTTATTTCTTTGCATGAAAAGGGAATAATGAGGGTGTACTTTTCAAATATTATTCATAAATGAACATTATCTGAATGTCCAACTATGCTATAATTATCGTTAACATCAAGGCAAAGACGCACTAGAGAAGGAGGCAGGTGACCGCGCATGCACATTATCGCAGTAGGACTGAATTATCGAACGGCTCCCGTAGAAGTAAGAGAACAGTTTGCTTTCGCGGAACGGGATTTGCCGGAGGCATTGATACAGCTCATTCAGACACAAAGCATAATGGAATGTGTCATAGTAGCGACCTGCAATCGTACGGAGCTATACGCAGTTGTAGATAGGCACCATCTATGTGGACATTACATTCGCAGCTTTATGGAAAAGTGGTTTAAATTGCCTAGACAGCAATTTACGAACCATTTATATATGTATGAGGACGAGAAAGCGATCGATCATTTGTTCCGGGTTACAAGCGGGCTGGATTCGATGGTTATTGGCGAAACTCAAATATTGGGACAAGTGAAAAACGCATTTATGCTTGCACAGCAGCAGAAAACGACAGGTACCGTATTCAACATGCTGTTTAAGCAAGCCGTTACAATGGCCAAGCGTGCTCATTCCGAGACGACGATTGGCGAATCGGCTGTTTCCGTCAGCTACGCTGCGGTGGAGCTGGGAAAACGGATTTTTGGCCAATTTAACAAAAAAACGGTAATGGTTATCGGCGCTGGCGAGACGAGCGAGCTTACGGCTAAGCACTTATATGCAAATGGCGCTGACCGCGTTGTGGTGGTGAACCGGACTTATGAGCGGGCAGCAAAGCTGGCGGATAAGTTTAACGGCTCCGCATGGTCAATGGAAGAGGCGGCCGATAAGCTGCATGAAGCGGACATTATCATTAGCTCGACAGGATCGGACGGGTATGTGCTGACACGTCAGCAGGTTGCTTCAGCGATGCAGCGTCGCAAGGCAAAGCCGCTGTTCATGATCGATATTGCGGTTCCGCGTGATTTGGACCCATCGATTGCGGCGGTCGAGAACGTGTTCTTGTACGATATTGATGACTTGGAGGGCATTGTGGAAAGTAATCTGGAGCATCGCCGCCAAGAAGCAGCCAAAATCGAAGCTATGATCGCTGAAGAGATCGACCTGTTTGAGCAATGGTATAAAACGCTTGGCGTCGTTCCGCTTATTAGATCGCTGCAAACGAAAGCAGCGGGCATTCATGAGGAAACGATGAACAGCTTGACGAATAAACTGCCTGATCTTGGCGAGCATGAGCTCAAAGTAATCCGCAAGCTAACGAAGAGCATCGTTAACCAGATGATGCAGGACCCGATTTTGCGTATCAAAGAAATGGCCGGCGAGAAACGAGCAGATGAAGCGATGGATATGTTCGTCAAGCTGTTCGCGCTCGAGGATGAGCTTACCAAAACGCGTCAAGCTGAGCTTGAAGCAGCAACAGCTGCTGTCGCTGCAGAAAAAAAGAAAATCGTTCAACCCCATGCAGCCGCGGCGGTATTAGCACCTATTACAAGATAGATGGCCGCAATGTGGAGGAACTATGGTGACGCAAAACTTTTTATTTGATGCGATACTTTATATTTACGCCCTGAGCCTCCTGTTTTATTTCTCCGACTTCATTAACGCAAGTCGGAGAGCGAAACGGATGGGTACAGGGCTGCTTATTTTTGTTTGGGTATTGCAGACTGGTTATTTGGTTGCTCGCATCATGTCCCATTTGCAAATGACCGATATATCGACGTTTGAATATTGGCTATGTTTTTCATGGTTGCTCGTCACCATATCGTTAGTCATCAACCGATTTATAAAGATTGATTTTGTCGTATTTTTCGTAAATGTAATTGGCTTTGCTGTTTTAGCGCTCAATCTCTATAGCAGCCCTGGAAACGGTGAATCGCTAGAGGTTTGGAAAACGACAAGAGAGCTATTATATATTCATATTAGTCTTATACTGTGCGCTTATGCGGCGCTGACGCTTGGTGCTTTGTTCGCTGGCATGTATATGTTCTTGCATAATCAATTGAAACGAAAAAGGTGGACGAACTTCGTCCGCAGACTGCCGAGCTTAGATACGATTGAGCGGTATGGAGATCGAGCCGTTATTATCGGCGTTCCGCTGCTTGCGATGTCGCTTGCCATTGCGGTTACTTCGTTGCTTGTCGAAGGACGACCTGGGCTGCTGCTGGATTGGAAAGTGCTGTCTTCATTTGGAACATTGATTATGTATGTGATTTATGTGTATCAGAGAGCGATGCTGAGAAGGCCTGGGCTGCAATTAGCCCGTTTGTATATATTTTCGTTTGGCTTGCTGCTTTTGAATTTATTTTCTAATTACTTTTCTTCCTTTCACTAGTGAAGGAACGAGGCAGCAGGGAGGAAAAGCCTAAATGAATGGATATTATCCGGTCGTCTTGCAGCTAAAAGGCAAACGCTGCGTTGTAATTGGAGGCGGGAGCATCGCGCAGCGTAAGCTGCTTGGGCTTCTGGAAGCGGGAGCGGACGAGGTGTGGGTCATTAGCCCATCGTTCACTCCGAGAATCGAAAGCCTAGCCGCAGAAGGGAAGATCGTCACCTTTCAGCGCGAGTACAGCGAAGCTGACCTGCGGGGGGCATGGCTTGTTTTTGCGGCAACCAATGACAGCCTTGTGAATGCAGAGGTAGCAGCTGCCGGGGAGCAGCTCGGCGTTCTCGTAAATGCAGCGGATGAATCAAGGAGCAGCTCATTTATCTCTCCCTCAGTTGTGAGAAGAGGCGATTTATTGCTGGCTGTTACGGCTTCGGGCGCAAGTCCCGCATTATCGCAGCAGATCAAGCAGGAGCTGGAAGCGCAGTTTGGGCCGCAGTATGAAGAAATAACGATCCGGCTTCGGCGTTTGCGGGAGCTTGTGCGAAGCAGGATATTGGATGAGCAGGACAGGCAGACCGTTTTGAAGCTTGCAGCCGAGGAGGCTGTGCAGCAAAGGAGAAACAGCATTGACATCGATGAATGGCTGGAGAGCTTGCTTCATCGGATAGACAGGGGGCTTACATAATGGCAGCGGAAAATGCAGGAAAACGAGTCATCGTTGTAGGAACAAGGCAAAGCGCACTCGCTTTAACGCAGACGGGTCAAGTGATCGAGGAGCTGAAGCGCATCAGCGAGAAGCATGGCTTCAATTATACGTTTGAAGTGAAAAAAATAGTGACAAAGGGCGACCGTATTCTGGATGTCACATTGTCCAAGGTAGGCGGCAAGGGACTATTCGTAAAAGAAATTGAGCAAGCGCTCGTTGACGGCGTTATCGACATGGCTGTTCATAGCATGAAGGATATGCCTTACTCGCTTCCGGAAGGTCTGATTAACGGCGCTATTCCGAAGCGTATAGATCCAAGGGATTGCCTCGTCATGCGTGAAGGAGGCAGCTTGGATGATTTGCCTCTTGGCGCCCGAGTGGGTACTAGCAGCCTGCGCCGCTCCAGCCAGCTCAAAAATGCGAGACCGGATCTTCAGCTCGAATCCATTCGCGGCAACATCGATTCCCGAATTCGCAAATTGGAAACGGAAGGCTTTGACGCTGTTGTGCTTGCTGCTGCAGGCCTTACGCGCATGGGCTGGCAGGATCGCATTTCCTCGAATATTCCTGTGGATGTGTGTCTGCCTGCTGTAGGACAAGGAGCGCTAGGCATCGAATGCCGCGAGGATGACGAGCAAATACGGGAATTGCTGTCTCTGATCAATGACAATGAGACGGAGCTGACCGTACGCGCGGAGCGCAGCTTTTTGGGTACACTGAACGGAGGCTGCCAAGTGCCAATTGGCGCTTATTGCGTACTCGGCGAAGAAGACGGCGGCCAAAACGGCAAGCGCCAGCTCGTTATGACGGGAATGGTCGGTTCGCCAGACGGCACAACACTGCTGAAGGAAATGAAGCAGGGGACGGACCCCGAGCAGCTTGGACGGGATGTAGCAGCTGCACTCATCGAACGGGGTGCAGACCGCATTTTAGCTGAAATTGGGGAGTGACAGACTTGGACAAGGGGAAGGTTTATTTGGTTGGCGCCGGACCGGGAGATCCGAAGCTGATTACTGTACGTGGACTGGAATGCTTAGAGGAATGTGACGTTGTCGTTTACGATCGTTTGGCCAGCCCGAGACTTCTTCGGCATTTGAAGCCGGGGACAGAGAGAATATACGTCGGCAAGCTGCCGGACCGCCATACGATGAAGCAGGAGGAAATCAATCAGCTGCTTGTTGATTTGGCGCTGCAAGGCAAGACGGTTACGCGTCTGAAGGGCGGCGATCCTACGATTTTTGGACGTGTTGGCGAAGAGGCGGAGCTGCTCTATGACAACGGAATAGAGTTCGAAATCATACCCGGCATTACTTCGGCCATTGCCGTACCTGCTTATGCAGGCATTCCAGTCACGCACCGTGATTTAGCCTCATCTTTATCCATCATTACGGGTCATGAAAGTCCGGACAAGCTTGATCGCTCCATTCATTGGGATAAAGTAACGAATGCAACGGGCACCCTTATTTTTCTTATGGGCGTTGCCAAGATTGGATATATAGCCGATCAGCTTATCAAGCACGGCAAACCGCCTGAAACGCCGGTTGCGCTCATTCGATGGGGGACGAGAGTCGAGCAGCGTACCGTCGTCGGCACGCTCGAGACGATCGAGAAGATCGTTAAAGAGGCGAACTTCCAGCCTCCGGCCGTAATCGTCGTCGGCGAGGTGGTGCTGCAGCGCGAGAAGCTGAAATGGTACGAGAATAAGCCGCTGTTCGGCATGCGGGTGCTTGTTACGCGAGCTAGATCCCAAGCAAGCGAGCTTGCGGATCAGATTGAATTGCTAGGCGGAGAGCCTTGCGAATTTCCTGTCATTGAGACGATTGAGCCTTCCGAGACGGCTGCTATTGATAAGCTGCGCGAGCAGCTTGAGCAAGCGGAGCAGTATCAATGGCTTATGTTTACAAGCGTAAATGGGGTAGAATATTTTTTTGGCTGGCTTCGTAAATTCCGAATTGATATGAGAAGATTTTTTGGCGCCAAAATCGCAGCGGTCGGTCCTAAGACGGCAGAGGCGCTCGTAAAGCGAGGCTTAGTGGTAGAGGAGCTGCCTGCGAAGTTCCATGCGGAAGGACTGCTGGAGCAGCTCTCTCCGCAGCTAATAGCTGGCGAGCGCGTGCTGCTGCCGCGAGGCGATCTTGCGCGGGAAGTACTGCCGCGCGAGCTGAAGGCTATGGGGCTGCTGCCAACGGAAATAGATGTGTACGAGACGGTGCTTGCGGATCAGCAGGACGAGCTGACGCTTGAATGGATTCGCGAGAAGGAGATTCATTTGATCACGTTCACGAGCTCGTCAACCGTGACGAACCTGCTGGAAGTATTAAGGCGCAAAGGTGTGCCAAATCCAGTGGAACTGCTGTCGGATATTCCGATTGCGAGCATTGGTCCGATTACAACGAAGACGGCAATTGATGCGGGCTTGAAGGTCGCCATTGAGCCGGAGGATTCGACGCTGGCCGGCTTGCTTCAGGCCATTGCCGATTATAAGCAAAGCAACAAGCAACCACAGTGAGGAAGGAATGATTAGCTATGATTTTTCCACAAGTTAGAAATCGCAGATTGCGCAGAACGGCCGCTCTTCGGAGCATGGTAAGGGAAACGGTTCTAAGCGTAAATGATTTTATATATCCGATCTTCGTTACACATGGCCAAAATGTAAGAAATGAAATTCCGTCGATGCCGGGTATCTATCATTTATCCATGGATCTTCTGGAGCAAGAAATTCGCGAGGTCGTTTCGCTGGGCATCAAGTCGGTGCTTTTATTCGGAATTCCTGAGACTAAGGATGCGATCGGTACTTCGGCATATGACGCGAACGGTATCGTACAGCAGGCAATTCGAGCCGTTAAGGAATGGGCGCCAGAGCTTGTTGTCATTGCAGATACCTGCCTATGCCAATTCACCGATCACGGTCATTGCGGCGTCGTGCATGTCCATGAGGGTACAGGCGTTTCAGAGATCGATAACGATTCCTCCTTGGATTTGCTTGTACAAACGGCTGTGTCGCAAGCGGAGGCAGGAGCAGACGTTATCGCGCCGTCAAATATGATGGACGGCTTCGTCCTTGCCATTCGCGAAGGGCTGGACGATGCTGGCTATAGCGATATTCCTATCCTTTCGTACTCCGTGAAATTTGCCTCTGCCTATTACGGCCCATTCCGTGATGCGGTTCATTCCGCGCCGCAATTCGGTGACCGGAAGACTTATCAAATGGACCCTGCAAATGTACGCGAGGCGCTGCGCGAAGCGGAATCGGACATTGCCGAGGGCGCTGATATGCTTATGGTGAAGCCAGCGCTTGCTTATCTAGACATTCTCCGCTTGCTGAAGGATAAGTACAACCTGCCGGTAGCTGCGTATAACGTAAGCGCCGAATACTCGATGGTGAAGGCTGCTGCTGCCAATGGTTGGATTAATGAGCAAGCGATCGTGCTTGAAACCTTAACGGGAATGAAGCGCGCAGGCGCTGATCTTATTATCACGTACCACGCAAAGGATGCGGCTCGTTGGTTAAGAGGAGAGGGGTAAGCAGATGAGTGATCAGTCGAACGTTAGAAATGACGCACGCTCGGTAGCTGCTTTCGCGAGAGCAAAGCAGGTCATACCAGGCGGAGTGAACAGTCCGGTTAGAGCGTTCAAATCGGTTGGCTTAAATCCTGTATATATGGAGCGGGGAGAAGGCAGCCGCATTTATGATATCGACGGCAACAGCTATATTGATTACGTAGCTTCATGGGGCCCGCTCATTATGGGACATGCCCATCCCGAGGTCATTGAGGCGATTAAGCGGACGGCGGAGAAAGGGACGAGCTTTGGCGCCCCAACCGAGCTGGAAACGTTGATGGCGGAGCTTGTCTGCGAGCGCGTTCCTTCGGTTGATATCGTCCGCATGGTGAACTCCGGTACGGAAGCGACGATGAGCGCCTTGCGCCTTGCACGGGGATACACGAAGCGCAACAAAATTTTGAAATTCGAGGGCTCGTACCATGGCCATGCCGACAGCTTGCTGATCAAAGCAGGCTCTGGCGTAGCTACGCTTGGCTTGCCTGACAGCCCAGGCGTGCCTGAGCATGTGGCCACACACACCATTACGGTGCCTTATAACGATATTGAATCCGTGAAGCTTGCGTTCGAGAAGTTCGGCGAGGAAATCGCATGCGTCATCGTTGAGCCGGTTGCCGGCAATATGGGTGTCGTACCGCCGCTTCCAGGGTTTTTGCAAGGACTTCGCGATGTGACGACGCAGTACGGCACTGTCCTTATTTTTGACGAGGTGATGACGGGCTTCCGCGTGGGCTACAGCTGTGCGCAGGGGCTTTATGACATCAAGCCGGATCTTACATGCTTCGGCAAAGTCATCGGCGGCGGACTGCCAGTTGGCGCATATGGCGGCAAGCGAGAGCTCATGGAGCTGATTGCGCCAAGCGGACCGATTTATCAAGCTGGAACGCTGTCAGGCAATCCGCTTGCAATGGCCGCAGGCTACACGACACTGAAGCTGCTTACGCCGGAGGTTTATGAGCAGCTCGAGCGCCAAGCTGTCAGACTGCAGCTGGGCTTTGAAGCGAATGCCCGCAAACACGGTATCGCAAGCACGATCAACCGGGTAGGGTCAATGGTTTGTCCTTTCTTTACAGATAACTTTGTCATTAACTACGAAACCGCCAAAACATCCGATCTGGAACGGTTCAAGAAATATTTTGCGTCGATGCTTGATTTAGGAGTAAGTGTGGCACCTTCCCAGTTTGAGGGAATGTTCGTCTCCGCGGTTCATACGAATGAGGATATTGACGCAACAATCGAAGCGCATGATATTGCGTTTAGCCGTCTGTAGGAGGAAAATATGATGATCAATGGGCAAGTAAAGCGGAACGGGCAGTGGCTGGAGCTGGATTGGCAAGCTTTAGGCGTTGGGTCCGCTTCCGCAGCCGTTGATCCCGATTCGGAAAAAGATCCGGCCAATACGCCGGAGCTTGCACAGCCGCGGGCTGGCAGCCATCCGCATGTCGTGCGGCAGTGGCTGCTGGCCCGTTCTTTTTTTCCGCAGAAGTGGATCAACAGGCTATTTTCAATTGGCGGCATCCAGTGGAACGGGGATAAGCTTCAGCTGTTGGCTTTTCCGGCTATTGACCCGAAGGAGGATTCGCTTTATCGCAAAGCTACTATGCCGTCCCATTTGGAGGCGCCTGCCGTTATTTACGAGGATGATTTTTGCTTGGTGCTCCACAAGCCTGCGGGAATGGCCGTGCATGAAGCGTTTGCTGGGCAAACCGGCACGCTTGATGAGGCAGCGGCTAGACATTTACTGAGCCAGGGTGATCCGCTCACCGTCCGGCACATCCATAGACTCGATGATGATACTTCGGGTCCTGTGCTTTATGCCAAAAATGATTTGGCTCAGTGGGAGCTGGATGAGGCTATGCGCGCCAAGGCGATAGACAGGCATTATATTGCAGTTGTGCATGGACGATTGGCCAAGCCGTCCGGAACGATCAATCTTCCAATTGGGAAGGACCGCCACACCAAAGCGAAACGGCGCGTATCAGTGAGCGGCGAGCAAGCGATTACACACTACGAGACGATTGATGCAAGCTCGCAGCTGTCGCTTCTTCGTGTGAAGCTGGAGACTGGCAGAACCCATCAAATACGCGTTCATCTGAGCTATATCGGCCATTCGCTCGTAGGGGACGGCTTGTACGGAGGCGATGCGCGTATGCTTGGGCATCAAGCGCTTCATGGGGAAAAGCTAGTTTTTCCTCATCCTTGGACCGATTCGCCCGTTGAAGCGGTCGCCCCTTGGCCGCAGTGGCTCGTACAGCTTTCGGAAAACATACATTCCCGTTCAAAAAGATAGTCATGCTCCTGCCTAACATCCCATATAGATAAGTAGTGAATGTAACGTTAGCCCAAGCATTCAGTATGAGAGGGGAGGACTTAGGCGTGTCGGATCAAACGAACGGATTACGCTTTGACGTGTATGAGCGCGTCCATTTGCCCGATGATGTAGCGGCAATTGACGAGCTGGAGGAGATTGAGCTTGTTCCCCGTATCCAGGTCATCGATCAGGGGGATCACGCCGTACTTCGAGGGCAGCTGCTTCTGAGCGGAATTTATAGGAGTCAAAATGATTCCGAAAATTCGTTGACGCTTGAGCACTGGATACCCGTCGAAATAACGCTGCCGATGAATCGCATATCTCGGCTGGACGATATTTCGATTGAAATCGATAATTTTGATGTCGACTTATTGTCTGCCCGCACATTAAACATTACAGGTGTCCTTTCTCTAAGAGGCATTTCCGCTCAGCCTGTACAGGAGCAAGAGGAACTCTGGCGGGAAGAGCCGTTCACGGTTGTCCATCAGAGGGAAGCTTTCGAGGAACGCGCCATTGAGTTTTTAAACAGCCAATATCCTGCAAACGAGCAGCCGTACATACCGGAGCAAAATGATTTTGCTGCGCAAGAGGAGTTCTCATTCCAGCAGCGGCCGGAAGTGTCGGATGGATCGGATGACTCGATTGCATCGAATGAAACGAATGAATCGGAGCCTGCGGTTTTGATCTCATCGGCATCGTATGATACCGGATGGTCGTCCTCGCAGCTGTTCCCAAGCTCAGCGCAGCAAGCAGAAGTACCGGAGGAATTCCAAGAGGACGAGCGGGAAATCACGTTATCCTCCCAGCAAACGAGTCATGAGGGCTGGCTCGCGAATTCCGAATCATATGCGAATTTCCCAACTAGCGCTGAGCAGGAGCAATCGCCGTTCCTGAGCGCGCAGCCTGCTTTAGAGCAGGAACGCAGTGAGTTTGAAGCACAGGAGCCGCCTTTTATCATTCCAGATGCACTGCCGCAGCAGAGGCAAGATCCCGAGCAGGAAAAACCGGAGCTGCGCATCGCGGTCGGAGGCAAGCAGCCACAGCCTCAGGATGGAAGCGGATCGCCGCCTGATGTGGGCATTCTTACGCTGCTTCAGACTAGCAGGCGAGAGCAAGCAGCCCGTCAGGCAGCTGAGGAGGTTGTCGCTCAGCAGCGAGCGGATGAGGTTGCAAGAGTACAAGCGTCGGGCGATGAGATCGAATGGAAAAACTTATTTCTCGGCAAACGTTCGGAGGATACGGAGTTCCGTAAGATTCGGATGTGCATCGTGCAGAGGGATGAGACGCTTGAGGTTATTGCCTCGCGTTACAGCTTGAACCCAAGAGAAATTATCATTTATAACCGCTTGGATGATTCCAGCGTGACCGAAGGACAACTAATCTACATTCCATGATGGTTAATTATTACACAAAAGCCCCTATTGCTCATTATTTTGAGCAACAGGGGCTTTTGTTATGCGAGTTTGGTTGACTCAGAGGTACAACAAAGGTATGATTAAACATATATGCGTTATAACGACGTTGAAGGGGAATAGTACGCAGCAAAGCCTTCAGAGAGTGGAACCGTTACGCTGAGAGGTTCTGCAGGAAGTGACTGCTACGAGTCGCCCCGGAGTTGCCTGAGTCAAGCTAGAGCAACCTGTGCTCTACCGAAGTCAGGCCGGCCGCAGCCGTTATCTGTTTGAGTGTCATGCGGATTTTGTTCGCATGGAACAAAGGTGGTACCACGGAAGCTAAACCTTTCGTCCTTTATGATAAGGGCGGAAGGTTTTTTTGTTTTTGTAGATCGATTTATGGAGGATGGAACGAATGTCAGAAAATCAAACGACAACTGCAATGCCGACAACCTATGATCCGAAGGCAGCCGAGCAGAAATGGTACGATTACTGGATGCAGGGCCAATTTTTCGAGGCAGGCAAACGCCCGGACGCAAAGCCGTATACAATTGTTATCCCGCCTCCAAACGTGACTGGAATGCTTCATATCGGGCATGCGTTGGATTTTACGCTGCAGGATATTTTGATCAGAACGAAACGTATGCAGGGCTACGATGCGCTTTGGCTCCCAGGGTCGGACCATGCGGGTATTGCAACTCAGACAAGAGTAGAGCAAAAGCTGCGCGAGCAAGGGATCTCCCGCTACGACCTGGGACGGGAAGCTTTCCTCGAGAAGGTATGGGAGTGGAAGGAAGAGTATGCGAATACCATTCGCGAGCAATGGGCGAAAATGGGTCTTTCTCTTGATTATTCGAGAGAGCGGTTCACGCTCGATGAAGGGCTATCCAAAGCTGTTCGCGAAGTATTTGTCCGTCTCTATGAGAAGGGGCTTATCTACCGCGGCAAAAAAATCATTAACTGGGATCCAGCCGCACGCACAGCGCTATCCGATATCGAGGTAGAGCATAAAGAAGTTAACGGTCATTTGTACCATTTGCAATATCCGCTCAAGGACGGCTCCGGCTTCATAACGGTAGCAACGACTCGTCCAGAGACGATGCTGGGCGATTCAGCGGTAGCTGTTCATCCCGAGGATGATCGCTATAAGCATCTGATCGGTCAACTGATTGTGCTTCCGATTGTCGGCCGCGAAATTCCGATCATTGCGGATGAATACGTGGATAAGGAGTTTGGGTCAGGCGCTGTGAAAATAACGCCGGCGCATGATCCGAACGACTTCGAGGTTGGCGAGCGTCACAGCCTGCCGCAAATTATCGTCATGGACGAGACAGGCACGATGAATGCTGAAGCAGGTCCTTATCAAGGCCTCGATCGCTTCGACTGCCGCAAACAGCTAGTGAAGGATTTGCAAGAGCAAGGCGTTTGCATTCAAATAGAGGATCATGTTCATCAAGTAGGGCATAGCGAGCGCAGCGGCGCTGTTGTAGAGCCATACCTGTCTACGCAATGGTTCGTTGCGATGAAGCCGCTTGCTGAAGCGGCAATTGCTGCGCAGAAGGCAGGCAAAGGCGTTAACTTCGTGCCGGAGCGGTTCGAGAAAATTTATTTGCATTGGATCGAGAACATACGCGACTGGTGTATTTCCAGACAGCTTTGGTGGGGCCACCGGATTCCGGCATGGTATGACGAGGCGACAGGCGAGATGCATGTATCCCGCGAGGATATGGCGGGAGACAACCTGAGCCAAGACAACGATGTTCTCGATACTTGGTTCAGCTCCGCGCTATGGCCGTTCTCAACGCTCGGCTGGCCGGATCAAACCGAGGACCTGAAGCGTTTTTATCCGACGGACGTGCTCGTTACGGGCTACGATATCATTTACTTCTGGGTTGCGCGGATGATCTTTACGGCGCTTGAGTTTACGGAGCAGTCACCATTTAAGGATGTACTGATCCATGGCCTTGTTCGCGACTCCGAAGGACAAAAAATGTCCAAGTCGAAGGGCAACGGTGTCGATCCGCTTGAAGTGATTGAGAAATACGGCGCAGATGCTATGCGTTATATGATCTCTACTAGCAGCACGCCTGGACAGGATTTGCGCTTCCGCTTTGAGAAGGTAGAGCAGGCACGCAACTTCGCGAACAAAATTTGGAATGCATCGCGCTTTGCGCTTATGAATTTGGAAGGCGTGGAAGCGAAGGACATCGATATTACCGTTAGCTTGGGTACGGCGGATCGCTGGATTTTGCACCGCTTAAATGAAACGGTTCGCGATGTAACCCGTCTAATCGACAGCTACGAGTTCGGTGAAACCGGACGTTTATTAAATAACTTCATTTGGGATGATCTATGCGACTGGTACATCGAGTTCGCAAAGCTTAGCCTATACAATACGGATGAAGCAGCGAAAAAGGCTACGCAATCCGTACTGGCTTATGTGCTGGACCGGACGCAGCGTCTGATCCACCCATTCATGCCATATATCAGCGAAGAGATCTGGCAGCATTTGCCGCATGAGGGCGAGACGATTACTCTTGCCGATTGGCCGGTATATGACACAGCGCTTGAAGCGCCTGAAGCTGTCAAAGAGATGGAGCTGCTCATGGAAATGATTCGTGCGGTACGCAATATCCGTGCGGAAGTAAACGTGCCGATGAGCAAAAAGATCGAAATGCTGATCAAGCCGTCAGGCGAGGCGGAAGCAGCGATCTTATCGCGCAACGAAGAATTCATCAAACGATTCTGCGGCACGTCCATGCTTGAAACGGGCTTGCATATCAGCGCGCCTGACAAAGCAATGACGGCTATCATAACCGGAGCTGAGCTTTATTTGCCGCTTGCTGGCTTGATCGATATCGCGCAGGAAATTGCAAGGCTGGAGAAAGAACATCAGCATTTAACTACCGAGGTGGAGCGGGTTGAGAAGAAGCTCGGCAATGAGGGCTTCGTAGCGAAAGCGCCAGCTAAGGTTATTGACGAGGAACGCGCTAAAATGAACGATTATGCAGACAAACGCGATAAGGTGCTGGCTAGAATTGCGGAATTGCGCGGATAACGCTGCAAAAACGGAAGAAGGTTCGAATAGAATGACAGAGCATAATGTTGAGCAGCGGCGCGGAGAGCCGCTGCAATCCTATATAGAAGCGGTAGACTGGATTACAGGGCTCATTCCATTCGGCATTCGCCCCGGTCTTGACCGAGTCGAGAAGCTGATGGAGATGCTGGACAATCCGCATCGCAGATTGAAGTTTATTCATATTGCCGGAACGAATGGCAAAGGGTCAACTTCCGCTTATTTAACAAGCGTATTGCTTCGCGCCGGATATGATATAGGAACCTTTACATCGCCGTATATAACGAAATTTACGAATCGGTTTCAATATAACGGCGTCGATATCGAAGAAGAGACGCTTCTAAAGCTGGCAAATGATCTCAAGCCTCATGTCGAAGCAATCGCAGAGACAGAGCTTGGATCGCCGACGATGTTTGAGGTATCTACAGCGCTTGCCATTCTTTTTTACGCAAAGGTTACTTATCCCGATTATGTCGTTTGGGAGACCGGGCTTGGCGGAAGGCTTGACGTAACGAATATCGTACATCCGGTCGTTTCTGTCATTACGAATATCGGCCATGATCATATGGACCGTCTTGGCGACACGATCGCTGCCGTCGCAAGCGAGAAGGCAGGCATTATTAAAGCAGGCATTCCGGTTGTCAGTGCGGTAACGCAGCCTGAAGCGATTGAAGTTATTAAAAGAGTTGCGGCTGAGAAGCAGAGCACACTTTACTTACTCGGTGAGCAATTCCACGAAACGGCACTTTCGGTTCGCGAGGATGAGCAATCCTTCTCCTTTACGAATTTGTTCCGGAGCATCGAACCACTTACGATCACGCTTAATGGGGCACATCAACGCACGAATGCGGCTGTCGCGGTCATGACGCTTGAGGTGCTGCGCCAATACAATGCACTTGTGGTCGAGGACGACGTTTTGGCGGAAGGGCTGCGGGCTGCAGCTTGGCCGGGACGTCTGGAGATGGTTTCACAGGAGCCACGGATTTTAATTGATGGCGCACACAATCCGGAAGGCGCGGAGTCGCTTGCAGATGCATTAAAAACCATCTATAAGTATGATCGTTTACATCTTATGATGGGTATGCTGGAGAATAAGAATCATCAGGATGTTCTTAAGCATATACTACCAATAGTGGATACGATTATTGTGACCGAGCCTGATTTTCGGATGAAAAAAGAAGCTCCCGCTTTGGCTGAATTAGTACAAGAAATGCGGGAACAACAGCCTGATAAGTATTCTTTCGAGCTGGTAGTCGAACAGAATTGGCAACATGCATTACAAAAACTACAACAGTTAACCGGGGAAACAGACCTTGGGGTCGTGACAGGTACGCTTTATTTAATAGCTGACGTTCGCTCCCGCATCTTGTATAACTCGGATTCTGAAAAAGGTTGGTGAACCGTCTTTGAATACGGCAGAACACGTTCATTTCATCGGAATCGGCGGTTACGGAATGAGTGCCATTGCCCGCGTCATGCTGGAAATGGGCTATAAGGTGACTGGATCCGATGTCGCGCGTCAAGAATTAACAGAGAAGCTTGCTGCAAATGGTGCCAGCATTTATATCGGTCATCAGCCGGAGAATGTAAAGGGAGCGGATCTGGTCGTTTACTCGACGGCGCTTTCTAAGGATAATGTGGAACGGAAGGCAGCAGAGGAGCTGAACATTCCGGTTTTGCATCGTTCGCAAATGTTGGCAAGATTGATGAACGCAGGCAAAGGAATTGCAGTCGCCGGCGCTCATGGCAAGACGACGACCTCTTCCATGATCGCGCTTGTTATGGAAAATTGCGACGCGGACCCTACCTATATTATCGGCGGCGAGATCGTTAATGTAGGCACCAACGCCAAAGCGGGTAAAGGCGAGTATGTCGTTGCGGAAGCGGATGAGAGTGACGGGTCGTTCCTGCACTATCACCCAACGCTAGCTATCGTAACGAATATCGAGCCGGATCATCTTGAAAACTATGACGGCGATTTCGGCAAGCTGAAGGCTGCCTACGTACAATTTTTGCAGCAGGTGAAAGACGGCGGGAAGGCAATTGTTTGCGCGGATGACGAGACGGTTAACGAACTGATACCGCAGGTGTATAAGGGCAATATCGATTCATCGCAGCTTGTCACCTATGGCATTGACGGCGAGGCAGACTATAAAGCTCATAATATCGTGCTTGGAGACCGCAAGGTATCCTTCACGATGACGCATAACGGAGAAGCGCTTGGAAATGTGGAGCTTTCTGTTCCTGGGCTTCATAATGTTTATAACGCTATGGCAACCGTCATTACTTGCCTTGAAGCGGGCTTGTCCTTCGACAAAATCGCGGTAGCGATTCAATCCTTTAGAGGCGCTAAACGTCGCTTCCAAGTGCTTGGTGAAGTCAATGATATATTGGTTATCGACGACTATGCCCATCATCCTACGGAGATCAGAGCGACGATCAGCGCAGCCAAAGCGACGGGCAAACGCATTATTGCGGTATTCCAGCCGCAGCGCTACACGCGGACGTTTTTCTTGTTCGAGCAGTTTAGCCGCGCGTTTCCCGAGGCTGACCAGGTGATTATAACTGATATCTATTCACCAGCTGGCGAGCTTGAAATCGAGGGAGTAAACTCGCATAAGCTGGTTGAGTTGATCAAGAGCAACAGCAACGCGAACACCAAGTATTTTCCAACGAAAGAGGAAGTGCTTGAATACTTGACGGCAAGGGTTGCCCCAGGCGATCTTGTCATAACGATGGGTGCAGGCGACATTTGGAAGGTAGCGGATTCGCTGGCCAAATCGTTGAAAGCAGCCCACTAGGCGCAAATGCCCGTTGGTTCCATATTTGGAATCAACGGGCATTTTGTATTTTTGCGTATGGTGTGCGAAACGCAGCTCACAAACGCCATCCCACTAACCGAGTTAGTCGCGAAAAATGGTCCGAGAAGTTTACAAACGATCTGCGTGCTCTGCAAGGTCACAGACAGTGCTCCAACACAAACGCATCCTCAATCGTTATGTTAATTAGCTCGGTCCGCCGAGCCAACAAACAACGAATAGACGAGTCGACTTCTACACTATTTTTGAACGCGGATGCTCCTGTTAGATTTTGTTCCTCGTATAGAGCTAGTGCCCAAATTTCTATTGCATTTTGTGCAATGTAAGATCCTATTAATGCCTATTCGCATTGCTACGTTGCAGTTTCAGCAGCAGAATCCGGAAATATCCCTCGATACTCCATCCAGGAAGCTATTTCTGCTGTATTTACTGCAGCGTAGCATTGTATTCCAGCTATCATGTCAGGATTCTATTGCACAAAGTGCAATGTACGAAAGTGCAACTGTGTTGTAGAGCTAAAGCGCTTATATAAAGTGTATAGATGTAAGTTGTTTCACTCTTCGTGTCCCGCAGGGACGAAAGCGATCCACAACAAACCCAGTTATTAAGCGTCCCTCAAGCTCCCACGTTAGTCCAATTGCGGGTGTCAAGGGGATGCTACCCTTGGGGTCCTCCCTTGGAAGGGAGGGTTTGGGTAGGTTCGAAAAGCTACAGCCCCGGTCTAAATCTCTTAAAAGTCTCATAGATTATTACTAGAAGAACGGGACAAGGAGTGGATGATATGAATCAAAAAAACCGAATCACCTATCGTTTTGACCGCAATGGACAGTCTATTAACAATGAAAAGCGCAGCACTGACGAGCACTATGAGGCTCCATCGAATAGCGCTTCCTCCCAAACGAACGATTATCATGCCAATAAACCGGCTAAAAAGAACGTTATACCGCTTTATCCGTACACGGAGCAGCAAGCCAGCAGCGAGATCAACCCTTGGAACAACCCGTTCCAAGAAGATATAAGCGCTTTGGAGCAGCTAATAAGAGATTCGGATACGAAGCCTGTTCCAACTGCACCTACACAAGTGCCCTCCTTGAAGAAGGAAAAGCCAAAAGCGTCAAAGCCGGTTGTCGTGATGGCTCCAATACAGGAGGACGACAATGATGTTGACATGGAGGAGAGCCATTTTAAAACGGAGACTGTTCACGAGGCTATTCATCCTTACGAGGACGAGCTCGTATATGACGAGCCTAGAAGAAATAAGCAGCAATATACGCGATTGAAACGCAAGGAAGGAACGCCATCTTGGTTTAATGTGTTTTTGTCGGTTGCGGCAGCGCTCGCTACGGGAGCGTTGTTCGGTTATTTGCTGTTGTCATTGTTTACAGGAGTAAGCATTTGGCCTGGAGGATCAGACGAAGCCCCGCAAACGCTGCCAGTAACCGGCAATGAGATAACCGGCGATGCAAGCGGAGGCAAAGCAGGGAATGCAACCAATAAAGGGGAAGGCACACTGCCGTCAACCGACAATAACTCGGCTGCTAAACCAGATCCGAATGCGGCGATGGTTAGCCTTGAAGGTCTGGATCAAACGTATTTTATGCTGCAGTTTGGCGTTTTCAGCAATACGGAGGGCAAGGACGCTGCACTGGCTCAGCTGACGGAGAAGGGACTTGCTGGCGCGGCGCTGACAAGCGCTGCTGATTACCGCGTATATGCTGGAATGGGCGGTGATCGAGTCAAGGCACAGACGATCCGCGGGCAGATGGCTGACCTGGATCTGTACATCAAGGAAGTAAGTTTAACGGCTCCTAGTAAATTGCCTTTTAAAGGTGAGCAAGCTGCCGCGCAAACTTTCTTCACGAAGACGGGAGAAATCGTCCAAATGCTGGATGAATTGACAATAGCGCAGCTGGAGCAGCCTTCATTGTCTCCGCTTAGCGAAGCTGCGGCAGCATCCTGGCAGACCGAGCATCAAAAATGGACTAAAAATGCAGCAACGATGCGAATAGGTATAGAGGATGCGGCAGGGAAAACCTACCTCGATAAGGTCATTCAAGCGATCAATACGGCGGCAAAATCGATGGTTGAGTACGATAAAAAGCCTTCTCGCGCCTATTTATGGTCGACGCAAACGCAGCTTATGAAGGCGATCATTTCCCAAAAAGAATGGTTTGAGTCCATCAGCGCATTGTAAACGAATAGGTTCATGCGTATAATGGACGTAGATGTCATTTCATGGCGAGAGGCGTTGAAAGATGAAGAAAAACGGCTGGTTTCTTCTCATTTTTATCATAATTGGCTTGCTAGCCGGCGCGTTGGTGTCGAGGTGGCTGGCACCAGTCTCAGGCATCTCTTTTTTGACGAAACCGATTGAAGCAACATGGTCTCCAGCTATCGATCTATATGTGCTTAGCTTCAACCTATCGCTGCATCTTCAAATTAGTATGTTCAGTTTGATTGGAGCTGCTCTCGCGATTTGGCTGTACCGCAAAATGTAGATCGAGGAAGCAAGTATTAAGGAGACAAGTACGAAGGAGCGCAGCAATTATTTTATGGAATCTAAACTATCACGCAACGAAGCGATAAGCCAGCTTGTGCTGGCCTCTTCGTCACCGCGCCGGAAGGAACTGGTCGCATCGCTGGACCTTTCTTTGCCGGTTTATATTTTGTCTACAGATACGGATGAAACGATTGAGGCCAGCTGGTCGCCGGAGCAAGTTGTAGAACAGCTCAGCCTGCGCAAAGCGAATGCTGCTTTGAACCTGCTGCAACAAAAGCAAGCAGTCGAGGCGTCTCTAATTATTGGCGCTGACACCATTGTTGTCCTTGAAGGCGATGTGCTGGGCAAGCCAGTTGACGATGATGAGGCGAAGGCTATGCTGAGAAGGCTCCAGGGGCGTGCCCATGAGGTTTATACAGGCATCGCCTGCGTGCTCTCGTCGAGTGGGGAAGCGCAGATTGCACACCGTATGACCAAAGTGAAGATGAAGCCGCTGAGCGAGGAGCAGATTGCAAGGTACGTCGCTACCGGCGAGCCGCGAGACAAAGCAGGCTCTTACGGCATTCAAGGCTTAGGATCAACGCTTGTTGACGAAATCGAGGGCTGTTACTTCAATGTTGTCGGTTTACCGCTGTCTCTGCTATCGGACATGCTGGCTTCTTATGACATTGCTGTTTTTTAAGCATGGTCGCAAAATATTCGATCGGATTATTTTTCAAAAATTAGGCAGGATATGATTGAACCTTATTTTTTAAAAAAAGGCGGGTTTGGGACATGGAATCGCAGCAATCTATGATTTTGCGTGAAATCCCCCATGAGGAACGTCCAAGAGAGCGCATGATGAAATATGGGGCAGAAGCACTTAGCCATGCTGAATTGCTTGCTATACTGCTGCGAACAGGCACACAGCGGCAATCCGCTGTGCATCTGGCGGGCACAATACTCAAGCAATGCGGCAGTTTGCGTAATTTAATGGACATGAGCATGGAAGAGTTGACGGCTATTCGAGGAATAGGCCCCGCCAAAGCGCTGCAGCTTCGCGCAGGCATCGAGCTAGGGCGACGAATTACTCGCAGCAGGCTCGGCGATATTGTTACCGTTCAGAGGCCGCAGGATGCCGCGGACTATGTGATGGAGGAGCTCCGGTATTTGAAGAAGGAGCACTTCGTATGTTTGTTTTTGAACACCAAAAATCATATTATTGCCCGCGAAACTTTATCGGTAGGAACACTTAACGCGTCGCTGGTACATCCTCGCGAAGTATTTCGTGCAGCCATTCAGCGCAGCAGCGCATCTATTATCTGTGTTCATAATCACCCTAGCGGCGATCCCACCCCAAGCCCAGAGGACATTGCATTAACGAAGCGTTTGGCAGAAGCCGGACAGCTAGTCGGAATAGAATTGCTGGACCATTTAGTTATCGGAGACGGACGGTTCGTTAGTTTGAAGGAACAAGGCTATATGTAATATAATAAAGTGATCGGCAATTAGAAGGGAGCAACAACATGTTTGGTGGTTTTTCGAAAGATTTGGGTATTGACTTGGGAACAGCGAATACGCTTGTATTCGTCAAAGGAAAAGGGATTGTAGTAAGGGAGCCGTCTGTGGTGGCCCTTCGTACGGATACAAAAACAATCGAAGCAGTTGGCGAGCAAGCCAAAAAAATGATCGGTAGAACGCCAGGCAACATTCGTGCTGTTCGTCCCATGAAGGATGGCGTTATCGCCGATTTCGAAACGACGGCAACGATGATCAAATATTTTATTCGCCAAGCGCAAAAGCAGCGCTCGTTATTCCCGCGCCATCCTAATGTTATGGTTTGCGTGCCTTCTGGCATTACAGCGGTTGAGAAACGCGCGGTAGAGGATGCGACAAAGCAAGCAGGAGCTCGCGAAGCTTATACGATTGAAGAACCGTTTGCAGCGGCTATTGGCGCTGATTTGCCCGTTTGGGAGCCAACAGGCAGCATGGTTGTGGATATCGGCGGCGGAACGACGGAGGTTGCAGTCATCTCGCTGGGCGGCATCGTTACCGCGCGCTCTATTCGAGTAGCTGGCGATGAAATGGACGAAGCGGTTATCCAGTATATAAAGCGTCAATATAATCTCATGATTGGCGAGCGGACAGCGGAGCAGCTGAAGATGGAAATCGGATCAGCGCTTCCTTTTGATAAACCAGAAACGATTGAAATTCGCGGACGCGATCTTGTATCGGGCTTGCCTAAGACGCTTGCGATCACTTCTGACGAAATTACGGAAGCATTAGCTGACACGGTTAATGCGATTGTTGACGCCGTTAAAGTAACGCTGGAGAAATGCCCGCCGGAGCTTTCTGCCGATATTATGGATCGGGGAATCGTCCTCACAGGCGGCGGCGCATTGCTTCGCAACTTGGACAAGCTGCTGCAGCGCGAGACTGGCATGCCGGTCATTGTTGCGGATAACCCGCTTGATTGCGTGGCGATCGGCACAGGCCGCTCATTGGACAATATTCATTTGTTCAAAGCAAGAAGTTCATCTCGTTCAAGACGCTAGAAATCGTTTATTGGGAAAACGGATATGAAATGGGCAGGTGATCGAGCTGTTAAAGCTGATGCGAAATAAGCGTATGTTTATGCTTATGATCGGGTTTATTTTGTTTATAGCGGTCATCGGCTTTTCACTGAGTGATCGCAAGGAATTGTCTTGGCCGGAGAAGTTTCTAAAGGATACAACAGCATACGTGCAGCAATGGTTTTACAAGCCCGCTGGTTCTATAGCGGGCTTCTTTGAGGATATTAGCAATCTTCGCACGATCTATGAGGAGAATGAGCAGCTCCGCATTACAGCGGCTGCTTATGCTCGGGATAAGATCAAATACAACTTTATCGAGAATGAAAATAAAAGGTATAAGGAAGAGCTTAAGTTCACGCAGCAGCAGAAGGAAATGTATAATTATAATTATTTAATCGCTCAGGTTATATCCGTCAGCAATGATGCCAACAATCGGACGCTAACGATTAATTTGGGATCCAAAAGCGGCATTAAGCCGAATATGGCAGTAACGACCGTAGATGGTCTGGTTGGACTTGTAAGCTCGGTGACGCCTTACACGGCAGCAGTAACGCCGATTACAGAGCTGGATGAGGCATCGCCAACCTTCAATTCCATCGCCGTTACGATAATGGGGCGAGAGGATGACTCATTCGGTATTTTAAGCAGTTACAACAAAGAAACGTCCAGAGCGGTCATGTCGAAAATCGCGGAGACCGATAAGATGGAATTTCAGGATACGGTCATTACATCTGGAAATGGCAATGTTTATCCAAGAGGACTCGTAGTCGGTACGGTAGAATCGAAGCAGCTTGGCGATTTTGGGCTTACCTATACGGCATCGGTTGAGCTCTCAGCCAAATTCGACCATTTGACTGAGGTGTTTGTCGTTCAAGTTCCTGAATTGGAGGATGCCAAGCAATGAGCATGAACCGAATCATCCTGCTTATGGTTCTTCTGTTCATCTTGGAGGGAGCCCTAATGCCATGGATCATTCCTGCTGGCTTCGGCCATCGGATCATTCCTCACTTCGTATTTGTAATCGTCATCTATTCAGGACTCTACAGCAGACGACATTTAGCGCTCTTGCTCGGAGCAAGCTTTGGCATGCTGCAGGATGTTGTCTATTTTGGCCATTTGCTTGGTATAAATGCTTTCGTTATGGGGTTGATGGGTTATTTTACGGGCGTTCTGCTGGAACGCCGCCGTTCAACGATCATGATGGCGATATCAGTTATCGGCTTTGCGTGCATCTTATATGACAGCGTCATTTATTTTATTTATAAAGTGTTTCGAATTACGAACGAGAGCTACGCATGGGCACTTATCGATCACATCCTTCCTAGTTTATTTCTTCAGCTGGTGTTTGCCCTCGCATGCTACGTGCCTGCCAGAAAGCTGTTTGAAGGCCAGTCTAAAGTGAAATCGGAAAAGGATGAGGAATAAAATAATGGCACAGGCAGGAATTTGTTAGGGGGAGCAAGAATCCATTAGGTTGGGGAGGGACGAACTTGACCGATAAGCAGCATATTATAATTAAGGGCGTAAAAGAAGGTCTCGTGTTCCTTCTCGACGATAAATGTGAATTTGCGACGCTGCTGGATGAACTGCAGTACAAGCTGGAAAAAACGCATCAGCAGCTGCTCGCAGGACCGCTTGTTCACGTTCAGGTGAAGCTGGGCTCGAGGCAAGTAACGGATGACGACAAGGATCGTATCAAAAATGTCATAAGGTCGCAGGGGAACTTAATGGTACAGTCCGTTGAATCCGAAGCGCCTAAGATCGATTCACAGCAAGGGCAGCAGCCTAACATGCAAGTGCTCACGTCAATTATTCGTTCAGGTCAAACCTATGAGCATGATGGCGATTTACTTTTAATCGGCGATTTGAATCCAGGCGGTACTTTATTATGCACGGGCGATATATATGTGCTTGGAGCTTTGCGCGGGACAGCACATGCGGGAATAGGCGGGCGGACCGATGTAATCATTGCGACTTCGCTCATGCGGCCTACACAGCTTCGCATTGCTGATGTGATCAGCAGACCGCCAGAGGAATGGATGACCGGCGATGCATCAATGGAATTCGCCTTCTTAAGCGAAGGCCGAATGCAAATCGATAAGCTAGCGCAATTATTCCGCATACGGCATAATCCTATAATGTTTAAAGGAGTGTAGAACATGGGAGAAGCGATTGTTGTGACATCAGGTAAAGGGGGCGTCGGTAAGACGACCACCTCGGCGAACCTGGGTACCGCGCTAGCTTTGCTTGGCAAGAAGGTATGCATGGTTGATACAGATATTGGACTACGCAATCTAGACGTGGTCATGGGATTGGAAAATCGGATCATTTATGATTTGGTAGACGTTGCCGAAGGGCGCTGCCGTTTGAATCAAGCGCTCGTGAAGGACAAGCGCTTCGATGAGCTGTATATGCTCCCTGCTGCACAGACGAAGGATAAGGATTCCGTTACGCCTGAGCAGGTTCGCAATATGATTTTGGAACTCAAGAAAGAGCATGACTACGTTATTATAGACTGCCCTGCAGGAATCGAGCATGGCTTTCGCAACGCGATTGCGGGCGCTGACCGAGCTATCGTCATTACGACACCGGAGAATGCGGCTGTGCGTGATGCTGACCGTGTCATTGGTTTGCTTGAGCAGGAGAAAATCCCAAGCAAGCTTATCATAAATCGCATTCGTCAAAATATGATGAAAAATGGCGAGATGCTCGATATCGACGAAATTTGCCAAGTTCTAGCTGTTGATCTCGTTGGGATCGTGCCTGATGATGAAAAAGTAATTTCTGCTGCAAACAGCGGAGAGCCGACGGTTATGAATCCGGCTTCGCGCGCCGCTATCGCCTACCGAAACATTGCGCGCCGCATTCTCGGCGACATGGTTCCGCTCATGCTTCTCGATGAGAAGGCGGGAGCATTCAAGCGTTTCCGCAAGTTCCTTGGAATAGGATGATTACAACTTGCTTAACAAATTAAAAAAGCTGGACTGGGGAATTTTAATTATTCTAGTATTCCTCATGATTATCAGCACAATTGTTATCCATAGCGCTACTGCAAATTTTCCGAAGTACGCTGGGTCTGATACGAAACAGCTCATCTATTACGGTCTTGGTTTCTTTATCGCTATCGCAGCTACCTTGTTCGATTATAGAATTGTGCTGAAAAGCTGGTATGTACTATACGGCATAGGCGTTGCGATGCTGATTCTCGTTTATTTTTTTGGCGCGGTCATCAATGGCGCGAGAGGCTGGTTCCAGTTAGGAAGCAACATGTCGTTTCAACCGGCTGAAATCGTCAAAATCATACTCATCATCGGAATCGCCCATTTAATGGGACGACGCCAAGGGGATCGGTTGACGCTTACGCAAGATTTGCTTCCTATTGCCGCATTCGCTTTTTTGCCTTTCATGCTCGTTATGATTCAGCCTGATCTGGGAAATGCAATTATTTACCTTGTTATCGTGCTAGGCATGCTGTGGATCGGGAATGTGAAGTACACTCATGTCGTTACTGGACTTGGAGTTGTTGTTCTAGGATTGGTTTTGTTCGTTTCATTATTCAATACATTCAATCAGGAAATCTATGATTACTTGAAAGATCATGAAATGGGACACTGGCACAAGCGGATCAATACGTTTATCAACCCGGAGGAAGCAACGGCAAATGATAGGCATCAATCGGAAAATGCGCAAATTGCCATTGGCTCCGGCGGCTTAAACGGCGATGGATATATGCAAGGCGATATGAAAAATCGCGGCTTTATCCCATATCCTTACTCTGACTCGATTTTTGTCGTCATAGGCGAGGAGTTTGGCTTCCAAGGAGCGGCCATCCTGCTGCTGCTGTATTTCCTGCTCATCTATCGCATGATCATCATAGCCTTCAAATGCTATGATTTGCGAGCCTCATTTATCGTAATCGGAATTGTGTCCATGTATGTGTTCCAGGTGTTCCAAAACATCGGAATGATGATTGGAATTATGCCAATAACAGGAATTACGCTTCCATTTATCAGCTATGGAGGAACGTCTCTCCTGCTCAATATGCTGTCTATCGGACTCGTATTCAGCATTAAAGCGCATCAAGAAAAATATGAGCTGGCCGATTAAAGGCAAAGCGAGCGATAAGCTGCTTCTAGGACGAAAGTCATCCGAATGAGGGTGGCTTTTTTTTTGGTGAAAATCATCCTCGCATACTTGTCTCATCCTCCACATATTCATGTATAAAAGAACAAGCTGTCGCAGCGACGATGGAAGCGGGGGAGGAGCAGGAGATGCAAATGAAGGATAAGGAAAAGCAGGTCAAACAGCAGAAGACGAAAAGCTTGCTAAATCGGCAATCGACGGCAGATTCAATTAATGACAGTGATCACGCAGCGCATGTCCCTTATAACCATGAATATTTTTATCATGACGATAGGGAGGAAATAGAGCTTGATCCTGAGGTCGTGTGGAAAACCAATCCAAACCCTTGGGCAGGCTGGAATGAGGACAAGGGCTTTGGCAATAAGAGAAGCTATGTCAAAGGACCTGGTCTTACCGATAAAATAGATCCGCGGTACGTACGGAACAGGCATCCTTTTCGCAGAGAGCTGAAATGGAAGTTTGTCATCGCTTTATTGTTGTTTGGGACGATATGGGCGATGTTCCGATATGATACGGAGTATACCCTTAAGGGACAAGCATTGGTGAAGCAGGCGCTTACCGATGAGATCGATTTTGCCGCTGCCGCCGCTTGGTATAAGGAAACTTTCGCTGGCGCTCCTTCTTTTATCCCTATATTTGAGGACAAGACATCAGATGCAATCGGCGCGGACGGCACCGTCAAGCTGCCCGTCGTGGCGCCTCTGCAAGGAGGCTCGCTAGTGCGTACCTTTGCAGAGCTGCTGAACGGCATAGAGCTGGCTGGGAAATCAGAAGAGCAGGTCGTAGCTGCGGAGACGGGCAGAGTACTGCTGTTAACGGATCAGAACGAGAAAGGCTCGACGGTCATCATACAGCATGCGAATAAGCGCGTGACGATCTATGGGCTGCTTGGGAAGACAGACGTGCAGGTGAATGACTGGGTTGAAGCGGGTGATCCGATTGGCAATCTGCTGAAGGCGGAAGGCACTCAGCCGAGCTTGCTTTATTTTGCGGTGAAGCAGAACGAGCTGTACATCGATCCTGTGGGTGTGATACCGATTGATTAAATGGAAGGGCATTGTATGGTCGATCCATCCGCTCTTTGTCATCATCATGCTTGGGTCGGTCATGACGGGCTATTTTGCCGAACTGTTTACTTTGTTTTTGCTCGTGCTGGTGCATGAGATCGGCCATGTTGTCATGGCGCTTAGCTTCGGCTGGACCGTTCGAGAAGTTAAGCTGCTTCCCTTTGGCGGGGTAGTGGAGGTAGAGGAAGCCGGCGGCGTTCCTGCAAAAGAGGAAGCTGTCGTAGCTATAGCGGGTCCTTTGCAAAATGTATGGATGGGGCTTGCTGCATGGGGCTGCGGACAGCTTGGACTATGGGACCAAGGGTGGGCGGAGTATGTGTGGAAGGCGAATCTGATGATCGGTTTATTCAACCTTTTGCCTATTCATCCGCTTGACGGCGGCAAGCTGCTGCAGGCCGCTTTAAGCTATACCGTCAATTACTACAAAATGCTCGTCTGGTCAGCCCGCATCAGCTTGTTATTTAGCGTAATCATGCTCATTGGCTCCCTGCTTCCTTTGCTTGTCTATAAGGACGGCATTCAGCTCAATCTCCTTATCGTCGGCTTATTTCTCTTGATGACCAATTGGACGTACTATCGAAACGTTCCCTTTTTATTTTATCGCTTTCTGATGTATCGCGACCGTATATCGGTGCAAGCGATGACGAGGGGGCATATTGCGAGTCCGATTATCGTCAATGGAAGGCAGTCGATTCTCTCCGTTGCCAGACTGTTCCGAAGGGAGCGATACCATCTCATTTATATGGTAGAGGCATCCAGCAATGAGGTTAAAGTGCTGCCGGAGCAGAAAATTGTCGAAGGCTGCTTGTCGGAAAATAATCCCAATCGTGCAGTGTCGGAACTTTTCAGTTAAAATAGATGAAAAGCGTACTGGCAGGTGATTATTCAGGAATGAAGCAAATGCTGATGCACGTAGACGGTGAGATGTTGCAAACAGCCGTGCTGGAGGATGGCCGCTTAGTTGAATTTTTTATGGAGAAAACAAAAGCAAGCAGTTTGGTTGGCAATGTCTATAAAGGTCGTGTCGTGAATGTTCTGCCTGGTATGCAGGCGGCATTCATTGATGTCGGACTATCCAAAAATGCTTTTTTGTATATTGATGAGCTGCTTCATCCTCATTTGGAAAAACAGCCCGCACAAAAGCCGCAAATTCAGGAGCTGATCAAACCGGGTCAGGAGCTTCTCGTTCAGGTGATGAAGGAGCCGCTTGGGGGCAAGGGCGCCCGCGTGACGACACACTTTACGCTGCCTGGCCGCTGGCTCGTCTATATGCCGAATGCCGATTATGTCGGCGTTTCCAAAAAAATCGGCACGGAGGGCGAGCGTATGCGCTTGCGCGGCATCGGCGAAAAGCTGAGGGAGCAGGAGGAAGGCATTATTTTGCGCACCGCGGCTGGAGGGGAAAGCGAGTGTTCCTTATGTGCCGACGCGGCGCAGCTGCGCGAAATTTGGCATGGCATTAAAGAACGGAGCATAGAGGCTCATGCGCCGTACGAGCTGCACCGAGAGGCTGGACTTATGAGGCGTGCCATTCGCGACACGCTGACGATAGACATGGATGAAATATGGATCGATGACGAAGCTAGGTTTGAGGAAGTATCAGCGCTGCTTGAGGAGATGACCCCTCAGCTTCGCGAGCGTTTGAAGCCGTATAAGCAGAAGAAAGGGCAATCTCTATTCGATGCTTACCTTGTGTCAGAGCAAGTAACGCGTGCATTCGAGCGCAAGATCCTGCTTGTCAGCGGAGGTTATCTCATTTGGGAAGAGACGGAGGCGCTCACGGTCATCGATGTGAACACGGGTAAGTTTACGGGAACCTCCGGTTTAGAAGATACCGTATTTCGCACGAATATGGAAGCGGCTGACGAGATTGCGAGATTGCTTAGAGTAAGAGATGTCGGCGGCATTATTATTATTGATTTTATCGATATGGAGCAGGAAGAGCATCGCGAGCATGTCATGCAAAGACTGACAGAGAAATGCCGCAACGATCAAACGAAATGTACGATCCTGGGCTGGACTAAGCTAGGGTTGATTGAGATGACACGAAAAAAAGCGCGTGAGAACGCCGTCCGCCAACTAACGGAGCGCTGCGAGAGCTGCGGAGCGCATAACAAACGGAGCGAAACACTGAAATAGTTTATTTTTTCTTCGTAGAGGAATTGATATAGCTTGCATAGTGTGGTACACTCTTTGGGTGTGTGTCTCGTACCTCGTGAGGAATGAGACGTACAAGTACCGCTCCGATTGGGTACATAAGCGTTTGCGGCGCAAGCTGCAGGCCACCTGAATTAGGCGAGTCTTCGAAAATAAGGAGGTGCACCAACAATGTTTGCAATCATCGTAACAGGCGGAAAGCAATACAAAGTTCAGGAAGGCGATGTTATCTACATCGAAAAACTGGATTCTGAAGCAGGCGAGAGCGTAACGTTTGATCGTGTTTTGGCGGTTTCTAAAGGTGACGGTCTTGTAACTGGAACTCCGGTTGTTTCCGGCGCTACAGTAACAGGCAAAGTCGAGAAACAAGGCAAAGGCCAAAAAATCATCGTTTACAAATACAAAGCCAAAAAGAACTATCGTCGTAAGCAAGGTCATCGTCAACCGTTCACAAAAGTAACAATCGAGAAAATCCAAGCGTAAGAGGAATTTCTATGATAACCGTTACATTTGTACGGAGAGCCGCTGACAGACGTATCGTATCATTTGCAGTCGAAGGACATGCTAAATATGCGAAGCCCGGCAAAGATATCGTTTGCGCGGGCGTATCGGCCATTTCGGTCGGTACCGTCAACGCGATCGAAGCTTTAGCAGGAGAAGAGCTCCCCGCTAAGATGAAGAACGGCTGGCTGTCGTCGGACATTCCGACGCTTGCAGACGAGGCTTCAGACGGCCGGATGCAGCTGCTGCTGGAATCGATGGCGGTTATGCTTGACACTATCGCAAAATCATACGGCAAGCATGTCGTTATTCATGAACTTCTTAATGCGTAGCCTTTCGAAGTGGGTTTGCTTAAAACCCTTAATGTTCATGCTTCCAAGTAGGTTTGCTTCACAAACCTTTGAGAAGGAGGGAATAACTATGTTGAAACTGAATCTTCAGCTTTTCGCTTCGAAGAAAGGTGTTGGTTCCACAAAGAACGGACGTGACTCGCAGTCGAAGCGCCTTGGCGCTAAACGTGCTGACGGTCAAACCGTATCCGCTGGAAGCATTTTGTTTCGCCAACGCGGAACAAAAATTCACCCAGGTACTAACGTAGGCATCGGGAAAGACGATACGCTTTATGCAAAAGTAGAAGGCGTAGTGAAGTTCGAACGTTGGGGACGCGATCGCAAAAAAGTGAGCGTATATCCAGCTGTTCAAGCTCCGGTAGCTGCAGCAGTAGAAGCTTAATACAACCTTATATATGCACCAAGACCCGGCCTGCATCGCTTGGCCGGGTCTTTTTTATGTCAAAGCTGGTGACCGTAGGACGGTGCGTGCTATACTGGATAAGCTAGGAAATACGAAGAAAGTAGGTTTAATCGATGGGACGCTTAACAATGGCGAAATATTACGCGGCGGCAACGATTTTATTGCCGAGTGCCGCAGTACTTATTTGGCCCGCTAAAGTGTGGTTAACTGCTGTCTTTCTCGTTTGGCTTATAGCTGTTGCGACTTACTTTGTACGAACGGAACGGAAAGAGCATGCGGAGCGGACTGCGCGAACGATTCAATCGCTGCAAAATTCTGCTATACGGACACTCAATCATCACCGTCATGACTGGATGAACGATTTGCAAGTCGTGTTTGGCTACATTCGGCTAAAAAAGCTGGATAAAGCGGCTGAGTATGTGGAGAAAATAAGTGAGCGGATGATTATGGAGAGCAGCATATCCAAGCTGGGCGTACCATCCTTGATTAGTTATATTCAATCGTTTCGTACGATATCCAACTCGCTGGAGCTGCAAATCGTTATTAAAGGCGATATTCACTTAAACGAAATTACGGCGGATGCCGATCAAATAGCCGAAACGCTCATTCATACGATAAACGCATATCGGTTTGCGGCGAAGCCTGGCTATGGTCATGCAGCCGTTCTTACGCTGGAGCTGTCAAGGGATGAGGAAGCGCTCTATGCAGCCTTTTATTATGATGGCGAGCTAATGAACGAGCAGCAATGGAAGCAAAAAATACAACAGCAGTTGGAAGGCGCGCCAATGCAGCCGATCAACTTCGAGCAGCCGTATGCAAAGGTGCTGCTGAGGGCGGAAATGCGCGCATGAACGGGGGCACAACATGTTTGTCGACAAAGCGAAAATATTTGTAAAAGGCGGCGACGGAGGCGATGGTATCGTTTCGTTTCGCCGTGAGAAATACGTAGAGCAAGGCGGTCCAGCAGGCGGCGACGGCGGACGCGGCGGCGACTTGATTTTCCAAGTGGACGAAGGGCTCCGCACATTGATGGATTTCCGCTATCAGAAGCATTTCAAGGCTAATCGCGGAGAGCGTGGAAAAGTAAAGAGCATGCACGGAGCGGGTGCGGAGGATACGATCGTACGCATTCCGCCGGGCACGGTAATCGTTGATGATGATACACAGGAAATCATTGCAGATATGACGCGCCACGGACAGCAGATTGTCATCGCAAAAGGCGGCAGAGGCGGCAGAGGCAACATCCGCTTCGCAACGCAGAACAACCCTGCTCCGTACATTTCGGAGAACGGCGAGGAAGGGCAAGAGCGCTGGGTTGTGCTTGAGCTTAAAGTTATGGCGGATATTGGGCTAGTAGGCTTTCCTAGCGTAGGTAAGTCGACCTTGCTTTCTGTCGTTTCAGGAGCTAAGCCCAAAATTGGCGCTTATCACTTCACGACGATTACGCCAAATCTCGGCGTTGTAGACGTTGGGGATGGCCGAAGCTTCGTAATGGCCGATTTGCCGGGCTTGATTGAAGGCGCGCATGAGGGTGTTGGGCTTGGGCATGAGTTTCTTCGCCACGTTGAACGGACACGGGTTATTATCCATGTTATCGATATGTCCGCTTCCGAAGGACGCGATCCTTTTGAAGACTGGGTGAAGATCAACGAAGAGCTGGTACTCTACAATGAGAAGCTTGCCGATCGTCCACAAATCATCGCTGCAAACAAAATGGACATGCCGGATTCCGAGGAGCAGCTTGAGCTGTTCAAGCAGCAGCTTGCAGAAGTGAGCGGTGACCGCAATTACGAAATTTTACCTATTTCCTCGCTCACGAAGCAGGGAATACAGGAGCTTCTGTACAAGGCGGCCGATGTGCTTGATACGGTATCCGAGCAGGTTGAGATCGAAGACGTGAAGGACGTAGCTGAGCGTAAGGTTTACACTTATGAGAAACGGGAAGAGACGACCTTCACCATCCATAAGGAAGATGAAGTTTACGTGATCGTCAGCGAAGGAATCGATAAATATATGAAGCGGATGAATTTGACCTCCTACGATGCGGTTATGCGCTTTGCACGTACGATGCGCAAAATGGGAGTCGATGCCGAGCTTCGTAAAATGGGCGCAAAAGATGGCGATATGGTACAAATCGGCGACTTCGCGTTTGAATTCTTCGAGGGCAGCGATTACAATCCAAACGGCTAGATCACAAATGCAGGAATGAAGACGGCGAAAGCCGTCTTTTCTTATTTTGCCTATTGCCCCAAACGGTATATTTCGTTATAATGTCCACTATAGGTGAACAATTGTCTTTTTGAGGAGGACGAATAGTGAGTAAACGCTATTATGTCGTTCGGGAGGACATTTTACCGGAAGCGATAATGAAGACGATACAAGTAAAAGAGATGCTTAACCGAGGCGAAGCGGCGACCGTTCATGAAGCGGTTGAGCGCGCTGGGCTTAGTCGAAGCGCTTTTTATAAGTATAAAGATGGCGTATATGCACTCAATGAGCTGGAGCGTGAACGCATAGCGACGATCGCCATGGATTTGGAGCATCGCTCGGGCGTGCTCTCGAACGTGCTCAGCACGGTGGCAGGCTTGGAAGGCAATGTTCTGACCATGAATCAGACCATTCCGCTTCAAGGGTTGGCTAACGTCGTCATCTCAGTCGATATTTCGCAGCTTTCCGGGGAACTGTCATCGCTGGTCGAAATACTTCGCAGCCTGCCTGGCGTGCGCAAAGCGTCGGTCATCGGACAAGGATAACAGAATAGATAATGGAGGGTATATATGAAGCCGATTAGAGTTGGATTATTAGGTCTTGGAACAGTAGGTACAGGTGTCGTTCGCATCGTTGAAGGGCATCAGGAGGATTTGGCAAGCCAAGTTGGATCTCCAATCGTCATTGAAAAGGTGCTCGTTCAGAACAAGAGCAAAGTACGCAATATTTCAATCGATCCAGATAAGCTTACAGAGAATGCCTGGGATATTATCCGTCATCCCAACATTGACGTGATCGTTGAGGTTATGGGCGGAATCGGGTTAACGAAGGAATATATTTTGGAGGCGCTATCCCTTGGCAAGCATGTCGTAACGGCCAATAAGGATTTGATGGCGCTGCATGGTCCTGAAATATTGGCGAAAGCGCAAGAGAACCGCTGCGATGTGATGTATGAAGCAAGCGTTGCAGGCGGTATCCCGATTATCCGTACGCTCGTTGAAGGCTTCTCCTCCGACCGTATCAATAAAATTATGGGTATCGTGAACGGAACAACAAACTTTATTTTGACAAAAATGAGCCAAGAGGGCGCTTCTTACCTAGATGTGCTGAAGGAAGCTCAGGAGCTTGGCTATGCGGAATCCGATCCGACATCGGATGTCGAGGGTCTTGATGCGGCTCGCAAAATGACGATTCTTGCTACAATCGGCTTCCGCGCCAACGTAGCGCTTGAGGATGTTACGGTTCAAGGAATCTCTTCGATAACCAAAGAGGATATATTATATGCGAAGCGTCTTGGCTATATAGTGAAGCTGCTTGGCATCGCAGAGCGTCAGGATGATCTTATCAGCATTAGCGTACAGCCAACGATGGTAAAGCATACGCATCCGATTGCGTCGGTTAACGGCGTATTTAACGCGGTATATGTTTACGGCGAAGCGGTTGGCGAAACAATGTTTTATGGTGCAGGCGCAGGCGAGCTTCCGACAGCGACCTCTATCGTATCCGATTTAGTTGCCGTAGTGAAGAACCTGAAGCTTGGCGTTAACGGCATGCAGGGAAGCCTTGCTTACAAAGAGAAGAAGCTGAAGACTGACGAGCAAATCTCTTCTAAATATTTCTTGCTGCTTAAAGTAGCGGATCGCGCTGGCGTACTTGCGCGCATTACGCAAGTATTCGCAGACTTTGAAGTGAGCTTGGAGTCTGTGCTGCAGCAGCCGACTCCGTCGAAGCCGGAAGTTGAAATTATTATCATTACACATGATGCGAATAAAGCAGCTATGCAGAGAGTACTTGAAACATTCGAGACGCTGGATGTCGTTCACGAAGTGAAGAGCGTCTACCGCGTAGAAGGGTAATCTAAGATGAATAATCGTAGAGTCATAGTCAAAATACCGGCAAGCACGGCCAATTTAGGACCAGGCTTCGATACGCTCGGAATGGCGCTCTCCCTGTATGCATGGGTTGAGATGAGTATCTCGAATCAAACGGAATTTCAATTTTACGGCGATCAGATGAAGGGTTTGCCGAAAGATAAATCAAATTTGGTTTATAAGGTTGCTCAGCTAGTATTCAAGGAGGCGGGCGCCCACGTACCGGAGCTCTCGATCTCGATGCACAGCAATATCCCGCTTACGCGCGGACTCGGCAGCAGCGCGTCGGCTATTGTAGGCGCGCTGGTTGCCGCTAATGCTTTGATCGGCAGTCCGCTCACAAACGACAAGCTGTTCCAAATGGCTACGGCATTGGAGGGGCATCCTGACAATGTGGGCGCATCATTGTTCGGAGGCATCATCGCTTCCGCTTGGGATGGCGAGCGGGCTGATTACATACGCATTGAGCCGCATGAGAGCCTCTCTACGCTCGTTGCGATACCGGCCTTTCAGCTTTCGACGGAGAAAGCGCGTCATGCGCTGCCTTCGCAGGTCAGCATGGCTGACGCTGTGTTCAACGTCGGCCGCAGCTCGCTGCTCGTCGCGGCGCTTGCCAGCGGGGAGCTTGGCATGATCCGTCATGCCATGAAGGATCGGCTGCACCAGCCTTACCGTGCAGCGCTCATTCCCGGCATGACGACGATTTTGGAGCGCGCGGTTGAACATGGCGCGCTTGGCGTTGCGCTGAGCGGGGCAGGACCGACGCTCATTGCCTTTGTTGACGAGAAGGCGAATAGCGAGCCGCTCGAGCAATTTTTGCTTGAAACGTTAAAGCAGGAGGGCATTGAGGCGAAGACGCTTAGGCTGCCGCCATGCGTGCAAGGTCCGCAAGTTACGGTTGAGGATATTTCGAAGCAGCCTGCTATCCCTCTTCCTGATAGAATCAAAGGAGAAATGTAGCTATGAAGACGATAGCCGTTTTACCAGCCGGCTCCGTATCGGATGAGGCAGCTAGACATTTTTTTCATGAGGAAGAAATTAATTGGAAGCATCACCGGCTTATTTCCGATGTGTTCTTATCTACGGTTAATGGCATAAGCGATTACAGCATCATTCCGATCGAGAATACCATTGAAGGCTCCGTGAGCTTGCATATGGATTGGCTCGTGCATGAGGTAGATATTCCGATTCAAGCGGAGTGGGTATACCCCTCTATTCAAAATTTGATCGGACGAGAGTCGGAGCTGCTGGGCGATAACGGAGAAATAGATTACTCGCGTATTACGAAGGTTATCAGCCACCCCGTTGCGATTGCACAGTGTTTGCAGTTTTTGCGCACGCATTTGCCGCATGCCGTTACAGAGCATGTAAGCAGTACAGCTGAAGGCGTAAGAATCGTGCAAAATAACCCGAATGCCGGATGGGCGGCTATCGGCACCAAGACAGCGGCTGCAAATGAGAAGCTGGATGTGCTCGAGAGCGAGATTACCGACCACGATAACAATTACACTCGTTTTTTGCTGGTTGGATCGGAGCCATACACGGCTCGCCAATCCGATCAGATCAAAACGAGCATTTTAATTACGCTTCCTGAAGACTATCCGGGTGCGCTCCACCAGGTGCTTTCCGCTTTTGCATGGCGCAAAATCAACTTATCCCGCATCGAGTCGCGTCCGACGAAGAAAAAGCTCGGCAATTACTATTTCTTTATTGATATCGAAATGGCGCTTGATACGGTGCTGCTGCCTTCAGCCATTCAAGAAATCGAGGCTATCGGCTGTCAGGTACGTGTTCTGGGAAGCTATCCTAGCTTTTCGGAATTTAAGAAATGATCAGCGAAGCGTAATACACGGAAAAGGGAACCATTAAGGCGCATTTGCCTCTGAGTTATAGAAAAAGCGTCTCTGTTGTCGGCATAAAAGTGCTCGATTAATCGATGGCGTTCAAGCAAGCCGAATTCACTCTTAGGGTGGGCTCGGCTTTTTTACTATTTTTTTTGTGAAAGAGGAGACACCTGCCCATGTTCTGCATAGGATGTAAGGATTGATAATAGGCATTAGTGTGCCATGTTATTCAGAACGTGACAGGAGGTTAACAGCGAGTGAAAATCCATATTGTGAAAAAGGGCGAATCCTTATACTTTATCGGCCAAAAGTATAACGTATCGCTGGAAGAGATTTTGAAGCTTAATCCGGGCATTTCGAATCCGGACGCCATTGATGTAGGCATGAAGCTGAAAATTCCGTCAAGCCATGCAGGAGGACCAGGAGGCGGAATGGACATTATGCACCAGCATATCGTAAAGCAAGGAGATACGCTTTGGAAGCTGTCAAAAGCTTGGGGAGTGCCGCTTGCAGACATGATTAAAGCGAATCCACAGCTTAAAAATCCGAATGTGCTGCTTACTGGTGAAATTGTAAACATACCTAAGGTAGGCCATTCGACGCAGGAAGTCCCTGGTCATAGCGGAGGACACGTAGCAGCGCAAAATACCGGCGGCATGAATGCTCTTCATCCAACCTCTATCATGCAGGGCGTTCAAGGCTGGGTAGGTAAGCTATCGACGGCTCCTATTTTAGGGAAAACGCCTACAGGTCCAATCACGGGCAAGACGCCGACCGCTCCTATTGCACCGGTTGCTCCAGTCGCGCCGGCACCAGCAGCACCAGCACCAGCACCAGTGGCACCTGTTCAAGAGAAAAAGCCTACGGCACCTATCGTGAAGCCGGTAGCGCCAGCGCCTCTTCCTGCTCCTAAAGCGGCAGCAGTTGAACCGGCGAAAAAGGCACTCCCGATCGAGAAGCCTGTAGAGAAAAAGCTGAAACCGATCCACTCCGAATATAAGCCTAATGTTGACTTGTTCAAGCAATATGGCATTCCGGCAACTGAAGCATTGTCCTTGTATGATCTGCCTAAAGCGCCTGAGATGGTATCCCCTGCTGCGCAGCAGCCTCAATTTGGCGGTTACGGCTATAGCCAGCCAATGGTTAATCCGGCGCAAATGGGGCATGGCTACGGTCACCCAATGGTTAGTCCTGCACAGATGGGTCACGGTTACGGTCAACCAATGGTGATGGGAGAACAAACCGGACACGGCCATGGCTACGGCAACTGGCAGCAGCCTGTCCCATTTGAAAATACGGTAAGTCCGCTAAGTGAAGGCAACGATGCGCCATTTGATTGTCCACCAGGAACCGTATTTGTCGGAAGCTATCCATCGCCTTCAACGCTGCCGATGAGCGGAGGACCAGGATGGGGTTACGGTCAACCGATGGTAAGCCCTCTTCAAGAGGGTAAACATGAAAATAGCCAGATGCTCGCAGGAACTTCAGCGTCTCCAAACCAAGGCTTTGTAGCTCCGATGGCGGTTCAGCCGAACCAAGGGATAATGCCATTATCGGCACATCCGAACCAAGGAGTATCGCCTTTATCGGCACAGCCGAATCAAGGAATAATGCCATTGTCGGCACAGCCGAACCAAGGGATTATGCCATTAGCGGCGCTGCCGAACCAAGGAATAATGCCGATGTCGGCGCAGCCGAACCAAGGGATAATGCCGTTGTCGGCACAGCCGAATCAAGGAATAATGCCGTTGTCGGCGCAGCCGAACCAAGGAATAATGCCGTTTTCGGCACAGCCGAACCAAGGGATAATGCCGTTGTCGGCACAGCCGAACCAAGGTTGGGTTTCGCCGTTAGCCTCTCAACCAAATCAAGGCTGGGTATCTCCAGCCAGCATGCAGCCGGAGTATGGCTACGGTTATGGTCATGGCGCAGTGTCGCCAGCGAATATGCAGCCTGACTACGGATATGGCTATGGAAATGCTGCGCCATATATGCAATACCCAAATTGGCCGCAAACAGCCGGTGTTGGCAATGTGAATCAAGGTGACTGCGGCTGCAAGGGAGATCGGTCAGATCAACATGCAGCAAAGCAAGCGGATACTGAAGCACCAAAAGCAGTAAAAGCAGCTGTGCCGCGGAAAAACAGCAAAAAGGCGGTTATCCGGACAGTAGCGTCTCGCCCAAATAAAAATAAACGTGGCAATCAGCCATGGATCAATCGTTAAGATTTAGAAATGAAATTAAGCGCACCAGAAGCCGTTAGGCTTTGGTGCGCTTTTTGCTTTTTTTGACTCAGGAGGTGGGATAGAAGGATACTTTGAATATTTAAGTAACATTGGCGCATACTATCAAAAAATATAATGAAGGGGTCTTCCCCATGATAGAATTCAGCCTTTGGAAAAACTTGAAGAAGCGTCTTCGCAACAAGCGCCGTCCGATGTGGTCGCTAGGCGCAATCCTGTTTAGTTTATTTGCAGGTTCACTTGCCTTAGATACCGAAAACGCATTAGCAGCGCCAAAACTAGCTGAGCATCAAAGCAGCATCGTTAATACACTTAAGAGTCAAGATGGGCCGATTTCTGTCAAGCTGCACCAGATTTATGTGTGCGGTGAGGAGTCGAAGCCGCTTGGCCGGATGATGAGCAAGCAAATCATAGAGCTCTTGCAGGCTCATCCGGAATGGAAAGCTGTGCTCGATAAGGAGCAAAGCACGGTTTATTTTGAACAAACTATCGAGGACATGTCTGAGTATTGCAAGGCCAACGCTTATATGGGAGTAGATAAGAAGGGCAATCTTACGCTCTTTGACGGTGTTCCCAAAAAGGAAAAAGTCGTTCGTACCTTCTTTCAGCTGGATGTTCGTTATATGGAAAGCAGTCTGCCGCAGGATAAGCTGGATCAGCTTGCGAAGGGGATTCGGATCAGCGACATGGATGAATACAACAGCGTTTTGTCCACCTATAGCGACTTTGCAATTGAGCAAAATCAAAAAGTTATGAAGCCTGCTTATTAGCAGGTTGGCCGTAAAAAGAGATCGCACGCTATTGTGCGATCTCTTTTCGATTTAAGCCTATCAGTTGAAATATCAAACGCGCGTTCTCATTCAGGCCAACTTTTGCTATAATGGATGAAGCAACTTTCAGAGAGTATGCTGATAGCAAGTTTTGCCTGCAAAACTTTTAGCTTATGCTTACGATGCAAGTTTTGCTTCACAAAACTTTAAGCTTAGGCTTACGATGCAAGTTTTACCCTGTAAAACTTTAAGCTTATGCTTACGATGCAAGTTTTGCCTTGCAAAACTTTAGGTTTATGCTTACGATGCAAGTTTTACTTCACAAAACTTTTTAGGAGATGGCCGTTTGCGCGTTCTTGGAATTGACCCTGGTTATGCAATCGTTGGATTTGGCTTCATAGATAAGATCGGACACAAGCTTACGCCCGTGCAATACGGAGCAATTCAGACGGAAGCCCATACGCCCCCCGAGCAGCGATTGCTGCAGGTTTACGAGTCCGCGGGTGCATTGATGGATAAATATAAACCAGATACCGTTGGCGTTGAGAAGTTGTTTTTTAACCGGAACGTAACGACGGCTTTTGATGTGGCGCAGGCTAGAGGCGCTATTATTTTGGCGGCTGCGCAGCGGGGATTGCCAATTGGCGAATATACACCGCTTCAGGTGAAGCAGGCTGTCGTCGGGTACGGGAAAGCGGAGAAGAAGCAGGTGCAGGAAATGGTCAAAATGTTTCTGAAGCTCTCGGCGGTGCCCAAGCCGGATGACGTCGCCGATGCGCTTGCAGTAGCCATCTGCCATGCTCATTCCGTCGTACTGACCCAGAAAATTAATGAGGTGAATCGTTCGTGATCGATTTTTTAAGAGGCATTGTCGTCCATTTGGACTCCGAGTATATCGTTCTGGACGTAAGAGATACAGGCTACCGCGTATTCACACCTAATCCTTATGCATTTGCCAAAAAGGAAGAGCCAGTCACCGTTTATATTCACCATAACGTCCGCGAGGACGCTATTTTGTTGTTCGGCTTCGAGACGAGGGAGGAGCAGACCTTGTTCCGCAAGCTGCTCGAAGTATCGGGGATAGGCCCGCGCGTCGCTTTAGGCATTTTGTCGGGCGGCAGGCCGGATGCGGTCATTGCCGCGATACAGCAGGAAAATATAGCGTTCCTTATCAAGCTTCCCGGCATTGGGAAGAAAACCGCGCAGCGGATGATTCTTGATTTGAAGGACAAGCTGATCGGCGCCGGACTCGACGGCGGTTTATTGACGGCAGCAGGCGTAGCGCTGGATCTTACGTCGAGCAGACATTCGGGACAAGGTGCAGGCACCGCTTGGCAGGAGGCGCGTGAAGGCCTTGCCGCGCTCGGCTACACGGCTGCGGAGCTGGATATAGCATGGAATGGGCTTCAAAACAGCGTAACGGCGGAGGAAACGGTCGATTCCTTGATGAAGCGGGCTTTGCAGCAGTTGTTTAAAGGCTAACGGAGGGAGATGAACACAAATGGATGATAGAATCATTTCCGCCAACCTAATGATGGAAGATCAAGCGGTGGAGCTTAGTTTGCGTCCCCGCTATTTGGCCGAGTATATCGGGCAATCGAAAGCCAAGGAAAACCTGAAAATTTATATTGAAGCGGCAAAATTGCGCAAGGAATCACTTGACCACGTTCTTCTGTATGGACCGCCTGGGCTTGGCAAGACGACGCTTTCGAATATTATCGCCAACGAGCTGGGAGTCAGTCTTCGCACGACATCCGGGCCGGCAATTGAACGGCCGGGGGATTTGGCTGCGCTGCTGACGAACCTGCAGGAGGGCGACGTTCTTTTCATTGATGAGATTCATCGTCTGCATCGCACGGTAGAGGAAGTATTGTATCCGGCGATGGAAGACTTTGCGCTTGATATAATGATCGGCAAAGGTCCAAGCGCACGTTCGGTAAGACTGGATTTGCCGCCGTTCACTTTAATAGGCGCAACGACTAGAGCAGGCTTATTGTCTGCGCCGCTTCGCGATCGCTTCGGCGTTGTCAGCCGATTAGAGTTTTACACGGTGGATGAGCTTGCTTTTATCGTCGGTAGAACAGCGGAGATTTTGAATGTCAGCATCGTAGGGGAAGCTGCTTCGGAGATTGCGATGCGTTCACGCGGAACTCCGCGTATTGCCAACCGGCTGCTCAAGCGGGTGCGTGATTTTGCTCAGGTTCGCGGTGATGGCGTCATTACGTATGACATCGCACAATCTGCTCTTGAGCTGCTGCAGGTCGATCCGATGGGCCTCGACAATATCGATTTCAAAATGCTGCAAGCCATGATGACCACTTTTGCCGGCAGGCCAGTCGGACTTGATACCATTGCAGCGACAATCGGTGAAGAAAGCCAAACGATAGAAGACGTGTACGAGCCTTATCTCATGCAAATCGGCTTTTTGCAGCGCACGCCGCGCGGACGGATTGCTACCGATAATGCTTATCGGCATTTAGGGCTTCCAATCCCCGGGAGGTAGATGTCTATGAGCCTCACCGAAAATGGCGCGCCAGATAGGCTATATGTTATTTATGACGGACAGTGCAACCTTTGCCTCGCTTCCGTTGCGAAGCTGAAGGAGCTGAATGCTAGGGCGGATCTGCATTATGTGCAGATTCAGCAATTGGAAGCAGAAGGACAGGCGCAGCAGCTTATCCCCCATATTGGTCCGCTCAAGTATGCGGAGCTGTACGAAAAAATACATGTTGCTGATGAGCAAGGCCAGCTGTTCGCTGGTGCGGACGGAGTCGTTCGTATTTTGAGAACGGTTAAGGGCTTGCGCTGGCTGTCTGCTTTTTATCGAATACCCGGAATGAAACGAGCGGCTGATCGAATTTATCGATTTATTGCAAGTAGAAGATATGAATGGTTTGGCAAAACAGAGCAAAGCTGTACGATTAATGGGTGCGAGTTACCGCAAAGCAGAGGGGGAGAATAACAAGCATGACGATTAAATCATCCTTCAAGCGTTACATCATTATGGCTGTTGCGGTTCTTTTGCTCGCTTCAGCTTGGACGGGATCACCTTCACAGGCGGCGGTGCCGAAGCTGGATAATATCCGCGTAGCCTTATTTATGCAATTGCCTGGGAAATATGTCGATACGACTGCAGCAGCGACTTTCTCGTCGGTTGGCGGTATGAGCATTGGCGTAAGACAGCCGGATGGCATTCATGATTGGTTCAATGTCGATGGGACTGCTTCGGCTCAGTTTACAGCTGACAGCTTTAAAGTAAAAGTATTTGAATCATCAAATTTTGGCTCAGCGCTAGCCGTGCACAAAAGGCTGAAAGCTTTAAAGGGAGCAGCCTTCCTGACATCGCTATCCAAGAACGGAGCTATCGTCTATCAAGTAATCGAAGGTACATATAAGACTGTGTCAGAGGCAACAACGGCACAAACGAAATGGAATGGCGACGGCGAGCTTTCTAAGCTGACTAACGGCTTTAAGACGATTCTGCAAGGTCCGCTTCATCTGGAAACCGGACCGCTAGCCAGCAAGGAGGCTGCACAGGCTGCTGCAAGCGGCTTTGGGGCAGTAGGCTTGGATGCGTTCGTAGCCGTTCGCTCGGCGCAGGCTGGCGCGGCAAAATACTCGGTAATGGTAGGAGCTGCCTTGAGCGATGCGGAACTGCAAATCGTAAAGGCTGCTGCTGCAAAGGCAGCAGGCGGAGGAGCATTGAAGCAAGCAGATTCAAAGGCTGCTTATTTGCTGGTAAGAAATGATCATTCCGTCAGCGCTCTAGCTCAGAGCAGCTCAGAGCTATATATGTTTGCAGGAAGCGATGCGAAAATATCGGTATCTCCAGCTGGCTCTGACCCGATCAAGCTGACGGAGAGAAGCAATCGCAGCTATCGAGGCATGTTTGAGCTCAGCATCCTTAATGGAAGCATGGCTGTTATAAACGAGCTGCCCTTCGAGCAATATTTATATTCGGTTGTTGGCGTTGAAATGTACCCTACTTGGCCAGCCGAAGCTTTAAAGGCGCAAGCTGTGGCAGCACGCTCATTTGCATTAAATAAAGGCTTTGGCTTTCAAATCGCACATGTCGTAGATACGACCTTAAGCCAAGCTTACTATGGCGTAGGCTCAGAGCGTCCAACAACTATAGCAGCCGTTGATGAGACGGCAGGCGAAGTCGCGTTGTACAATGGGAAGGTCATCGAAGCATTGTTCTCAGCGAATGGCGGAGGAATGACGGCAGATGCCAAAGAAATATGGAACAATGCGGTCCCTTACCTGCAAGCAGCGAAGAGCCCGGATACTTCGTCAGAAGCTGGCTTATATAACTGGTATAGAGTTGTGCTCCTAAGCGGAGCAATTGGCTATATTCGTGAGGATTTGCTTGATGTGACCGGACAATCGACTGCTGCCGGCAGCCTCATCATGCAAGTAAATACGAATGGCACAAAGGTGCGCAAGCATCCGCTCATTCAAGACAGCATACCTGTCATTGCACAGGCTGACAGCGGAACACAGGTTGTCGTCCTGGACAAAAGCGTAGAATCCAATTCAATGACATGGGTACGCGGTCCTTACACCGCTCAAGAAATGCTGACGGTTATTAATGCGAAGGCGAAAGGCGCTGTTTCCGGTCCGCTAAAAACGTTGGAAGTGAGCCAGCGCGGCGCTTCAGGACGTGCAACGGAAGTTTTGGCAAATGGACAAAAGGTCGCTGTAACCTATCCCATTGATTTCCGGGGCGCGTTAGGCGTGCAAGGCTCGCTGCCAAGTACGCTATTCCAAATCGAGGAAACGGCTAAAGTAACTTTGCTCGGAGCAAGCTCTGCAACGCGCAATAAACCTGCGGATACTGCGCCAATCTATGCAATCAGCGCCGGCGGAAAGATGTCAGAAGCGGCAGATGCCAATTTGTTTATTCTTGATGGAAGCGGGCATATGCGGGCAGCAACGAAGGAGCCTTCCTTCCGGTTTGTAGGGTCTGGCAACGGTCATGGCGTCGGTTTATCGCAGTACGGCGCTTTAAGCCTAGCGCAGCAAGGGTATGACTATCAATATATTTTGAAATACTATTACAAAGATGTAACCATCGCTAAGGAATGATTGAATCGATATGAACGTAGAATGGTTTGATTTTGAATTGCCGGAGCGCTTAATTGCGCAGACGCCTCTATTGGACAGAACGGCCTCGAGACTGCTTGCCCTTAATAAGCAGACAGGGGAGATCACGCACAACAAATTTACCGATTTGGAAAATTATGTCCAAGCGGGAGATGTGCTCGTATTAAATGATACTAGAGTTATTCCGGCACGCTTGACAGGCATAAAGAGTGACACGGGAGCTAAGATTGAGCTGCTGCTGCTGAAGCAGCTCGAAGGCGATAGCTGGGAGGCTCTTGGCAAGCCGGCTAAACGCTTAAAGGTAGGTACTGCGCTTTCCTTCGGAGACGATGGAGAAGGCAATTCGCTGCTGCGTGCTGTTATCGAGCAGGAAGGCGAGATGGGCGGAAGAACGATACGGTTCGAGTACGAAGGCATCTTCCAAGAGCTGCTGGACCGTCTGGGCGAAATGCCCTTGCCGCCTTATATTAAGGAACGGCTTGAGGAAAGAGAACGATATCAGACCGTTTACTCGAAGCATGCCGGCTCTGCTGCTGCGCCGACTGCTGGTTTGCATTTTACGGATGAATTTCTTGAGAAGCTTCAAGCTAAGGGAGTTAAGTTAGCGTATGTTACACTTCACGTAGGACTTGGCACTTTCCGTCCGATGTCTGTAGAGCTTGTTGAGGATCACGAGATGCATGCGGAGTATTATGAGCTAAATGAGCAAAATGCCGCAATAATTAATGAAGCCAAACAGCGCGGAGCACGTATTATTGCGGTAGGAACAACCTCTTCGAGAACACTCGAGACGGTAGCGGCTCGTTTTGAGGGACATCCTATTGAAGCTTGCAGCGGTTGGACGTCGATTTTTATTTTTCCGGGCTATGAGTTTAAGCTTGTTAATGCACTTCTCACCAATTTTCATTTGCCGAAGTCAACGCTTGTTATGCTCGTAAGCGCACTGGCTGGACGTGATGCTGTTATGAAAGCCTATGAGGAAGCGATAGCGCATGATTATCGTTTTTTCAGCTTTGGCGATGCTATGTTTATTTACTAATTAGGAATAGGAAGCGTGAATTGTGGCTGTAAAATATGAATTAATCAAACAATGCAAGCAATCAGGCGCTCGGCTTGGGCGGGTCCATACTCCCCATGGCATCATCGAGACGCCAACCTTTATGCCGGTAGGCACGCAAGCTACCGTCAAAACAATGAGCCCGGAAGAGCTTAAAGTGATGGATGCTCATATTATTTTGAGCAATACGTATCATTTGTTCCTGAGACCAGGTCATGAGATCGTTCGGAATGCGGGCGGACTTCATAAATTTATGAACTGGGATCGTCCAATTCTAACCGATAGCGGCGGATTTCAGGTGTTCAGCCTAAGCGAAATGCGCAAAATTACGGAAGAGGGCGTTCATTTCCGCTCCCATCTGAACGGCGACAAGAAGTTTCTCTCGCCTGAGGTGGCAATGGAGATTCAAAACGCGCTCGGATCGGATATTATGATGGCATTTGATGAATGCCCGCCTTTCCCAGCTGAGCATGAATATGTGAAGAAGTCGCTAGAGCGGACGACAAGATGGGCAGAGCGCTGCCTCAAAGCGCATGCAAGACCTCATGATCAAGGGCTGTTCGCAATTGTTCAAGGGGGGATGTACAAAGATTTGCGCATTCAAAGCGCTAACGATTTGACTTCCATGGATTTCCCGGGGTATGCTATTGGTGGACTGAGTGTAGGCGAGCCTAAGCATCTTATGTATGATGTACTCGATTATACGGTTCCCATTTTGCCAGCGAATAAACCACGTTATCTAATGGGAGTCGGCTCACCGGACGCACTAATTGAAGGCGCTATCCGCGGCATCGATATGTTCGATTGCGTTCTGCCTACTCGAATTGCCCGGAATGGGACAACGATGACGAGCCAAGGCAGACTTGTGATTAGAAATGCGAAATACGCCGAAGATTTTGGTCCATTAGATCCCGAGTGCTCCTGCTATACATGCACGAACTACTCGCGGGCTTATATCCGGCATTTAATTAAAGCCGATGAGACCTTCGGCATGAGGCTGACCACGTATCACAATTTGCATTTCTTGCTACAACTCATGCGGGACGTTCGGCAAGCGATTATGGAAGACCGGCTGCTTGATTTCCGGGATTCCTTCTTCACGAGCTATGGCCTGTTCGATAATGAGAAAGGGTTTTGAAAGGGGGGATTTCGATGGTAGCAGCAGATGCAGCAGGTTCAAGTAATATTCTAGGAATGATTTGGCCGTTTGTGCTTATGTTTGCGGTGTTTTATTTCTTACTTATCCGTCCGCAGCAGAAGAAACAGAAGCAACGTACTTCCATGCTTAACCAATTGAAAAAAGGCGATAAAATTTCAACAATTGGTGGTTTGCACGGTACGGTTGTGGAGCTCAGCGATGATACGGTTGTACTTCGTGTAAACGATACAACAAAAATGACGTTTGAGCGCAGCGCAATCAACACGATCATTAACTCAGCACCAGCAGTAACGGAGTAATATACTTCACCAAAGAACGGCTGACATGCATGCATGTCAGCCGTTCTTTGTATTATTTTCGTAAACAAGCGTTGTTCCCTATTTCTTCATATTAACTCCGATCATACCGCCAAAAGCGCCTGCTAGGAGAGTTGCCCCTAAGAGAAGTGCGCTATGGAGCGACAACGAAGCATTTGAGGCAAGAAAACTAACAATGATGACGATAGCGCCGTACAATAAGCCAAGCAATGCGCCGTTGTACCAGCCCTTGCTCTCAGATCGCCGGCCAGAGGTAAAGCCGCCCGCAAGCGATGCAAAGCCATGAACAATTAATGCATTTGTAGGCAAGCTGCTTTCTTTCAAACCGGTAAAATGCAAAAGCAGCGAGAGCAGCAAAGCGCCAACTGCTAACCAAATAATGGAGAAAAGCACTCCGGCGAGTAAAGGTGAAGCAATTAATGGCGGTTTAGGAGCTTGTTTAACCGAACTCATCAAAATCCCCCCAACAAAAGGTACGTATTACTTAACCATATGGTCAAGCTTAGTGGAATAGTACAACTAATACGCGGACTTATAACTATTTATCGGGAATGGGCTAGCCATTGCCATATATTCGTGTAAGCTGACTCAGTATGATGTCTATAGGCGTAGGTCAGAATAGCTGTACGGACAAACGCAGCTGACATCAGCTCGTATGACAAAATCGAGGAGGCGGTTTCCGGTGGAATTTTGGAGCCTGTTGATCCGGACGGTGATCATCTATTTCGTCGTGTTTTTGATCATGCGGTTTATGGGAAAACGAGAAATCGGAAAGCTATCGGTATTCGATCTGGTTATTTCAGTTATGATCGCGGAAATTGCCGTCCTCGTAATCGAGGATATGGAACGTTCGATGTGGAGCGGCATTATGCCAATGGTTGTCTTGATGCTCATTCAAGTGATCAGTGCATTTATGACGATGAAAAGCAGAAAGCTTAGGCTGTTGTTTGATGGCAAGCCAAGCGTCATTATTGACAAGGGCAAATTAAATAGCGACGTTATGCGAAAGCAGCGCTACAATCTGGATGATCTAATGCTTCAACTGAGGGAGAACAAAATCAGTGCTGTATCGGATGTCGAATTCGCCATCTTGGAAACAAGCGGCAAGCTGTCTGTCATTCCGAGAGAAAATTCCGATGCTTCTGAAAACAATAATAATGACGATCATGATGAAGATAAATGGGATCAAAAGCTGGTAAGTTTCAATCAAAAGAGCATCATTCCACCGAAATATCGATTCGAAATTTTGCCCGTGCCGCTAATTATGGATGGCAAAGTACAAGACGGAAATTTAGAAAAGCTGGAGAAAACAAGATTTTGGCTGAAAAATGTTCTGCAGGAGAAAGGCGTTACCGATTTCAAGGACGTATTCTTTTGCACGATTGACCATAAGGGGAAGTTGTTTGTCGATAGGTATGATCAAAAAAAGCGCTAAAGAGAGGGCTGCCCTTTCTTTAACGCTTTTTTCAGCATAACCTTGCTTATTTAAACCAATCTCCGAATAAAGGAATACGCTTCATGTCATGGCGATCAATGATTTTCATCAATACCATAAGCAGCAAATACACAATTACGCTTGCTGCGCATGCAAGAATCAGATTGATCCACTCTGCTGGCAGCGGCTGCCGATTCATCGTAAACCGTGCTGCTGCCCCCATGATGACCATCGCTGCGCCTACCTTTACAAAATCTATAATTTTCATGTGAAAGCCGATAAATCGTAGAACGCTAATGCCATGCAAAACCGTGACGAGCACGATGTTCACATTTATGGCGATTAACGCTCCGTATATGCCGAAGTCGGGATCTGATGCTAGCTGCACGATAAGAACCAGCTTGACGACGGCACCGATCAACGTGTTGATTAAGGCAGTACCTGGTTTGTTGAGCGCTTGAAGCGCGGCTTGGAGGGGCGCTTGTAAATAAATAAATATGCCGACTGGAGCTATGAGCTGAAGCATCGGCGCAATTTCCGTGTGATTGTAAAGAATGCGGCAGATCGGCTCAGCGAATAATGTCATGATGACAACGAAGGGAGCGCCCGAAACAAGGGCAAGCCTCAACGATTGGTGAAGCCTCTTGTGAATCAAAGCGTTATCGCCATTTGCTGCAGCTTCCGAAAGAGAAGGGACCAGCGATACGGCAAGGGAATAAGTTAAAGCAGTCGGCAAAAGCAGGAGCGGTACGATCATCCCCTGTAGAGCGCCGTATTGCGCGGTGGCGATGCCTGTAGCGATACCGGCAGCTGCCAAGCTTCGCGCGGTAAGAATAGATTCAAGCAAATAGGAGAAGGAGCCAACCATACGGCTTCCCGTTACCGGAATCGACAAGCCAAGCAGCCTGCGCAGTACGGGCTCTTTTTTGGCTGTGGATGGATTAAGGTGGTTTGAAGCTTCATTCATTCGTGATTTGTCGCGGTAATATTTCCAGAGAAGCACGGCTAAGCCGCCGATCTCTCCGACAACAGCGCCCAGCATAGCGCCCGCAGCCGCCCATTCGAGTCCAAGAGGAAGCAGCATATAAGCAAAAGAGAGCGATGCGATGATGCGAAGGATCGTTTCAACCGTTTGGGATACCGCGGTAGGTATCATGTTTTGTTTGCCTTGAAAGTATCCACGGTAAACCGAGGAAATGCCTATAATAAGCAGAAGAGGAGTCATAACCATATATGTACGGTATACGCGTGCATCCGGCAGTACATGCTTCATGATCCACGGGGCGCATAGCAGCATTACGGCTGTCATCAAAATACCAAGCGTGGTAACAAGTGCCATCGCCGTTCGGAAAATGTATTTTACGCGTGCGGAGTCGCCCTGTGATTCGGCTTCCGCAATCCATTTCGCAACGGCTAGCGGTATGCCGCCCGTAATGATTGTGAGCATAACGGTCAGAAACGGATAGCTGAGCTGGTATAAGCCGACGCCTTCTGCTCCAATTATGCGTGGAAGCGCGATGCGCGGCACGAAGCCAAGCAGGCGGTTAATAATGCCAGCGGCAAGCAAAATCATGGCTCCCTTAATAAAGGTTTGTTTGGTTTGCTTCGTCATAATAAGATTACCCTCTTCTCTATCGTGGAATAGCTGGTTAGCTTCTGCCTCGGCTTAAGACGAAGCTATGAGACAGGCCGGTACTATCATCTTTATGCGCGGCATGTCCGATTCGATGTCATTCATTTTGCCAATTACGATATATTCGGGCAGGAATATGGCAAAGACGCATCGAATAAATGGGTTAGACAAGCTTTTAGGAGGCGCAGCATGGCAGACGAAGAGTTAAGCCGTATGATCGAGGAGCTATGCAACAGCAAGGCGGAGGAATTTCAATTGATTGGCTATGAGCATGTGACAGGCCAAGAGGTTTGGGAATGCGTCAGCGAGAAATATAATAAAACGGGACAACCCGAGCTTCACGAATTAGTGAATGATATTTTATCTCTTAAGGTTATGAAATTCATGAATTTCATGACGATAAGCGCATACAAAGGGACCCAATTTTAAAACATGGGTTTCTTTTTTTTTTGACTCGATTTTGCCGCGTCTGTATAATAGGCATATTGAGATCATAAGGGGGATTTAGACGTATGTTCGGGAAGAGAATTATTGCCTTCCTTGCGATCGTAGTCATTATGTTTGGCGTTATCGCTTGGACAAGCCCATCGCTAGTAAAAGACGTAAGGCTAGGCCTTGATTTAAAAGGCGGATTTGAGGTTTTGTACGAAGCTTCGCCACTTGAAGGCGGACAGGCGGTTACGCCTGAGTCACTGAAAGAAACAGCAAGAAGTCTGGAAAAAAGGATTGACGAGCTTGGTATTGTCGAGCCTGAAATTACGACTGAAGGTTCCAACCGCATTCGTCTGAGACTAGCAGGAGTTGAGAATGAAAGCGAAGTAAGAGATATTCTTGCTAAGCCTATCAACCTGACGTTCCGTGGTCCTGACAACAAAATCGAGCTTGATGGCAGTGATTTTAAGCCAAACGGCGCGGGGATCGGTTACGATAACTTAAGCAAGCCGTTCGTTACGATCGAGCTTAAGGATGCCCAAAAATTCGAAGAAATTACGACTCGCTTGTCGGGCCAATATTTAGCTATTTACCTCGATGACAAAGAGCTGTCCAGACCGAACGTTAATTTTCCGATTTCCGGCGGATCTGCTCAGATCTCTGGTGATTACACGATAGATGAAGCAAATGAGCTTGCTGATATGATCAACCTGGGCTCATTGCCGCTCAAGCTAACTGAAAAATATACCCAATCCGTAGGCGCTAAGCTTGGCCTTGCGTCCTTGAAGGATACAGTTGTAGCGGGCATTATCGGTACGGTCATTATTTTGGTATTCCTAATCATCCTGTTCCGTATTCCAGGCGTTGTTGCCGGCATTACGGTCATTACGTATACGTGGCTCTTGATCGTTGTATTCAATCTAATGAATGCTACCTTGACCTTGCCTGGTATAGCGGCCTTTGTACTTGGTATCGGTATGGCGGTCGATGCGAATATCATTATGTACGAACGGATAAAAGAAGAGATTCGCAGCGGCAAAAGCTTGCTGTCCTCGCTTAAGTCAGGCTCGAAAAGCTCGTTCCGTACGATTATGGATGCCAACATTACGAATATTATCGCGAGTGCTGTCCTTTACTTCATCGGCAATGGCGCGATTCGCGGCTTTGCTCTGACGATGATCTTCAGTATTCTAGTAAGTATGCTCACGAATATTTTCTTGTCGAGATTGTTGATTATGCTGCTCATTAAGAGCAATCTGTTTACAAAACCAAGCTATTACGGCGTGAAGGAGGCAGAAATCCGTGAACTTTAATACAAAAATACGTTATGACTTTATTGGGAACCGCAACAAGTTCTTTCTGTTCTCAATCACGTTAACGGTGCTAGGCATTTTGTCATTGCTTTTCTTTAGTCTCAATTTCGGCGTTGATTTCAAGGCTGGAACGAATATGGATATATTGGTAGGCAAGGAAATTACGCAGCAGGATGCCAAAGAAATTATTGTGAAAGCAGGAATCGAGGGCATTACGCCTACGGTTGGCGGTACAGGGAACGAACGTGTTTCCGCTCGTTTTGATGAAGTGCTTACACAAGCCAAAATCGTTGAAATTCAAGAAGGCTTTAAAGCGAAATACGGCGACCAAGTATCAGCAGAGGTTAACGTCGTATCGCCAGATATGGCACAGGAGCTTGGAATCAAAACGATTTGGGCGATTCTTATCGCAAGCGTAGCGATCATGATCTATGTCATGTTCCGCTTTGAATGGCGGTTTGCCCTGGCTGCGAACATCGCGATTTTGTATGATGCGTTTGTCGTAGTCGCACTATTTTCGATTTTCCGACTGGAAGTGGATCTTCCGTTTATCGCGGCGGTGCTGACGACGATCGGTTACTCCATCAATGATAAAATCGTTATTTTTGACCGGATTCGCGAAAATCTTCGCTTCGGTCAGTTCAAAAACCGCGATCAGCTTGCAGAGATGGTTAACGCAAGTATTTGGCAAACGATGGCGCGTAATATTTATACGGTATTAGCGGTGCTGGTCGTTGCGGTTTGCTTGTTCATTTTCGGAAGCGAATCAATCAAGCTGTTCGCGCTTGCGAAAATTATCGGTCTTACAAGCGGAGCATACTCATCGATTTGTATCGCGAGCCCGCTGTGGCTTCTTCTTAAAGGGAAGCAAAAGCCGAAGGTCGCTGTTAAACCGACAGTGTAATAGGAGAGCATTCCATGCTTACGAAGTGGTTTTGCTAACGCAAAACCTAAGCACATGCTTACGAAGTAGGTTTTGCTAACGCAAAACCTAAGCACACGCTTACGAAGTGGTTTTGCTAACGCAAAACCTAAGCACACGCTTACGAAGTGGTTTTGCTAACGCAAAACCTTTAGGAGGTACAAATGTCAACCACACAGCGATATGCAAAAGCAGAGTCCGCAAGCTGGGCCAGCTTATGGGGAAACATGCTGCTGGCACTATTTAAAGGCGTAATAGGTTGGTTGTCAGGAAGCAAGGCACTGCTTGCGGATGCATTTCGAACGGCAGCCGAGGTTGCCGCGGGTGTTATTGCAATATCAGGTTTACGAGCAAGCCGGCAGCGCAAAATGGAAAAGCCAAATGCGCCATCGGAAGCTGAGGATACGAGGGGAGAAGCCGCGACTACGATTTTGCTGTCAGTCGTGCTGCTCATCATTGGGCTCGAAATCGGTATATCCGCAATCCGGGATATTTCCAATGGCGTGACAAGCGCGCCTCACTGGGGCGCGGTCGGGGCGATTGCTCTGTCTTTAATTGTTCAGCAGCTGTTTTTCCCTCCAAAGGAGCGCTTGACCGGCCTTTATTGCTCGGCGGCTGCTTTGGTAGGAACAAGCGGTGCCATCATCGGCAAAATGCTGTCGATTCCGGTTCTATACTATTTTGATCCAGCTGCTGCGATCGTCATTGCTGTCATCGTCTTAATCAACGGTTATAGAATGGCTACCGTCTTCATTCGCAAGGACGGCAATGGCAGCGTCTCGGATGAAAATCCTGATGAGCTGATGCAGCTGGTCCAGCGCGTTGAAGGAGTCGTCACCGTTCAATCGATGCGAGCGAGAGAACATGGACATTATGTCATAGCAGAAATGGTCATAAGCGTTAATCCGCGTATTTCTGTTCTTGAGGGTCATGAGATTGCGAAACGGGTAAAGCAGCTCGTTATGAAACGTTTTATACATGTAACGGATGTTTCGATTTATGTTGAGCCTTATGATCCTGGTTATCCGTACAAGTCCAATCATGATCCGAATCAGGAGCAGATGCCGACACTGCTGCAATAAGAACTGCCAACAGCAGGAGAGGGGAAGCAACATGATTCAAAGGAAAACAAGATGGGCTGTAGCGCCATGGTCTTTAACCGATGAGGATAAAGCGAAAAGTTTAGCTTCTAGTCTTCGCGTGCCGCCGCTTGTTGCAAGGCTGCTCGTGCAGCGCGGCTACGAAGACGTCGAAGCAGCGGAACGTTTTTTGCGAGGCGGGCTGGAGCATTTCCATGATCCTTATTTATTGCTAGGAATGAAGGCTGCTGTCGAACGGATTAAAAGGGCTGCTGTGAGCAATGAGAAAATTCGGATTTATGGCGATTATGATGCGGACGGCGTCTCAAGCACTTCATTACTGGTACATTTATTTCGCTCTCTGCAATATAATTTTGACTACTATATTCCTCATCGTGCGTTGGAAGGTTATGGACTGAACAAAAAAGCGATCGAGCTTGCGGCTGAGGAAGGAATCGGTTTAATCGTTACGGTCGATACAGGCATAAGCGCTGTTCAAGAAATTGAATATGCGAAGCAGCTTGGCATCGACGTCGTCGTAACCGATCACCATGAGCCTCCAGAGGAAATCCCGCAAGCGAGCGCAGTCGTTAATCCGAAGCAGGAGGGATGCGGTTACCCGTTTAAAGGGCTTGCAGGCGTTGGCGTCGCATTCAAATTGGCGCATGCCTTGCTTGAGCGGCCGCCGCTGGAGTGGGCTGACATCGTCTGCCTCGGAACGATTGCCGATTTAATGCCGCTTAAGGACGAGAATCGAATTCTAGTGAGGTATGGTCTTGAGAGGCTGCGCAGCCATACAAGCGTAGGCTTCCGGGCTTTAGCGGAGGCAGGCGGCATCGAGCTGGAAGGTCTAACCGCAACAAGCGTAGCTTTCGGAATGGCGCCTCGCGTCAATGCCGCCGGCAGGCTGGATCATGCGAAGCGGGCGGTTGAGCTGCTCACGACCGAGGATTACGACAATGCGATCTTGGCTGCAATCGGGCTGGACAGCTTAAATAAGGAACGACAGCGCGTTGTAGAGAGTATCGTGAAGGAAGCGGAGCAGCAGTGGCAGACAAAGGTTGCGGAGGCTGAAGCGGCTGGGGCTGATTCGCCGTCCGTTATCGTGCTGGCAGGCGAAGGCTGGAATGTGGGCGTCATCGGTATCGTAGCATCGAAGCTGCTTGAACGAAATTATAAGCCGGTTATTATTCTTGGCATAGATGAGCAGACAGGGATGTGTAAAGGCTCTGCGCGTTCTATAGAGGGCTATGACCTTCATGCGGCGCTTACAGCCTGCGACGAGCTGCTCGATCATTACGGCGGTCATCAGGCTGCTGCGGGCATGAGCCTCCATCGCGATCGATTGGCTGCGCTCGAAGAACGGCTTGGCGCACTCGCTTCCGAATGGCTAAGCGCTGATGATTGGATTCCAAAAACATCGGTTGATCTCGTATGCTCGGTAAACGAAGCAACGCTTGAGACGATTACTGAGCTTTCGCAGCTGGAGCCTTTCGGGATGGGCAATCCTTCCCCTAGGCTGTTATTCCATCGGACTGAGCTTGCAGATCGGCGTACAATCGGCAAGGAATCGAAGCACTTGAAGCTGTCGCTAGGCAGCGGACGCCGCGCATTGGATGGTATTGGCTTCAGCATGGGCATGCTGGCGGATCAATTAAAGCCGGGCAGCAAGATCGATGTGGTCGGCGAGCTGTCCGTCAACGTTTGGAATGGACAGCGCAAGCCGCAGCTTCAACTGCATGATGTCCACTTTGATCCGGCAGCGGCGGATTTCCCGGAGCGCGAGCATTTCGGGAAAGTCTACCAGCTGCTAAAGAAGCTTGGGCAGGCGCCGCTGGAAGGATTAAACGCTCGCTTATCGGAGCAATGCGGTTTATCCTTAGAGACGGTGGAGCTCATTCTGGGTGTGTTCGAGGAGCTGCAGTTCATTGAACGCGAGAATGGACAAATGATTGCAGCCGCGTCGCCGCAAAAACGAGATTTATCAGCTTCAGCCAGGTATAGAGAGGCTAAACAGCAATTTGAAGCTTCACAACTATCTGTATAGCGTATAAAATTTAAAACAAATTAGTTGAAATGGAAAGGGTTGACCTCTTGTGTCCAACACGCAATATAACTTCAAAGATTACATCCGGGTAATTCCAGATTTCCCGCTTCCAGGAATCCGATTCAAAGATATTACAACGCTTCTGAAAGACGGCGGAGCTTACCGCGCTGCCATTGAAGAAATGCGCGTCGCTGTTCAGGACATGAAAATCGACATCATTGCTGGACCTGAAGCGCGCGGCTTTGTAGTTGGCGCTCCGCTGGCATTAGCGCTTGGCGTAGGCTTTGCTCCAATCCGCAAGAGCGGCAAGCTTCCAGGCGAGACGATTACGGCTGCTTACGATTTGGAATATGGCAAGGATCAGCTCGCAATGCATAAGGATGCTATAACGCCAGGCCAACGCGTATTGATTGCTGATGATTTGCTGGCAACTGGCGGTACGATTGCTACTTCGATTAATTTGATTCGCCAGCTTGGCGGCGAAGTGGTTGGTGCGGCATTCCTAATCGAGCTTTCGTATCTTACGGGTCGCGAGAAGCTAGAGGGAATCGACGTATTCTCGCTAATGACTTACTAAGAAAATGAAGCGGTAAAAACCATCTCTAAATACGCCGCCTGTTCCCTCAATCGCGAGGGCAGGCGGTTTTATTTTATTACAGAAACTCTCCAGTAGTTGACGTGGTGCTGCTATAACAGGCATAATATTATAAAAACTCGGAAAACGCATGAATGGGATCCGCCAGGAGTGTAAACAGAAAGGGACGTTTCATGGGCATTGAGCATTTACTCGAGAAGGCATCCGCCTATATGAAAGAGCAGGACCTTATACGCATCCAGGAAGCCTATGACTTTGCGGAACAAGCCCATCACGGACAAGTGAGGAAATCGGGAGAGCCGTATATCCTGCACCCCGTAGCGGTTGCAGATATACTTGTTGATATGCAAATGGACGTGCTGTCGATTATTGCGGCATTGCTTCATGATGTCGTTGAGGATACGACAGTGGATTTGCAGACGGTGCGCGCGAAATTTGGCGAAACCTGTGCGATGCTGGTAGACGGTCTGACAAAGCTCGAAAAAATTCAATTTCGTTCCAAAGAAGAGCAGCAAAACGAAAATTACCGTAAAATGTTTGTCGCGATGGCTCAGGACATTCGAGTTATTCTCATTAAATTAGCGGATCGCCTGCATAATATGCGCACGCTCAAGTTTCAATCGGAAGAAGCGCAGCGGCGTATCGCATACGAGACATTGGAAATATTTTGCCCCATTGCGCATCGTCTTGGTATATCGGCGATCAAGTGGGAAATGGAAGATATAGCGCTTCGTTTTTTGAATCCTCAGCAATATTATCGCATTGCCAATCTGATGAAGAAGAAGCGCGCGGAACGCGAGCAATTTATTGATGATGTCATCTCCCGTATAACGGAGAAGCTTGATGAAATGGGCATCGAAGGAGATATTTCCGGACGCCCTAAGCATTTGTACAGCATTTACAAAAAAATGACCGACAGGAACAAGCAATTTACGGAAATTTATGATCTGCTTGCGATTCGTATTATCGTCGACAACATCAAAGATTGCTATGCGACGCTGGGCATTATTCATACGCTATGGAAACCGATGCCAGGTCGTTTTAAAGACTATATCGCGATGCCGAAGGCGAACATGTATCAATCGCTGCATACGACCGTTATAGGGCCGAATGGAGAGCCTACCGAGGTGCAGATTCGAACTTGGGAAATGCACCGGACGTCGGAATACGGAATCGCGGCTCATTGGGCCTACAAAGAAGGGTCACTTGTACCTGGAGGCAACTTTGAGGACAAAATGTCATGGTTCCGCGAAATATTGGAGCTTCAGCATGAAGCGCGCGACGCATCTGAATTTATGGAATCGCTCAAAATGGACTTTTTTGCCGATCTCGTATTTGTATTTACGCCTAGCGGTGAAGTGATTGAGCTGCCTGCCGGCTCCGTGCCGCTTGATTTTGCATATCGCATTCACACGGAGGTCGGAAACCGGACGATTGGCGCAAAGCTGAACGGGCGGATCGTTCCGCTTGACCATAAGCTGAAGACCGGAGACATCGTCGAGATTTTAACGTCAAAGCATTCGTATGGGCCAAGTCAGGATTGGGTGAAAATCGCACAGTCCTCGCATGCCCGCAGCAAGATCAGGCAATGGTTCAAGAAGGAGCGGCGCGAGGAAAATGTAGCGAAGGGCAAGGATTTGCTTGAGCGCGAGCTGAAGCGGCTTGGCCTTGAGCCGTCTGCTTGGCTGCAGGACGATAAGCTGCAGGAGGCTGCGGCGAAGTTTGCTTTTAACGATATTGAAGATATGATGTCGGCCATCGGCTTTGGCGGCATTACAGCAGCGCAAATTTGCACGAAGCTTACCGAGAAGATGCGCAAGGAGGCCGAGCTGGCAAGCCAGCTGGAGCTGACGAGCGAAGTGAAGGAGATTAAGTCTCCGGGCAATCGGAAGTCTAGGCCTAACCAAGGCGTGACGGTAAGAGGGATCGACAATTTGCTTGTCAGGTTCGCTCGCTGCTGCAATCCTGTTCCAGGCGATCCGATTATTGGCTACATTACGCGCGGCCGCGGAGTCTCCGTCCACCGGATGGATTGTCAGAACATTCCGTTCGGTGATCAAGGCGAAGAGGGAGATCGCGTCATAGAGGTCGAGTGGGAAGAATCCATTGAGGCCAATTACAGCGTTGATATCGAGATTACCGGCAGCGATCGCAGAGGGCTACTGAATGAAGTGCTGCAGGCGGTGTCGGAGAGCAAAACGAACATTTCAGCCGTAACCGGTCGGACGGTTAAAAATAAAATGGCGCTTATTCATATAACGGTGCTTATCCGCAACATTGAGCATCTCAATGCCGTCGTAGAGAAAATAAAACGCGTTCAGGAGATCTATTCTGTTCAGCGTATTATGCAATAGACGTTTGGCCCATGCTGTGAATGGGTGAAGCAAATATCGGAGGTTTAAGCGGTGAAGGTTGTTTTACAGCGCAGCAAGCAGGCAAAGGTCGTCATTGAGGGCGAAGCAGTCGGCGCAATTGATTTTGGCCTCGTTCTGCTAATCGGCTTGACGCATGAGGACACGGAGGCAGACGTCAAGTGGATGGCGGACAAGGTTGCTAATCTTCGTATTTTCGAGGACGAGTCAGGCAAAATGAACCATTCGGTTACGGATATCGGCGGACAGGTGCTGTCGGTTTCGCAGTTTACGCTTTATGGCGATTGCCGCAAAGGCAGGCGGCCGAACTTTATGGCGGCAGCAAGGCCTGAGCAAGCGGAACAGCTGTACGATGCGTTCAACGAAAACCTGCGTTCTTTGGGCCTCGTCGTTGCGACAGGCCGCTTCGGTGCGATGATGGACGTGGAGCTTGTCAACTCAGGTCCTGTTACGATTATTTTGGAGAGCGGCGCTTAAGAATTCAATCGTGGGAAACAATAGACATGAGGCTTTGCGGAAGGAGCAATTCAACCCATCGCGAGCAGAATGCCCTATTGGAGGAATCCCACTTATGCATCAATCACGCAAGGAGCAAGGCATCGAGAGAATCTCCCGGAGGCTCCTGCATCCGGACCGAAGAGAAGCCAAGGTGTTTGCCGAGCTAGAGGATGATATTGAAGCGGCAGAAGAATGGGCTGGCTTCCCGCAGCAGCCGCGCCGCGATCATTCGGGCCTTTTATAGATGGATTAGATAGCCGTCCGAGCTAACTGCTAGGGCGGTTTTCTATGCTGACCGTAAAAACGCTTTCGAAATTGTAATATTTCTGTAATCAATCTCTAACTTCTTTTTAACATCATTAACCTATACTAGAACTCGACCCCCTTTTTAAAAATATATTTTACTTTTGGACCTACAAACACGTTTTGTAGGTTTTTTTCTGCCCATTTGTATTTGGGCTGCGTTCGATAGAGATCGATCTTGACTTTAATCGCTCTCAGAGGTAATATTAATTTTTAGTATGACTAGCATGAACGGCTGAATCCATCCGAACAGGATGTGCACGTTTAGCGGTTGAACATAACGATTCAAGGATGGGACAAAGTAATTCTACGCGCTATACCCAGAGAGGGATGTCACTTGGCTGCAAGCATCCTTATAACGGCAGAATGAACAGACTTCCCGGAGAACAGACGGTGAACGGCAGATAGGAGCAGGCAATGGCCTGTGACAGAAGCAAAGTAGCTGGCCTGCGGATGACGGACGTTAACCGTCTTGGAGCGAGCCGAACGCATGTGATGCAGGCTCGAAATGTGGGTGGTACCACGGGAGATTCACTCTCGTCCCTTTTGGCGCAAGCTATGAGGAACGGGAGTTTTTTTGTGTTTTCCGAACTTTAAACGGCTGTATAAGCGGGCAGGAGGGGTTATTCAATGGCATTTCAGAAAATGCCGGGCACGCAGGATATTTTGCCTGGCGCAGTAGAGAGATGGCAGTATGTCGAGCAGAAAGCGCGCGATATTTGCCAGCGTTACAACTTTCGCGAAATTCGCACGCCGATCTTTGAATCGACGGAGCTGTTTCAGCGCGGTGTAGGTGAAACGACCGATATCGTGGAGAAAGAGATGTACACCTTCACAGACCGCGGCAACCGCAGCCTAACGCTGCGCCCGGAAGGGACCGCAGGCGTTGTAAGGTCGTATGTGGAAAACAAGCTGTACGGCGAGCCAGATGTGTCTAAGCTGTATTACATCGGTCCGATGTTCCGGTATGAGCGTCCGCAGGCAGGTCGCTATCGCCAGCTGCACCAATTTGGCGTAGAGGCAATCGGCTCGGTTGATCCTGCTATCGACGCAGAGGTTATCGCGCTTGGTTATACGTTCTACACGGAGGTAGGCCTGAAGGGCGTACGCGTTGAGATCAATTCGGTTGGTACGCCAGCTGTCCGCGCGGTATTCCGCGAGCGGCTGCTTGGTTTCCTTGAGCCGAAGCGCGAGCTGCTATGCAAGGATTGCCAATCGCGCATGGACCGCAATCCGCTGCGCGTGCTTGACTGCAAGGTTGATCAGGAGCATTTTACTGACGCGCCGTCGATTTTGGACAGCTTGGATGAGGAATGCCAGATTCATTTTGACAAAGTTAAAATGTATTTAAGCGATATGGGCATCCCATATGAGCTCAATCACAGGCTCGTTCGCGGACTCGACTACTATACCCATACGGCCTTCGAATACAAGGCTGAGGGCATCGGTACGATCGATACCGTCGGCGGCGGCGGCAGGTATAACGGTCTTGTATCGGATATCGGCGGACCGGATCAGCCGGGAGTCGGTCTTGGCCTTGGCCTTGAGAGAACGATCCTGCTGCTTCAGCACCAGGAAACGGAGCTTCCGGCTATCAATCAGGTCGATGTTTATGTCGTTGCGCTTGGCGAAGCGGCAGAGCGTGAGGTGACGAAGCTTGTTTACCAGCTTAGACAGCGCGGCATTCGTGCAGAACGCGATTATCTAGGCCGCAAGATGAAGGCGCAGATGAAGTCGGCAGATCGCCTTCAGGCGCGTTACACAGCTATTCTCGGCGATGATGAGCTTGAGCGCAGAGAAATTTCACTTAAAGATATGGCCAAAGGCGAGCAGCGAGTCGTAGCATTAGATAAGCTAGCTGATGAAATTAGCGGTTAAGCTTCACCAAATAACAATCTAACTAAATGAGGAGCATGATTATTATGTTGTTAAAAACACATCACTGCGGCCGTTTAACGAAAGCGGACGTTGGTCAAACTGTCATTCTGAACGGCTGGGTACAGCGTCGTCGCGACCTTGGCGGCGTACTATTTATCGATTTGCGCGACCGTTCGGGCATCGTTCAAACGGTTTTCAATCCGGATTTCTCTGGCGATGCATTGGCGATTGCTGACCGTGCCCGCAACGAATTCGTTCTTGCGATTCAAGGTACAGTCGTTGAGCGCGATGCAGAAACGTACAACGCGAACCTTGCAACTGGTGAAATTGAAGTGCGCGTTACCAAAATCGAAGTGATGAACGCTGCAAAAACGCCTCCATTCCCAATTGAAGACGGCGTAGAAGTAGATGAGTCGCTTCGTTTGAAATATCGTTACCTGGATCTGCGTCGTCCAGAAATGCAAAAAACATTGTTCCTGCGCTCGAAAGCGGCTAAAGTTTTCCGCGACTTCCTAGACGGAGAAGGCTTCATCGATGTAGAAACGCCGATTCTTACAAAAAGCACGCCGGAAGGCGCGCGTGATTACTTGGTGCCGAGCCGCGTACACGAAGGCGAGTTTTTTGCCTTGCCGCAATCGCCGCAAATTTTCAAGCAGCTCTTGATGGTTGGCGGTATCGAGCGTTACTACCAAATCGCACGCTGCTTCCGCGATGAGGATCTTCGTGCAGACCGTCAACCGGAATTCACGCAAGTCGACATCGAGACTTCCTTCCTGTCGCAGGATCAATTGCTTGCCATGATGGAAGAGCTGACGGCTAAGCTTCTAAAAGAAACGGTTGGCGTAGAGCTTGAGCTTCCATTCCAACGCATCACCTATGCAGATGCGATGAACAAATACGGCTCCGACAAACCGGATCTGCGTTTCGGCCTGGAAATTGAAGATATCACTGATATCGTATCAAGCAGCGATGTAAAAGTATTCGCGAGCGTAGCAGCTGGCGGCGGCGTTGTAAAAGCATTGAACGCTAAAGGGTGTGCAAGCTGGAGCCGCAAGGAGCTTGACGACTTGCAGCCATTCGCTGCCCGTTACGGCGGTAAAGGCCTTGCATGGATTACGGTTAAGGAAGGGGAATGGCGCGGTCCGATCGTGAAATTCCTTAAACCGGAAGAGATTGCCGCTCTTACAGAGCGCCTGCAAGTAGAAGAGGGCGATTTGCTGACTTTCTCTGCGGACAAGAAAAAAGTAGTTGCAGACGTGCTTGGCAACCTTCGCTCGAAGCTGGGCAAAGATCTTGGTCTTATCGACGAATCGAAATTTAAATTTGCATGGGTAGTTGATTTCCCGCTTCTCGGCTGGGATGAGGATGCGAAGCGTTATGTTGCCGAACATCATCCGTTCACGCGTCCGAATGAAGACGATCTGCACTTCTTCGATACAGATCCGGGACAAATCCGTGCGCAAGCGTACGATCTTGTTCTGAACGGCTACGAGGTAGGCGGCGGCTCCATGCGTATCTACAAGCGTGAAGTACAGGAGCAAATGTTCAAAGCGCTTGGCTTCAGCATGGAAGAGGCGCAAGAGAAATTCGGCTTCCTGCTTGATGCATTTGAATACGGTACGCCTCCACATGGCGGTATTGCTTTCGGCTTTGACCGTCTGGTTATGCTTCTTACCGGTCGCACGAACCTGCGTGAAACGATTGCATTCCCGAAAACGGCAAGCGCGACCGATTTGCTTTGCGATGCGCCGTCCGAGGTCGAGCTTTCACAGCTTGAGCAGCTTCATATCCGCACGGTGCTTAAACCGAAGCAGCCGGTTGCCGCAGCAGCTGCAGCTTCTACGGAAACAAACGAAAAATAAGCGAATTGCGCTAAGGAGGCGGCAGCCGGATGCTTCATCAATTTTCACGGACAGAGCTGGCGATTGGGCCAGAGGGGCTTGCGCTTATGAAGGGGAGCACGGTTGCCGTGCTCGGCATCGGCGGCGTTGGCGGCATAGCTGCTGAGGCGCTTGCGCGGACAGGAGTAGGCCGCATAATTCTCGTAGATAAGGACGTTGTCGATATTACGAACGTCAATCGTCAGATTCATGCGCTCACGACTACCGTTGGTCAGCCAAAAGCGGAGCTTATGCGCGACCGGATTAAGCTTATTAATCCCGAATGCGACGTCGTAGCTTTGCGGATGTTCTATACGGAAGAAACGTTTGAGCAGTTTTTCGAATATCCGCTCGACTATGTCGTCGATGCATCCGATACGATTTCGTATAAGATACATTTGATCAAGCAATGCTTGGAACGCAAAATCCCGATCATTTCGAGCATGGGTGCAGCAAATAAAATGGACCCGACAAAGTTCCAGGTTGTTGACATTTCGAAGACGCATACCGACCCGTTGGCTCGTGTGATCCGCACGAAGCTTCGCAAGGAAGGCATCAAGCGCGGGGTTAAGGTCGTATTCTCGACCGAAACTCCGATGAAGCCGCGTGAGGATGTCACGAAGAAGATCGTTCCTGAGAATGCGCCTGAGATTCGCAAGGCTAAGCAGCCGCCGGCAAGCAATGCGTTTGTTCCGCCGGTTGCTGGTCTGATCATGGTCAGCGTCGTCGTAAACGACCTGCTTGTTGCAGGCGGAGTTGAGCTGTGAATGAAGCGCTTGTCAAAAAGCTGAGATTAACGCCGGAGATGAAGGCGCTTGTGCATAAGGCGCCTTCTGAACATTACTTGACTGTGCTAGGTTTGAATGCAGATGCTACAGTTGCCGAGACGGATACCCAGTATGATTTTGTCCTTTCTTTGTGAAGTGGATTACCGATGCGAAGCGCGAGGAAACGCGTGCGAATCGGGTAGCTGCTACAGTCGATAAGCTAGCGAGAGGCCTCAAATCTCCATTCGACAAATAAGGAACAACAAGCAGCCGTGCTGCAGAAAAAGCTTATGCGCTTTTTCTGTGGTACGGCTGTTTTGCGCTCTAGCTGCAGCCTGCAAAAGCGCGTATCTGGCGAACAAATGTGCTTGTATGCTATGATCGATGTAACAGATTGCAGAAGGTTGGGAAGCGGAAATGGATTTATTTTCTTATCAACAGGAGGCTGAAATGCCGCGTGCAAGGCTGCTGGCAGACCGCATGCGGCCTCAGACGCTGGACGAATATATTGGACAAGAGCATATTGTAGGAACGGGCAAGCTGCTGCGCAGAGCCATTGAAGGCGACCAGGTATCGTCTATTTTGCTATATGGTCCTCCAGGCTGCGGAAAAACGACGCTGGCTCATATTATATCGCTGCGTACGGCAGGCGATTTCGTGAAGCTGAACGCGGTCGATGCTTCGGTTAAGGATGTCCGCGAGGTCATTGATCAGGCTCGCACGAATAAAGCGATGTACGGCAAGAAGACGATTCTTTTCTTGGATGAGGTGCACCGCTTCAATACAGCGAGGCAGGATGCTTTGCTGCCGGCTGTCGAGCAGGGCATTATAATCTTTATCGGGGCGACAACGGAAAATCCGTTCCACCATGTAAATGGCGCCTTGCTGTCCCGCTCGACCTTATTTCAATTGGAACCACTTGGCGAGGCGCATGCCTATGAAGCGATGCGAAGGGCGCTTTCCGATCGGGAGCGTGGACTCGGATTTATGGATCTGCGAGCCGATGAGGATGCCCTGCACCATATTGCTGCTATGTCGGGCGGCGACATTCGCCGCGCGCTCAACGCGCTTGAGCTGGCAGCGGTCACAACGCCATCGGAGCAGGACGGATCGGTTAACTTAACGCTTGAGGTTGCGCAGGAATCGATTCGCAAGCCATCGATCCGCGCCGACCTGTCGACGCAATATGATGTGCTTTCGGCCTTTCATAAGTGCGTTCGCGGTTCAAGCGACGCGGCGCTCTTTTGGTTTCTGTACGCAGTCGAGAAGCTGGGCATGGACCCGATGACCTTTATCCGCAGGCTGATCGTCGCTTGCAGCGAGGATATTGGGCTCGCGAATCCGCAAGCGATGATTCAAGCGGTAACCGCGATGGATGCCTATCACAAGATTGGCTGGCCAGAGGCGAAGTACAACATTTCACAGGCGATTCTATTTGCGGTAGAGAGTCCTAAATCGAACGCAACGGCTATTGCAATCAGCAATGCGGAGGCGGCTATTGAGCGGGCAGGAGGAGCGGAGGTGCCGCTTCATCTGCGGGATACGCATTATAAGGGAGCGCAGCAGCTTGGTCATGAGGGGTACAAATATCCTCATGACTATCCGAATCATTATGTAGCGCAGCAGTATTTGCCTGAGAGACTAGGCGGAATGACCTTTTACAAGGCTACTGAGCAAGGAATGGAAGATAAAATCAAGCAAAACCAGCAAAAGCGCAAAGGCAAGTGATCGGGTTTCTGGAGCAATAAACACTCATCGGGATACACAAAAAAGGGACATTCCTAAATAAATAGGAAGTGTCCCTTTTTACATGCCATATGAGATTTAAGCAATTGAAAACATAAGTCCGAAATAACCGAATACAGCTGTCAAAATACCCATCAAGAAAGCAGGGATAAGCTTATTCGTGCGATACATCCAGACTAAGCCTCCAGCCATCAGCGCAGCTGCGGCGAGCATGAGTATGCTCTCGAAATGCAGCGTAAATTTTAAAGCGATGTCAGGGCTAAAGCTGCCTTTGTAGATCGATGTGAATAACGGTGACGGAGAGACGGTTTGCAGCGTCTCTTTCACCTTATGAGGCGGCGTTTGCTGTCCTAGGATGCCAGTTGCCGCGAGTACGAGCAGCGCGATGATGCTTTCCGCTTTTAGCCATCTTCTTGGGTTGAAGCCAGCGTCGCTTTTTGCTATTTTTTTGTATCCGAAGCCGTTCGTGTAGGCAAATAGCAGCAATGGCACAATCAATAGATGCTTGATAAGGAGCATTTGCCCATAGGGCAGCATCCAAGCGTTCACATACTCGGGAGTCGTGAATGACATGAGCACGATGCCCGCTAGAAGCGTTACAAGAACACAGATAATCGCGACCGGCGAAAACCAGCGCAGAAACGCATGCCAATTCGCATTATCCGTGGAAAACCAGCTTATGACGAATAAGATGCCGATCCATACGCTTACGGCAAGGAAGTGGGCGGAATGGGTAACTAATCCTCTAAAGCCGTAAAGCGAAGATGCATGACCTGCATACCCTAACCATACGATTAGCAAAAAAGTGACAAACAAAGCAACCTTAGGCATATGCTTGTCTCCCCGAAACGCCTTGAGCCCGAGCAGAAACGCTAGTCCCACAGAACCGATCGCTGTCCACACCCATGCCTTGCCGGTATTGATATCGAGCAAAATGCTTTTGAGAATCGAGCCGTATGTCATATCAAAGTCTTTGGCAAAAACGAGTGCGAGCTTATGGATGGGAACATATGACAAAATGGGAATCGCTATCGCGCATGCGAGCAGCAATCCGTTCGGTACCTGAAGGGAGGGCCTTCTGTCCTCCGGCACAAGCCGCAGCACCAGGGTTCCCGTCAGAATAGCGAAGCAAATGTATAGAAGGCCTTCGCTGATATAAATCATTATTTGCGCCTCCGCATGAACAATACGAGTGCGGCAACCACTATTATCGCTCCAATAATGATAGCGGGCGTATAATTAGTACCTTCGTTATCCGTTGTTGGCTCACTTGAATTCACGGCATTGTCTGCATCTGGAGAAGCAGTCGGCGCAGCCGTCTCAGCAGGCGCTTCGGCCGTAGCTCCCGGTTCACCTGAAGGCTCCTCCGTCACGACTGGCGCTTCGACCGTAAACGCGTAATCGCCTTCCACAGAGTGGCCGTCTGCCCCGATGATGGTCCATTTTACGGTGTAGATGCCGTTTGGCAGAGAGGCTGGCAAAGCACCGCTCATCGTCACTCCGCTGACTTCGACCTTATCTTTCTCCATTTCCTCGCCAGCGGCATTCACTATTTTAAAATTGCTTAGCTTCTCGATCTTGGTGTTGAAGGTAAGCTCTATAAGCTCTGGAGAGATGTTAACCGTCGCACCCTGCGCAGGCACCGCGGTTTCTAGTTTGGAATGGGCAAGAGCAACGCCGGGGACAAGCCACAGAGCTGCCAGGCATATAAGCAAAATCCGTTTCATTTGTAATCCTCCTACTGGTTTTTTATCTAATCTGTTACTCAAGCTTTTTGCATTATAACAGATACGGCGAAGCGTCAGCTTAACATTAAATGAGCATTTCGTAGCGGCTTTATGAACATTTGTTGAAGTCTGCTATGCCGGCTGATTAAATAACACGAGTCGAGACGAGAATCCGCGTATTAAGGCTAGCCTATGGCGAATACATATAATTACAGTCAGTAGAACGGATTAACCTTGCGGTATTACCGTTTGACGCGGCGGCTTGGCAACTTGGAGAGCTCTTACATTACACAAAGATCGCCGTATCTTTGTTCCAAAGGGAGGTGTACCTGTCATCGCATGGCAATTGCCCCTAATGCGAAGGACAGGATATCGTTGAATGGACCCATTACCGGTTAGTTTGTCCCTGGCGCTAATTTTGTTTTTGGTTTTTCTGAACGGTTTTTTTGTAGCGGCCGAGTTTGCAATGGTGAAGGTGCGAGGGAGCCGAATTGATACGCTCGCTTCCGAAGGGCATTCGCGGGCCAAGCATGCCTCACTTTTGACGGGTAATTTGGATGCCTATTTGTCCGCCTGTCAGCTTGGCATTACGCTTGCATCGCTTGGGCTTGGATGGATTGGCGAGCCGGCCGTAGCCAAACTAATCGTGCCGATTTTTAGCTATATCGGCATACGCCATGAGGTATTTATTCATACATTCTCCTTCATCCTCGCTTTTTCCTTCATTACAATGCTGCACATCGTATTAGGGGAGTTGGCGCCTAAGACGGTAGCTATCCGCAAAGCTGAAAGGATTACGCTGTTAACGGCGATTCCGCTCATCTACTTTTACAAGATCATGTACCCGTGCATTTGGGTGCTTAACGGCATGGCCAATCAGCTTCTGAAGCGAATTGGCATAGAACCGGCGACCGAGAAGGATGCCGCGCATACCGAGGATGAAATTCGTATTTTGATGAAGGAAAGCCACAAGAATGGACTCATTGACAATACGGAGCTTACGCTCGTAGATAATATTTTCGATTTTACCGAAACGAATGCACGCGAAATTATGATCCCCCGCACGGAAATGATTTGCTTAAATACGAGTCATTCGCTTGAAGAGAACAAGAGGCTTGCACTGGAGCAAATGCTGACCCGGTACCCGGTTTGCGAGAATGACAAGGATAATATTATTGGCTTCGTTCATATCAAGGACCTGCTCAAGGATACGACGCATAGCCTGCAAGATATAAAACAAATTACGAGGCCGATTACGACCGTGCCCGAGTCGATGCAAATTAGCATGCTGCTGAAGCTGATGCAAAAGCGAAAGTCTCAAATCGCGATATTGATCGACGAGTATGGCGGCACTTCAGGCTTGGTAACGCTAGAGGACATCATGGAGGAAATCGTTGGCGAAATCCAAGACGAATTTGACGAGGAACGCGAGCATCTTGAAAAAAAGGACGATGGCACTTACTCGGTCAGTGGACTCATGCTTATCGAGGAGGTGAACAGCTTCTTCGGTCTTGATATCGAAACGGATGATTACGACACGATCGGCGGCTGGATCTATTCGAAGATTGAAATTCCTCCGGTTAACAACCAGCGCGTGAAGTATGCGGAGCAATTCGAGTTCATCATTGAAGAGACAGATCATCTGCGTATTTCACGGCTTATCATTCGCAAGATCGGTGAACGAGCGGGAGGGCTGAATGATCAGCATTTTGGTTAAAAGTTTTGAAAAAAAACAGACTGCTCAGACGCATCGAAAATCTTGCGTTTGAGCAGCCTTGTTTTGTCAAAAGCTTGTTATGCCTGCTTAGCGAGTGCTGATGCAGCGTCAATCTTTTGAACGGTTTCAATCGTACCGCCGCCAAGACAAGCCTGACCGTCATAGAGGACGACCGCTTGACCAGGCGTGACCGCTTTCTGCGGCTTATCGAATACGATATTTGCCGTGCCATCCAAATTGTACGTTACGCTGACGCCCTGATCCGGCTGGCGATAGCGGAATTTGGCTGTGCAGCGGATCGTTCCGGCTTCGGTTACCGGTACAATCCAGTTCATGCCGCTAGCCGTCAGGCTCTCGGAGTAGAGACTTGGATGCTGCTCGCCCTGTACGACGTATAAAATGTTGCTCTCCAAATCCTTGTCGGCTACGAACCATGGCTCGCCGTTGCCTGAGCCGCCGATGCCGAGTCCTTGGCGCTGTCCAAGCGTGTAATACATGAGGCCGTCGTGACGGCCCTTCTTCTCGCCGCTTTGGATATCGATCATATCGCCTGCTTGCGCGGGCAAATAGCCGCTGAGGAACGTCTTGAAGTTGCGCTCCCCGATAAAGCATACGCCGGTGCTGTCTTTCTTCTTAGCGGTATATAGACCAGCCTCCTCGGCAATGCGGCGTACCTCAGGCTTCGGAATATGACCGATCGGGAACATCGCTTTCGCCAGCTGCTTCTGATTAAGGGCGCTTAGGAAATAGGTTTGATCCTTGTTCGAATCCACCCCGCGAAGCAGCCTCGTAACGCCGTCTTCCGTACGCTCCACTTGTGCATAATGGCCTGTTGCCAAATAATCGGCGCCAAGCTCCATGGCACGCTGCAGGAAGTCGCCAAACTTGATTTCACGATTGCACATGACATCTGGATTTGGCGTACGGCCGCGCTTGTATTCATCCAAAAAATAAGTGAATACTTTATCAAAATATTGCCGTTCAAAGTTAACGGTATAGTAGGGTATGCCGATTTGTTCACATACGCGGCGAACGTCTTCCGAATCCTCTTCCGCCGTGCAGTGGCCGAATTCATCAGTATCGTCCCAGTTTTTCATAAAGATGCCGACAACGTCATAGCCTTGCTGCTTCAGCAGCAGCGCAGTGACGGAGGAATCGACGCCGCCTGACATGCCGACGACCACTCTTGTCGAAGCTTTTGGTTTTTCCATCGTAAACACCACCTTGCTTGAATCAAACATATTCTATTGTAACATAGGCAGAAAACTTTTTCATGAAGATGTCAACCTTTTTTCACACGATGGTCGTTTGATATGTTAACATATAAGGGAACTGGGAATACAATGATTTAAGAGCCTACTGATCAGACACATTCATTAACAGCCCATAAAACAAATAAAAGAGGTGCCATTTTGAAAATATCGACGAAAGGCCGTTATGGCTTAACCATTATGATGGAGCTTGCGGCTAAATTTGGTGAAGGCCCGACTTCGCTCAAGAGCATTGCAGAGAGAAATCAGCTTTCCGAGCACTATTTGGAGCAGTTAGTAGCACCTTTGCGTAATGCAGGACTTGTGAAAAGCATACGAGGCGCTTATGGCGGCTATATTTTATCCAAAGATCCAGAGACGATTACTTCAGGGGATATCATCCGTATTCTTGAAGGGCCTATCTCGCCTGTAGACTTTACCGAAGAGGATGATCCGGCTAAACGTCAATTATGGCTGCGCATTCGCGACAGCATTGCAGAGGTGCTTGATTCGACGACGCTTGCTGATCTGATCAACTTTGAAGATGAAGGCAAGCCTGACAGCTATATGTTCTATATTTAAAATGATGCGAAGGAAGGGCGGTCTGATCGCCCTTTCCATCCCACTCTAGCAATAGCTGTTTGGATATAGTCCTCCGATTATTTAACAGCATAAGTCCACTGAAGTGGACCCTTCAACCTATCCCCTGAGGATGCACTTGCTTCGTTTCTTACTACCTTCTTTAATGCGTGTCAATAGCGGTTGTGCTATACTCTAGTACATGAAAACACATACTTGTTCAATATTTAAAGGAAGATGACCTATGAAAATACATTATTTTGATCACGCCGCCACGACGCCTATGCATCCAAGCGTCGCAAGCATCATGCTTGAGCTCATGCAGGGACCTGGAGGCAATTCATCCAGCATGCATGCTCTCGGACGAGCTGCGAAACAGCAGCTTAACCGCGCGCGCGATTCCATTTCTGCTGCCCTTGGCTGCAAGCCGGCGGAGCTATTGTTTACTTCCGGTGGAACGGAAAGCGACAATGCTGCTTTGATCGGCGCCGCAAGAGCGCAGCGCAAGCGCGGCAAATCACATATTATAACTTCAGCGGGCGAGCATCACGCCGTTCTTCATACATGCGAATGGCTTGCCAAAGAAGAAGGCTTCTCATTAACAGTATTGCCTTTAGACCGCGATGGACGTACATCTCCAGAGCTCGTTCAAGCGGCTATCACGCCGGAAACGGGACTTATCAGCATTATGCATGGAAATAACGAGGTGGGCACCTTGCAGCCTATCGAAGAAATCGGGCAAATCGCGAAGGCGAGCGGCGCGATTTTTCATGTTGATGCCATTCAATCGTTGGGCACGATTAAATACAATCTAAATGAGCTGCCAGTCGATTTGATGAGCTTCTCCGCGCATAAGATCAATGGTCCGCAAGGTGTCGGAGCGCTTTATGTCGCAAATGGGACGCTGCTCGAAGCGATTCAGCATGGCGGATCACAAGAGAGAAAGCGCCGTGCAGGCACTGAAAATATCGCCGGAATCGCTGGTTTTGCAGCAGCTATTGACATTTGTGTGAACGAGCGGGAAAATAAGCAACCTTTTATGGACAAGCTTCGTAAGAGATGGATAGAACTGCTGCAAACGCATGTAGAAGCACCAATCGTGATAAATGGCAGCGAGCATCATTATTTGCCGCATATCGTCAATATCAGCTTTATCGGCGTCGATACAGAAACGATGCTGATGAATTTGGATATGGAAGGCATCGCTGCAGCAAGCGGTTCAGCTTGCACATCCGGCGCGCTTGAGCGCTCGCATGTTCTTCGGGCTATGGATTTGCCGGAGGAACAAATTCAATCTGCTGTAAGATTTAGCTTCGGTTTGGGGAATACTTTAGAGGAATTAGAAGATGCCGCACAAAAAGTTGGAACAATCGTGAGGCGTATTCGTAATAACTACTAGGAGGACTCCGACTAAGCGTGATTAAACTTCAACAGCTTATTGGGCTTCCCGTTATCGTTATCCATTCCGGCAAGCTGGTCGGCACCGTCAAGGATGCTTGGTTCGATGAGCATTGGCAGTTGAAGGGGCTAATCCTCGATTGTGCCAAGTGGTTTGCTTCATCTGTGAAAGTAGTGGAGTGGTCACACGTATTATCCTGTGGGGATGACACCGTTATTATTTCAAGTGAAGCTGCGATCACGAGGATGAAGTCGAAGCAATTGCTGCGTTCATTTTACACAGGATTAGTGAAATTAAAGGATTTGCCAGTTGTTACTGTTCAAGGTATGCAGCTTGGCCGTGTATCGGATGTTTATTTTTACCCAAATCAGGGTACACAAATAGTAGGCTACGAGCTTACGGACGGTTTTGTTTCGGATCTGATGGAAGGGCGCAAATGGCTGAAGGTGCCGAGTGATCCGGATTGTGTGTTGCTCGGGGAAGACGCGATTATTGTTCCTGCTGTCAGTGAAGCGGAATTGGAGCCTGTCGCAGCTTCCAATTTCAGAGGATAGGGAGAAATGAAAGATGATGAGATGTCCGAATTGCAATTCGAAAGATATCGGAAAGATTGGTTCCCACCAGTTCTATTGCTGGGGGTGCTTCATTGAATTGACGGTTAACGGCGACAAAATGTCGGTTTACCAAGTGGAAGAGGATGGCACGTTAAGCTCGCTCGACGACTTGTTCTTTGAAGAGGAAATACCGCAAATTCACGTCAACTGATGTGCTTTGTCATAAAAATAAAAATATAAAGAGACGGTCTTCGGCCGTCTTTTTTTTGCTATTCAAGGATGATTTTCACCCCATGTACATATACTGAATTAGTTCCGCTTGTCCAGCCTATGGAGAGCCGGAATAAGAATGCTCGGGGGTGAGGACGGTGGAGCGTTTCACAAAGAGCCGTCTGTTTGTATGGCTTATATATCTGATTTTAGGCTTGATCGCCATTTTTCTCTTGCTGCTTATAAAGCCGCTCATCGTGAGCGTATACATTTTTTTGAAGGCTGTCCTTGCGCCATTCATTATCGCGATGATCATTTCCTATGTGCTGAACCCGATCGTTACGATGCTGCATGATCGAAAGGTGCCTAGAACGATCGCCGTATTGCTGATCTATGCAGTCTTCTGTGCGGTCATTACCGTGCTGCTTGTTAATTTGATACCGATGTTTATCGAGCAGGTGCAGGAGTTGAACCGTCATGTGCCGGAGCTGTCGATGCGTGCCCAAAACATCGTTACAGACATAAACAATACTTCTTTTTTACCGGAAAGCATTCGCAGCGGTGTCAATAAATCGCTCATTAACATCGAGAAGAAGCTGTCGGAGAGCTTGTTTAATTTTGTGAACAATATCGGCTCGATGGTCAATGCGCTGTTCATTGCGTTCATCATACCGTTTCTCGCTTTCTATATTTTAAAGGACTTCGACGTATTTGAACGAACGGTCATTACGTACGTACCGAAGTCGCATCGCAAAAACACAGTCAGGCTGCTGAAAGATATCGATACCGCTCTTGGCAGCTATATCCGCGGTCAGTTTTTGGTTTGTGTTATTGTTGGCGTTCTTGCGTATCTCGGTTATATGTTAGTGGGGATGCCGTATGCTTTGCTGCTTGCGAGTATTGTCGCCATAACGAATGTCATTCCTTATTTGGGACCATTCTTTGGAGCAGCACCCGCTATTCTGATGGCATCAACCGTTTCACTCAAGCTGGTTATACTTGTGGCGATCATTAACACGTTATGCCAAATTCTCGAAGGGAATGTCATTTCGCCGCAGGTTGTCGGCCGAACGCTCCATATGCATCCCTTGTCGATTATTTTTGCTTTGCTCGTCGGAGGAGAAATTGCGGGTATTGTCGGGATGATTTTAGCCGTTCCTATATTCGCAGCCTGCAAAGTGATCATTCAGCATATGTTCGCGTATTATGTGCGAAGAAAGATTATTTGACAGGCGGAAAGCGTGTGGCTATAATTTTAAAATAATCGTGTCATTTATATGTGGATAAAGCGTTGACGAATTGAAGTAAGCCAATGCCCGTTAACCAGAGAGAAAGCTTCTTCGCTATTGCTTCTAGATGAAGCTTGTGGCGATGGTTGAGAGAGCTTTTATAACGAAGGGTGGCCGAAAGCTCTTTTCGGAGTGTGAATGAACTTCACCGGTTGGACCCGTTAATGTCTAATGAAGGCGATTGCTTATGCTGCATGCAGCAGAGCAATAACCAGGGTGGTACCGCGAATCTATTCGTCCCTGTCTATGACAGGGGCGTTTTTGTGTTTTATCATTTAAAGGGGGCTCATACTAATGAAAGCTAGTGAAATCCGGGCAAAATGGCTTGCTTTTTTTGAAAGCAAAGGCCATAAAATCGAACCAAGCGCATCGCTCGTACCGCATAACGATCCGTCCTTGCTTTGGATCAATGCAGGCATGGCACCGCTGAAAGCATATTTCGACGGTCGCGTCATACCTGAAAACCCGCGGATTACGAATTCGCAAAAATGTATCCGCACAAACGATATTGAGAACGTGGGGAAAACACGCCGTCACCACACCTTTTTTGAAATGCTGGGCAACTTCTCAATCGGAGACTATTTCAAGGAAGAAGCGATTACTTGGGCTTGGGAGTTTCTGACTGAGCCGCAATGGATCGGCTTTGATCCGAACCGATTGTCGGTAACGGTGTATCCAGAGGACGAAGAAGCTTTCGCATTCTGGAACACAAAAATCGGCCTTCCTGCAGAACGTATCTACAAGCTGGAGGAAAACTTTTGGGATATCGGCGAGGGCCCTTGCGGACCTTGTACGGAAATCTTTTATGACCGCGGCGACAAGTATGGCGATCTGTCTGATCCTGAGTGCTGGCCAGGCGGGGAAAATGAGCGTTTCCTAGAAGTATGGAACGTCGTGTTCTCGCAATTCAACCATAACAAGGACGGCAGCTATACGCCGCTTCCAATCAAAAACATTGATACAGGCGCGGGACTTGAGCGTTTTGCTTCGATTTTGCAGGATGTGGATTCAAACTTCGATACGGATTTGTTCCGCCCGATCATCGACCGTACCTGCCAGATTGCAAAGGTAAGTTATAAAGCGAACGAAGACCATGATATTGCGCTTAAGGTCATCGCTGACCATATTCGTACCGTTGCTTTCGCAGTAGGCGATGGCGTAATGCCGTCTAACGAAGGCCGCGGCTACATTATTCGCCGATTGCTTCGCCGTGCTGTTCGTTATGGAAAAACGATCGGCATCGACCGTCCTTTCCTGCATGAGCTTACTTCTGTCGTCGGCGAGGTAATGGGCGTATACTATCCGGAGGTAGTGGCTAAACGCGAATTCATCGAGCGCGTAATTCGCACGGAGGAAGAGCGATTCCATGAGACATTATCTGACGGTTTGACTATGCTGTCCGAGCTGGTAGCAGCTGCTACAAAAGCAGGCAACAAAGAAATCAATGGCGACGATGCATTCCGCCTATATGATACGTACGGCTTCCCGTTTGATTTGACGGAAGACTTTGCTTCGGAGAACGGTATGACGGTTGACCGTGCCGGCTTCGATGCAGCGATGGAAGCTCAGCGCGAGCGCGCTCGCTCAGCTCGTCAAGATACGGGCAGCATGAAGGTTCAAGGCGGCCCGCTTGGCGATTTTACGGTTAAAAGTGATTTTGTTGGCTATAATGTACTGGTAACTGAGTCTCAAATCCTTGCAATCGTACAAGATGATGTGCTCGTTGATGCCGCAGCTGAAGGCAGTAAAGTAGTCGTCATTCTTGATCGCACGCCTTTCTATGCGGAAAGCGGCGGACAGATCGGCGACAAAGGAACAATTACAGGCAATGGCTTTGCCCTTCAGGTCGAAGATGTGACAAAGGCGCCTCATGGCCAGAACGTACACCATGCAATCGTAACGTCAGGCACCGTGCGCACTGGCGAAACAGCAAAGGCGACCGTTACAAGCGCAGTGCGTGATGATGTTATCAAAAACCATACCGCTACGCATTTGCTTCATAAGGCGCTCAAAGAGGTGCTTGGCGATCACGTCAACCAAGCGGGCTCCCTTGTAGAGGCAGATCGGCTTCGTTTCGACTTCTCGCATTTTGGCAGCATAACAGCCGAAGAGCTGGTTGAGATCGAGCGCCGTGTCAATGAGCAAATCTGGTTGGGCATTGCTGTATCGATCGAACTGAAATCGTTGAATGAAGCAAAAGAAATGGGCGCTATGGCATTGTTCGGCGAGAAGTACGGCGATGTTGTACGCGTCGTACAGGTTGGCAGCTACAGCTTAGAGCTATGCGGCGGCTGTCACGTAGGCAATACTTCGCAAATTGGACTATTCAAGCTGCTCAGCGAGAGCGGCATTGGATCTGGCGTGCGAAGAATTGAAGCAGTAACGGGCAAACATGCGTATAACTATTTGGAAGGCCAGCTCGAGCTGCTTAGGCAATCGGCTTCTCTTCTGAAATCGAACACTATCGATGTACCTAAACGAATCGAAGCTTTGTTCGGGCAAGTGAAAGAACTCTCTCGTGACAACGAATCGCTGCAAGCGAAGCTAAGCCGAATCGAAGCGGGCTCGCTCGAGCAAACTGCAAAAACAGTCGATGGCATTACAGTGTTGTGCGCGAAAGTAAATGCTCCTTCCATGGACGCGCTTCGCGGCATCGTCGATGAGCTGAAGCTGAAACTTCCGTCAAGCGTAATTGTTCTGGGAGCTATCGCGGATGACAAGGTGAATCTGGCAGCTGCGGTTTCGGCGGACCTTATTAAGAAAGGTTTCCATGCTGGAAAAATCGTAAAAGAAGCTGCTGTACACTGCGGCGGCAGCGGCGGCGGACGCCCGGATATGGCGCAAGCAGGCGGAAAAGATACTTCCAAGCTGGATGAAGCATTGAATCTTGCGGAAGAACTAGTTCTTAATCAAACAAATGTGATATGATATAAATGTATATCCGATTAGAAAGCGGTTTGGAAAGCGAGGTGCTGGCGATGAGTTCCATGGACAATACAATGAAATTTAACGTGAAGGCGGAGGGGGTTGAATCTTCTCAAGACATTCTGCTATCGGTGCATGAAGCGCTTCTAGAGAAAGAGTATAATCCGATTAACCAGATCGTTGGGTACTTGCTGTCCGGAGATCCCGCGTATATTCCGCGGCATAACAACGCCAGAAGTTTAATTCGCAAGAAAGAACGAGACGAATTAATTGAAGAGCTTGTCCGGTTTTATCTAAACCACAAGAAACAATAACAAATTAGGCAGGAGCCGGACAAGACATGAGATTGATGGGATTGGATTACGGTGACCGCAACATTGGAGTTGCAGTCAGCGACGCCTTTCGTTGGACCGCTCAGGGGACCGGTGTCATAGAACGCAGACGCGATGGAAGCGAATTTGACCGCATTGCCGACCTGGTTAAGGAGCATGAGGTTAGTGAGATCGTTGTCGGCCTGCCAAAAAATATGAACGGTACCATCGGTCCACGTGGCGAAATTTGTATGGAATTCGCAGAACAGATTAAGCAGAAACTAAACATACCTGTTCACCTTTGGGATGAAAGGCTGACAACGGTAGCTGCCGAACGAACGCTAATAGAAGCGGACGTCAGCCGGAAGAAGCGAAAGCTTGTAATAGACAAAATGGCGGCAACGCTTATTTTGCAAAATTATCTCGATTCTAAAGCGAAAAGGTGAGGGTAAACATGACAAAAGAAGATCTGGAATTCGAAGAGCCGGAAATTATTTATATCCCGGATGAAGAAGGCAATGAAGAGGAATTCGAAGTCATCATGAAGTTTGAAGTTGATGGTTCCGATCAGAAATATATGATGGTTGTGCCTCTTGCAGGTGAAAATGACGAGGAAGATGAAGTATACGCTTTCCGTTATGAAGAAGAAGGCGATGACCTGAAGCTTTACACCATCGAAGACGAAGAAGAATGGAACATGGTCGAGGAAACGTTCAATACTCTCCTTGGCGAGATGGAGGAAGAGAACTAATGTCTGGCACACAGCAGGAAGGGCCAAAGAAGCTCAATAGCTTGAGAACTGCTTTTGGCAATGAAATAGAATTGGAAGCAGATGACGGCAGCGTAGAAGTCTACGATATCAAAGCTGAATTTCAGCTGGGAGATCGTATTTATGCAGCCCTGCAATCGGATCCGATGCGTGGCGAGGAAGATGTAGAGCTTTTCCGCGTTATCCAAGTTGACGGTGAGCCGCAGCTGGAGAACATCGAGGATGATGAAGAGTGGGAAGCAGCTTCAGAGGCGTATGACGATTTGTTGTTTGCCACTGACGAGCGTCCTTAAGGATCAGAAGCATATATGCTTGAAGCAAGAGAGCGGCTTATAACCGCTCTTTTGTTCCATGTTCAGGGACTATTGTAAAAGAACGGCATTGAGCAATCGTTTTTTGGTTAGGAAGCTGAGCCGCCAGCGTATGGTCTCAGCGTTTTTGCCTGCGCATCACTAATTAGGAAAATTTAGGAATATAAAGAGGGGGTTCAAGGTTGGACAAGTCATCACAGCAGCTTGAGCATCGTGACCAGCAATCATCATCCGGTCCGAAGCGCAGCCGCATAACGTTATGGGTTATTTTAAGCTTGCTTGGCATTATTATTATTGGTGCGGGCAGCGCTGCTTTCTACGTATGGAACAGCTTGCAGCCAACGAAGGATGGCGATGTGCAGAAGCTGGAAATTCCGAAAGGAACGTCAGCGAATGAGGTTGCAGAATTGCTTGAACAGCAAGGGATCATCAAGAACTCATTTATTTTTAAATATTACTTGAAGCTGAATGACCAGGGAGCTCGCTTTCAAGCGGGTGTATATGAGCTTAACCCGGGAATGGACAACGATGCGATCATCGCGAAGCTGAATGCCGGTGAGACGGTAGCTGCGGAAACGATTCGCTTCACGATACCTGAAGGCTTTACCGTGCTGCAAATTGCTGACAAGCTTGCGGCGGAGAAGCTGATTGATAAGGAAAAGTTTATGGGGCTTATTGCCTCGCAAAAAACGTGGGGAGATGCGGAAGCAGTTCGCTCTATCCCAGAATCAGATAAGCTCCACAAGCGTTTAGAAGGGTATCTTTTCCCTGAGACGTATGAAATGAAGAAGGAAAGCAAGGAAGAGGACATTATCAAGCGGATGGTATCGGAGCTTGACAGGAAGCTGGGCGAGCTTCCAGAAGGCTGGATGGATGTGCTTGAAGAGAAAAAAATGTCATTCCATGAGCTTTTGACTATTGCCTCGTTAGTGGAACGCGAGGTAGTTGTTGATGAGGAAAGAGCACTCGTGGCAGGCGTTATCTATAACCGCATCGCAGATGGCATGAAGCTCCAAATCGATGCGACAGTACAATATTCACTTGATAAGCCGAAGGAAAGACTTTATGAGAAGGATTTGCTTGTAGAGAGTCCTTATAATACGTATAAAGTGGAAGGGCTGCCGCCGGGGCCTATCGCGAGCCCAAGCCTTGATTCGATTCAAGCGGCGCTGTACCCGGAGGAAACGGAATATTTCTTTTATGTGACGAAAAAAGACGGAACCCAATCTCATATGTTCGCAAAAACATACAAGGAGCATTTGAGAAATATCGAGAAGAGCAATCAAACGGCTGGGTAGGACAACTATATAAGCTGGACAGCTAATTACAGTTCTTGAGGAGGATTACAGCAATGACGTACAAGCCGGAATTGTTAGCTACCGCCGCATCGTTAGAGGAGCTTGAGAGGCTCATTGCAGCAGGTGCGGATGCTTTTGTCGTCGGCGAAGCACGTTACGGTATGCGTTTGGCAGGTGAGTTCGATACGGAAATGATTGCTCAAGCGGTAAAGATAGCGAAGCCTCATGGCGTTCGGATTTATGCGGCTCTTAATAATCTGATCGATAATGATGTGGCGGACAATTTAAATTCGTATGTGTCTTCGATTGCCGAAGCAGGGGTTGATGCCATTGTGTTCGGCGATCCCGCTGTTCTGATGGCGGCACGAGTCCATGCGCCGGGAATAGCTTTGCACTGGAATGCGGAGATGACTTCAACCAACTATGTTACCGCTAATTATTGGGGTCGCAGAGGCGCTGCAAGGTATGTGCTGGCACGGGAGCTGAATATGGAGCAGGTTATCGAGACGGCTTCAAGCACGGACCTCGAAGTACAGGTTCAGGTGCATGGCATGACGAACATCTATCATTCCAAGCGCTCGCTGGTAGGCAGCTATATGGATCATCAGTCGGAAGCGGATCGGCTGCCTGTGAAGGATAAGGATCGCGGTCTGTACGTAATGGAAGCAGAACGGCAGGATGAACGGTATCCGATCTATGAAGATGCTAACGGGACTCACATTATGAGCTCTGATGATATTTGCATGGTTGAGAATCTGCATGAGCTGCTTGAGGCTGGAGTGAGCAGCTTGAAAATAGAAGGCTTAATGAAGTCAATCGAATACAATGAAATTGTCGTGCGAGCATATCGGCAGGCGATTGATGCTTATATGGCTGACCCGGCAGGTTATGTGTTTCAAGAAGAGTGGTTGGATGCGATTAAACAGGCTCAAGACCCGAATCGCGAGCTGAGCTATGGCTTCTTTTACAAAGAGCAAGTGTACTAATAGATATTAAAGAGCTTACGAAGAGAGTTTTGCTTCGCAAAACTAGTGAATGCTTACGAAGAGAGTTTTGCTTCGCAAAACTAAGTGAATGCTTACAAAGAGAGTTTTGCTTCGCAAAACTAAGTGAATGCTTACGAAGAGAGTTTTGCTTCGCAAAACTTTAGGAGGTGCACATAAATGACGACAATCGAGAAGACGACGCCGCGCTACCAAGGAAAGCGGAATCGGCTGGACAAGCCGGAGCTGCTCGCTCCAGCGGGCAATTTGGAGAAGCTGAAATTCGCCATCCATTATGGAGCTGACGCGGTATACATCGGCGGGCAAAAGTACGGCTTGCGTTCCAATGCGGATAACTTTAGCTTCGAGGAAATGAAGGAAGGCGTAGAATTCGCGAATCGTTATGGCGCAAAGGTATTTGTCGCAACCAATATTTATGCGCATAATGAGGATGTTGAAGGACTAGAGGATTATTTGCGAGCGCTGGAAGAAGCCGGTATATCGGCTATCATTGCTGCTGATCCTGCTATCATTGAAACGGCGCAGCACGTAGCGCCTAAGCTTGAGGTCCATTTGAGCACGCAGCAATCGACCCTCAATTGGCAGGCCGTGCAATTTTGGAAGGATGAAGGCTTGCCGCGCGTCGTGCTTGCCCGTGAAACAAGCTTTAAAGATATCGCTGAAATCAAGAAGCATGTTGATATTGAAATCGAAGCTTTCATCCATGGGGCGATGTGCTCATCGTTCTCAGGACGGTGCGTGCTTTCGAACCATTTTACGGATCGAGACTCTAACCGTGGGGGCTGCTGCCAGTCTTGCCGCTGGAAATATGATCTGTTTGTTGATGATATGCCGATGTACTCCGAGGATGAAGATAAGTTTACGATGGGCTCAAAGGATCTATGCATGATCGAATATTTGCCGGAGCTCATTGAGGTTGGCGTCGACAGCTTCAAGATCGAAGGCAGAATGAAAAGCATTCATTATGTTGCGACGGTCGTTAACGTGTACCGACAAGCGATAGATGCTTATTTTGCCGATCCGGAGCATTTTGAGTTGAAGCGGGAATGGGTAGAAGAGATCAATAAGGCTGCGAATCGACCGCTTAATACAGGATTTTTCCTTGATACACCAGGAGCAGAGGATCATATCTATGAGCCGGAGGAAAAAGCGGCCCCTTACGATTTTGCTGGTGTTGTGCTAGATTACGATGCGAAAACGGGAATTGCTACTGTTCAGCAGCGCAATCATTTTAAGCTAGGCCAAGAAATCGAGTTCGTTGGTCCAGGCGGTACTTTCTTCAAGCAAACGATAACCGAAATTACCGATGCCGATGGTTCAGCACTTGAAGCGGCGAGGCATCCTTTGCAGCATATTCGAATACGTACGCTTAAGCCGGTTAAGACGATGGATATGATGCGGAAGAAAATTGTTAAAAAGTAAGAAACATGAAAAACGGAGAGTCTTATTTTACCATTAAAATAAGATTCTTTTTTTTTTATTTTATTATTATAAAACGGCAGGATGCTGTCGATATAAATAATATATTGTAAATACATATTCCGGCAAGATTAGCTACCAACAAATGAACTATTTATTCCATTTCCATACTCTCAATTCTTAAGGTGGTGTCTTTTCAAATGAAAAATGAAGAAGAACAAAAAGAGAAGAAGTTCATGAAGAAAAAGATCAAAGCAGACCAAACTAGCTCAAATCAGACAAAAACAGATAAAGCATTGAAAGCGCAATCAGGAATAAAGGCGATCTCTCAAGCAGCGAAGTTGGCATCAAGTTCTTTGAAGGGAACAAAATTGTCAAATCCGCTTAAATCAGTCGGCACGACGCTATTTTTAATTATTTTTTGCAGCATTATTGCTTGCGTCTTGACTGTAGGTCTAATGGCTTATTCCAAGTCGAAATCGATCATTGAGAATAAGGTATCGGACGCAAGCTTTGAAACGATCAAGCAAGTATCGAATAATTTGGACGTTATTTATACGACATATGAGGATTTATCGCTGCAGATCTTAATCGATAAGAGCTTTCATGAGTTTGTTCGGAAAATGACTGATAGTACGGAAGGATATGCAAAATTTGAAGCTTCGCGTAATTTAGGCGACAAAATGCAAAGTTATTTAATGGGCAACAGCACAATTGTTTCGATGATGCTTTTGCCAGTCAATCCGAAGCTGGATGTCATAACCGCTGGTGCGGCCAACAACAGCAACGCAGATAGATTGATGAAGACAGCTTGGTTCATGGAAACGGTAAAAAAAGCGGGTAAAGCGCATTGGATTCCGCCTCAGCCAGAAGGACTGGCAAACGCTACCGGCGTTCCTACCATCGGGATAAGCCGTCTCATTAAGGATACGACGACTAGTGAAGCCTCTTACGTATTGCTGATGGAAATACCGGTAGAATCCATTTCGGATCGTTACAGCGATGTCATCCTGGGCAAGGACAGCCAAATTGAGATTCTAGACGCGAACAACAATTATATTACGAATGCAGATCCAGGCATGATCGGCAAGGCGGTTAACATCACGCTTCCGAAAGAAGGTGACAAGGCGCATGAAGACTCCGTGAAAATGACGAATACTAATGGAGTGGATGTGCTTGCTGCTTACAAAACCTTTGAATCGATGGATTGGAAGATTGTCGGTACAGTACCGGTCAAAGAGCTTGTAAAAGATGCTAAAGCGATTCAGAATTTGACTTGGATTACAGTGTTCGTCGCTGCGCTGATTGCTATTGCGATCGGAATTCTCGTTATTTTGACGGTGGCTAAGCCGCTTGTGAAGCTTCGCAACTTGATGACTGAGGGTGCTAGCGGCAACCTGACCGTTCGTTCGGATATAAACAATCGTCAGGATGAGATCGGTGAGCTTGGCAAAAGCTTTAACCTGATGATGACGCAAATTACAGCATTAGCCGTTCAAACGACGCGTTCTGCAGAGGAAGTGTTATTGACAGCAACGGAGCTAAGCGACGCTTCTAGAAAAACCGCCCTTTCCGCCAAGGAAATTGCGGTCGCTACGGAGGAGATTGCAGGCGGAGCTACAAGCCTTGCAGTTGAAGCCGAGAGGGGCACGGATTTGACTGGAAACATCGACGTGCAGATGAAAAAAGTAATTGATGCCAATGAGCAGATGGTCCGCTCCGCGCAAGAGGTCGGGAAGGCGAGTGAGCAAGGAACGGCTTATATGGGCGTTCTCATCCAGAAAACTGGCATGACAGAAGAAATGACGCGATCCATGGTTGAGAAGGTTGATGCATTGAAGGAAAGCACGGGCTCCATTGTCAAAATTTTGGACGTGCTCAACAACTTAACGAAGCAAACGAATATTTTGTCGCTCAACGCTACAATTGAAGCCGCTCGTGCAGGTGCTGCAGGCAAAGGCTTCATGGTCGTGGCCGATGAGATTCGCAAGCTTGCCGATCAATCCCGTCAGTCAATCGATGTTGTCGGACAAATTACCGAGAAAATCAGAGGCGAGATCGATGAGACTGTACATGTCTTGTCAGATGCATATCCATTGTTCCAAGAGCAGATTGGTTCAGTAAAAGAAGCTAATCAAATTTTCTTAACAGTATCTGGTCAAATGGGGCAGCTCGCTCAGAAGCTGGAGCTCGTTACAGATTCAATCGGCCAGCTGGACGAGACGCAAGCGGTTTTGTCGGAAGCCATGACAAACGTAAGCGCGGTAGCAGAGGAGTCGTCCGCAACCTCCGAGGAAGTGGCATCTCTCAGCACAGAGCAGCTAAGTATCAGCGATGGCATGGTACGTCTATCCGAGAAGCTGGATACGGTATCGCGTGAGCTCAAGGATTCCCTTGCTCAGTTTAAGATCGAATAGCAAGAGATTACCTTAAACGGAAGAAGAGTCGTTCAGGCATTTACTGCTGAACGACTCTTTTTTCATACAGAATTTGTGCTTGACGTTTGGAGGGAGGTGCATGAAGGAAATAATAAGTTTATATCGCATGCAGCAGCCTATGGGCTTACGCTGCAAACAAAAGGAGATCCGTCATTATGGTGAATGGTGATGTTTAAACGCATATGGCTGGCTGCATGCTTGATCAGCGTTTTCATGCTTATTTATATGGGTCGTCTTGCTTGGCTGCAGCTCATGCCGGGAAGCTCTTCGGCGGCTGTTCTTACGCCGCAGGCTAGCCGTGGCGGGTGGCAGAGGCTTTCGGTTCTGCAGCGTCAACGCAATTTGGTGCTTGATACTGGACGAGGTGATTTCTATGACCGCCAAGGAGCGCCAATAACAGGAGAAACATATTCCGCTGTCGCTTTATTCCCCGTGAGGAAAGATTTGCGAGGACAGCCGAAGGACTTAAGCGAGCTCAGCCGTTTATTAGGCGTGAGCGAACAGCTATTGCAGCAAAAGTGGGATGCTGTGCGAGAGCCTGTGTTTTGGGAAGAAGAAGGGCAGCCAATGCGTCTATCTGCTGCCCAAACAAAGCGGATTAAAGAGCTTAGCCTAAATGGCATACGCGTGCTTCCCTATCGGAATCGATATTTGCCGCAGTTTGATGCTAAGCATGTAATTGGCTTTACGAGCCAGCATCCGGAGTGGCTGCAAGCGGAGCATGCAAAGGAGCTTGCGAGCGGGAAAAGAAAGCTGGCGGAGCAGGTTGGCGGCTCTGGGCTCGAGAAATCGTTAGACAAGCTGCTCCACGGCGTGGGAGCGACGTCTGTCTCTTATTTTATAGACGGGCAAAACGCGCCTATGCACGGGCTTGATATGCGCATTACGCAGCCGGGCAACCAATACTATCCGCTGAAGGCGATAACGACGATCGATTTGAAGCTGCAAAATGAGATAGAGGACTATGTGGATGAACAGGGTATGAAGGAGGGGGCGATCGTGGTGCTAGATGCGAGCAATGCGGATATAGTCGCCATGGTATCACGTCCTCAGCTAAAGCCTGGACAGTTCCAAAGCTCGGATGGCTCTGAGTGGACTAATCATGCGCTTAAGGCTGTAGCACCCGGCTCCGTATTCAAGCTCGTTACAGAGGCAGCTGCCTTGGAGGCAGGTGTGGCGACGCAGCATGAAACGTTTACTTGCAACGGGGAATACGGTAAATACGGCTTGTCCTGCTGGAAGGAGGGCGGCCATGGACGCCTGACCCTTCAAGAGGGGCTGGCACAATCATGCAATATTGCGTTTGCTACAATTGCAGAACGGCTTAAGGCGTCCGAGCTGCAACAAGTCGCAGATGCGCTGGGTGTTGGCAGGCAGGCGGGCTGGCATCGTGACAAAGCGTTTGGACCCTTCTCAGGTCCCCTGCGCCTGCTGGAGGAAGAAGAGCGCGGACAGCTGTTTGCAGCTGCGGGGAGCACCGTGAATGTTGAGGGTGAAAGGGAAGGACTGGTTGGGGAGCAGTACAGGAAGAGCGGGAGTGATGTGAGCGGGTACAGCATGGAGAGCGAGAAGAGCGGGAACCGCTTGGGGAGTGAGAAGAGCGGGAAGAGCGGGGACCGCTTGGGGAGTGAGGTGAGCGGGTACAGCACGAAGACCGAGAAAAGCGGGAACCGCTTGGGGAGTGAGGTGAGCGGATACAGTACGGAGACCGAGAAAAGCGGGTACCGCTTGAGGAGTGAGGTAAGCGGATACAGTACGGAGACCGAGAAAAGCGGGCACCGCTTGAGGAGTGAGGTAAGCGGATACAGTACGGAGACCGAGAAAAGCGGGCACCGCTTGGGGAGTGAGAAGAGTGAGAAGAGTGAGAAGAGTGAGAAGAGCGAGAAGAGCGAGAAGAGTGAGAAGCGAAGCGGGAAGATGGAAGCTGCGCAGAAGGCGCGGGAACAGGCCGCGATGCTTGCGGCTGTCGATGGCGGCGTGCTCGCGCAGAGCGGAATTGGGCAGCGTGATGTAAGGATGTCGCCGCTTCAGGCGGCAAATCTGATTGTAACGCTGCTGAACGATGGGCGCGTGATGGAGCCGCGCCTCGTAAGTGAAATCCGCTATGCCAACGGCCAGCGGATGGTAAAGCTGCCCGCGCAGCGTGCGCAAGCCATACGTGGCCGGATCAAGCCGGCCACTGCATATGCGCTGCGGCGCGGCATGGAGGCGGTCGTCGACCACGGAACCGGTCGCTCGATCCGCCAAGGGCTGTGGGCGGTAGCCGGGAAATCCGGCACCGCCGAAACGACTCGGGCCGGAAACGCCCGCAACCACCAGTGGTTTGCAGGCTACGGCCCGGTCAAAAAGCCTCGCTACGCAATAGCCGTGCTCGTCGAAAACAAGCCGCCTGGCAGCTCGCATCAGGCGACAAAGCTTTTCCGCGGCGTCATGGATATCGCCGCCCGGATTTCCAGCCAAGAAGGAAGCTAGTTCGGAGTACCGTTCCAGCTTCCTTGCTCAAAGACGAACCTCAATATATAAGTTACTCGGCTACATTGCAGTTAATACAACTGAAACCTGACATGACTTTGCTATTTGTTGATTAGATTGCAGTTATGCAATAGAAATCAATCAAAATCTCCTCAGAAGAGATGAATAAGTCGATTCTGATGTACTAACTGCAGTGTAGAAAGTCAACCGAGTCGAATCAGTCCATTCCATTGCAGAAACTGCAACGTAGACAGAGAAGTGAAGCTCAACGAACTGTTCCAGTGCTGAAACAGCACTTTAAACAGTCAACCGAATCAAATCAGTCTAATCCATTGAAGACCGGAAGTGCCGCACAAACCCACACAAACCACCGAGTCGCATCAATGGTTCGTAGCAAGCAATCTGCAACAAAAAAGCCTAGCTCATCAGCGGTCATTTCGCGCTGAAACAGCTTGGCTCTTTAGTTAAATAATCGTTCATCTCGATGCATCACTTATCTCAAAATATCACTTATTTCAAAGCATCACTTATCTCAAAAGTATCACTTATCTCAAAATAACCTTATCTTAAAGTCCTTATCTTAACGTTATCTCTCTCCATCACCATCTTCATTCTTTCCCCTTCTCCTCATCACGCTTCAAGGTATCAACATACGACCCGGTAGAGGGGCTGTCGAATTCGCCAAGCGGAGCATGAATCCAGCGGTGGAAATAGCCTTGGTCGTACAGCGCCTTGAGTAGGATCATCAGAATCGGAGATAAAATGACGCCGGCAACGCCGAACAGCGATAGCGAAATGATCATGAAGGCAAGCATCGTGAAAGCAGATACACCTAAGGAATCGCCCGTAATCTTTGGTTCAAGAATTTGACGGGTAAGCACGACGAAAAGAAACAGGGCGGATAACCAGATCGCTAATGTGATTTTGCCGACGATGATCAAATAAATAATCCATGGTATGAAGATCGTGCCAACGCCGAGCAGCGGCAGGATGTCGAAGATGGCAGATACGACGGCTATGACGAAAGCATTTTCTACTCTTAGCAAAATAAGCGCGATCAGGATGACGATAAAGGTGATGCTGATCATTTTTGCCTGCGCTTTAATGTAGAGCGCAATGCCTTTGAATACATTGTTGCGAAGGAAGAAGAAGGCTGTTTTAAACGTATTTGGCGTTTTGTCCTCCGCGGTTTGCTTCCATGTCGTAATTTCGATGCTTAAGAAATAAGCTAGTATAATACCGACTATAAAATTAAAGACAAAGGTGGAGATAGACGAGACGTAGACGATTAGGTTTTTAAATACGTTTTGTCCAAATTTCGCAAAAGTGGATGAAGCCCCCTCGATTAAATCTTTGGAGCGCTGCACCAAATCAAGATCATCGGGTATCGTGCCTAGTCGCTTCTGTGCTTCTTCGGTAATATTGGCAATTTGAGTAACGAGAATTTCTTGATATTTCGGGATGTTCGAATACAGTTCCTGACCTTGCTTCGTGATCAGATAAGCGGCACCTGAGAAGGCACCCAGTATAACGAGCGTAAACAGCAAAATGGAAATGCCGGATGCGATTGATTTTTTCATGCCAAGCTTGTTTAACCGCCTTGCCAGCGGCTCGATACATAAAAAGATAAGAAAAGAAAAAAATATTGGAGTTGCGATGCGGTACAAGTAACTGAAGGAATACATTATTAAATAGACGGTTAAAGCAATGAGTGCGATGTCGAAAGCGGTTCGCCAATACTTTTTGTAAAAGGGCAGCATAATAATACTCCTTCTTTTTCCATATTCATATTTCCATAAAGATTGTACTATAGTTTTTAAAAAGCTGCCTATTTTTTATTGCGATATGCTACAATTAAAGCTACTGTTGTTGTTTTGTACCGCTATCCATTCGTCGACTAAATCATGTAACGGTGGGGAAAACAAAATGGAAAATTTGCTGTTATGGGGATTATACGTCGCAACCTTCTATGCGTTTCTTCCAGGACTTATTAGCCGTACATTTGGCTTTCGCGTTTTTAAGAAGGGCTGTGTAGAAAAGGAAATTTCCCTTACGTTTGATGATGGGCCAGATCCGGTTTATACGCCGAAGCTGCTCGATCTTCTCGCCCGCTATGATGCGAAGGCGACCTTCTTTATTGTTGGTTCGCATGCTGAAGGACAGGAAGAATTGCTGCGCCGGATGAAGGAAGAGGGCCATAACCTAGGCATTCATAATTACGTTCATAAATCGAATTGGCTGATGCGGCCTCGAACGGTCAAACGTCAAATCGAGCGTACCATTGACCTCATTGAAAATGCAACGGGTGTGCGTTCGGCTTATTATCGGCCGCCTTGGGGAATCGTAAACGTATTTGATTATGCGAATTTAGGTTATTTGCAAATTATTTTATGGTCGGCTATGTTCGGCGATTGGCGGATTCGGCTTGGTTCGGATAAGCTGAAGAAGCGGATGCTGAAGAAGCTAAGACCCGGTGAAGTTATGCTCCTGCATGATTGCGGCATGACGCTTGGAGCAGATAAAGATGCTCCCCAAAATATGCTTATCGCCCTTGAAGCCTATTTAGAGGAAGGCACAAGGCGCGGCTATCGATTTGTAGGAATAGAGGAAATGATGAAGCTGACTGACGAAGCGAGAACGGTAAGCTCCTCCATTTGGAAAAAAGCGCTGATATCGCTTTGGCTGCTGTGGGAGAGGGCGTTTCACGTTATTTTCCGTCTCAAAACGGTGGGCGATGTTAAGGATGCCGCTTTTCATTATCGCGTGACAACTTACCATGGTGAAAACATTGAGCTGGCAGAAGGCGGACGCGTGGAGAAGGGCGACCGCATTGCCGAATTGCATTTTGACAACAAAAAGCTTTCTTCAATCGCAGCGACCTCCAAATCGCCGGTAGCTACAGGTATCCGGATGCTTCGCGAAGTGGAGCAGGCGCTTCCGCTGCTTGCCAATCAGCTGGCGGAAGATCACGAGGCGAACGACATTAAAGCAGTCTATGGCGTGACGATGATCCATCGCGGGGCTGATCGGCTCGGTTTTGAAATATTCCAGCTTCCAGAGGGCTGGTTCGCCAAATCAACACGCATTTATTTGCGCATTCTGATTAGAGTGCTTACGAATACGGAGAAATCAGCAAAGGGCAAGAAAAGAAGAGAAACGATTTCACCTCGCATGCTGCTGATGCCGGTCAATACGATCAGGCGTTATACGACGGTACAGTTGAACAAGATGCAAGAGGAAGCAGAGCGACTAAGCGATGCTGTAGAGAGAAGAATAAGCGCGGCAGCCGACGAAGCTGCGCAGCTAGGTACGAAAACAACAGCTATCTAAATTAGTGATGAAAAAAACAGCCATTCAAGGGATTATCCTTGAATGGCTGTTCTGCTATATGGAGGTTAATAGCCGTAATTACATTTTCATTACGCCGCCAGTGCTGGCGGAAGTAACGAGGTGAGCGTAGCGCGCTAGGTAGCCGCGTTTGATCTTAAGCTCGAAGCCTTTCCATTCGGAACGGCGTTTCGCGAACTCTTCGTCGCTGATTAGAAGATCCATCGTACGGTTGTTCATATCGATCTCGATGATGTCGCCGTCTTGTACGAATGCGATAGGTCCGCCTTCAGCTGCTTCTGGTGAAGCGTGGCCGATGCTTATGCCGCGAGATGCGCCAGAGAAGCGTCCGTCAGTTACAAGTGCAACCTTCGCGCCTAAACCCATACCTACGATTTGCGAGGTAGGAGCTAGCATTTCCGGCATGCCAGGGCCGCCGCGCGGTCCTTCGTAACGGATGACTACGACATGGCCTTCTTTGATTTTGCCATTCGCGATGCCGTGAAGCGCATCATCCTGTGAATCAAAGCAAATTGCCGGGCCTTTGTGATAGCCGCCAACCGATTTGTCGACTGCACCTGTCTTGATGATTGCGCCGTTAGGAGCAAGGTTGCCGAACAATACCGCAAGGCCGCCACGCTCTGTATGAGGGTTGTCGATCGTCCGAATAACATCTGTATCTTGAATTTCGCAGCCGATTACGTTCTCGCGAAGCGTCTTGCCCGTAACCGTCAAGCAGTCGCCATGCAAAGCGCCTTCCTTCTTGAAGAGCTCGTTAAGAACAGCGCTTACGCCGCCTGCATTGTGAACATCTTCAATGTGGTAATCCGATGCCGGAGCGATCTTAGCAAGATGCGGTACGCGCTCAGCCACTTCGTTGATGCGCTCGATCGGATACTCGATGCCGGCTTCATGCGCAATAGCCAATGTGTGAAGCACGGTATTCGTCGATCCGCCCATCGCCATATCAAGCGCGAATGCGTTGTCGATCGTATCTTTTGTAACGATATCGCGCGGCTTGATGCCAAGCTCAATGATTTTCATCAATTGGCGAGCTGCGTCTTTAACGAACTCTTTACGCTCTGGGGCTACAGCTAGGATCGTGCCGTTACCAGGCAATGCAAGTCCAAGACCTTCCGCCAAGCAGTTCATGGAGTTAGCTGTAAACATACCCGAACATGAGCCGCAAGTAGGACAGCCAAATTGTTCAAGCTCCATCAATTGATCGTCGTTGATTTTGCCCGCTTGGTGAGCGCCAACGCCTTCAAATACGCTCGAGAGCGAGATGGAACGGCCATCGGAGGTTTTGCCCGCTTTCATAGGTCCGCCGCTTACAAGCATAGTCGGGATGTTGACGCGAAGCGCGCCCATGATCATGCCTGGCGTAATTTTGTCGCAGTTTGGAATACAGACCATACCGTCGAACCAGTGCGCATTTACGACGGTTTCGATCGAATCCGCAATGATCTCACGGCTGGCAAGGGAGTATCGCATGCCGATGTGACCCATAGCAATACCGTCATCCACGCCGATCGTATTAAATTCGAACGGAACGCCGCCAGCTTCGCGGATTGCTTCCTTAACGAGCTTGCCGAACTCCTGTAGATGAACGTGACCAGGAATAATATCAATATACGAGTTGCAAACCGCGATAAACGGCTTGTCGAAATCTTCTTCTTTAACGCCTGCGGCGCGAAGCAAGCTCCGGTGCGGTGCGCGGTCGAATCCTTTTTTGATCATGTCAGAACGCATTCTTTTGGCCGCCATGTAAGTGCCCCCTATGTGCTTATTAAAATATCAATACTCTCGATTTTATCACAATGGACAAGCGTTGGCTATAACGGGAGCAGGCAATGGCTTATCTGCCAAACGTTAAAAAAACATTAAGAAACACTTAAACATTGTGAATTTGCGCCAACCGTCGGGACATGTCGAAGGATATTCATGTATAGTAGGCTCATCGGACACAATGAGAATAACAGTATAGAGATCGAGGAGGACATCGATGATGGAAAGAAGAGTATTAATTGTAGATGACGAGCGGGAAATTGCTGATCTCATTGAAATATATTTGAAGAACGAGGGCTTTGCGACGGAGAAGGCATATGACGGTGAGCAGGCTCTGCTTGCATATGAGAAAAATCCGTTTGATTTGGTCATTTTGGACATTATGATGCCGAACATGGATGGGCTGGAGGCGACAAGGCGTTTGAGGCGGGACCAATCGGTTCCTATTCTGATGCTTAGTGCGAAAGCGGAGGATATGGATAAAATAATGGGACTGATGACTGGTGCTGACGATTACATGATCAAGCCCTTTAATCCGCTTGAGCTTATCGCACGTGTCCGCTCCTTGCTTCGCCGATCCTATCAGTATAGCGGTAAAGCGGAAGGCAGCGGCACTTCCCGTTCGGATAAGGAGCTGCGTCTTGGACCGCTTCGCATCGATAAGCTGAGCCATACCGCTGAGGTTGAAGGAAGATCGCTTCATTTGACCTCCACTGAGTTTGGCATTTTGTTTTTGCTGGCGGGACAGCCGGGCAGAGTGTTTAGCGCGGAGGATATATTCCAGCAGGTATGGAAAGAAAAATATTTTGATTCCAATAATACGGTGATGGTTCATATCAGCAAGCTCAGGGATAAGCTCGAGAAGGAGCTGGGCGATAAAATGATCGTTACGGTGTGGGGGGTAGGCTATAAAATTGAAGGATAATCTCGCTAGAAAAATAGTTGGACGCTCGCTGCTCCATTTGTTCGGAAGCGTATTGCTTTCGATTATTACGATTTACATCTTAATGAATATCAGTATGTGGCTTGCGGACAATGTAAGTCTAGTACGCGATATCGTTCGTATCGTTTTATCTATATTTGACAGCAGTTATGTTTTTATTGGAACAGGCTTTCTCTTGTTTTTTTTCTATTTCATTCTTTTACAGTGGAGCTTGTTTCAATATCTTAGCCAATTGAATAGGACGGTTAAACGGATTGCCGATGGGACTTTTGACTTGGATTATAAAATAGAAGTTCGCAAACGCAGCATTTTTGGTCCTATGGCAGCTAACGTAAACAGCTTAACTGATCGCCTTCATCATGCGCTTGAAGAGGAGCGAAAGGCCGAGCAGACAAAAAATGAATTAATAACGAATGTCTCTCATGACCTTCGCACGCCCCTTACGTCCGTGCTTGGTTATTTGGGGCTCATAGAACAGGATCGCTATAGAGATGAAGTAGAGCTGCGCCATTATGTTCAAATTGCTTATGATAAATCAAAGCGTTTGAATGTATTGATAAATGATTTGTTTGAATATACGAGAATGCGGTACGATTCGGCAGAGCTCAAGGTGAAAAATTTCAATTTAATCGAAATGCTGGGACAAATGCTGGTACAATTCCATTTGCCTCTTCAGGAAGCGGGTATGGAGAGCAAGCTGGATGCGAAGGAGACGTTCGTCATGGTCAAAGGGGACGCCGCAAAGCTTGTTCGCGTATTTGAAAATTTGATCGCTAATGCAATGAACTACGGCAAAGAAGGCAAACGTCTGTTAGTAACGGTTCATACGGAGGAAAAGGATGCTGTCGTTGAGGTTATCAATTACGGCGAACCGATTCCGACCTCCGATCTGCCGTATATTTTTGATCGTTTCTACCGGGTGGACAAATCGCGCACGCAGTGGTCTGGTGGATCGGGGCTTGGTCTTGCGATAGCAAAAAGCATCATTCAAAAGCATGGCGGCACAATCTCGGTAACGAGCGACATCGAACAAACTGCTTTTCGGGTAACCTTGCCTATCATTAAATAATATTTAAGGTTTTCTTATGATTTGGTTACGGTCTCCTTAAGCTCCAGCTTCTATACTTTGTCGTATGGAATTGAAAGCGGAAGGGGATCGTTTGCGATGTACGAAAGATCATTTGGGAGAAAGTAAAATTCGTGGTTTGACAAGCTTGATCGGTCATATCCAAAGCAAGTTAGGTATCCAGGCAGGATAATAGACGAACATGAATGGCAGGCTAATACTTAGAGCTTATCGAATTTAGTTGATTATTCCTACCCGTTTAATAGTGTAAGCATGATGTTAAATCTAGGAGAAGCGCAGGGCGCCTTTTCTGGATTTTTTTATTTTATGTCACAATATGTGACGTGAGAAGATTTACTTACTATTATTTGCTGTCTATAATGAAATGATTACGGGTAGAGAGGTGACAACATGCAGTTGACTGAACGTGAAAAAGAAAAGCTGCTCATTACAATCGCTGCGGATTTGGCGAGACGACGGATGAACCGCGGCGTGAAGCTTAATTATCCAGAAAGTGTTGCGCTCATCACCTCTGAAATTATGGAAGGCGCGCGCGACGGGATGACGGTTGCGCAATTAATGGAATTCGGAACGCAAATATTGAAGCCGGAGCAGGTCATGCCCGGCATTCCGGAAATGATACATGAGGTACAGGTAGAAGCGACTTTCCCAGATGGGACGAAGCTCGTCACCATCCATTACCCGATTTCGGGTTAAGTTGACAAACGGCAATAAGGGCAGCATATCGATGAGGGTCCCATTCATGTTAGAGCGAGAACTTAGGAGAGAGGAGCGTTTGGCAGGATGATACCAGGACAATATCGCACAGCCGCTGGTGAAATTGAGTTAAACGCAGGACGCCTAACGAAGCAGTTAATCGTAGTCAATACAGGAGACAGACCTGTTCAAGTAGGCTCTCATTTTCATTTTTTTGAAGTCAACCGTGCGCTGAAGTTTGATCGCGAGGCAGCGTTTGGCATGCGGCTTCACATTGCCGCTGGTACAGCGGTGCGATTCGAGCCAGGCGAGGAGAAGCCTGTGACTGTTGTAGAGCTTGGCGGCGCGAAGCTATCCTATGGATTGAACGGCTTAAGCCAAGGGAAAGCCGAGTCAGGCGCTATGCCTGATGCAGTGCGAGTCCGACTCGCGGCTTGGGAGGGTGAAGGCGGATGACGAAGATGGATCGACGAAGCTATGCGGCTATGTTCGGACCTACTGCCGGAGATGCAATTCGCCTAGCAGATACGGAGCTATGGGCACAGATCGAGCATGACTATACCGTTTACGGTGACGAATGCAAGTTCGGCGGCGGCAAGGTCATTCGTGACGGCATGGGGCAATCAAGCGGTGCCATGCGTGATGAGGGCGTGCTGGATACGCTTATTACAAATGCGGTTATTATCGATCATTCCGGCATTGTGAAAGCGGATATCGGCATTAAAGATGGATTTATTGTCGGCATCGGGAAGGCGGGCAATCCAGACATTATGGATGGCGTTCATCCGAACATGATCGTTGGCGCGAGCACAGAGGTCATCGCAGGAGAAGGCAAAATCGTAACGGCAGGGGCCATTGATGCGCATATTCATTTTATTTGCCCACAGCAAATCGAGACGGCGCTATCCTCCGGCGTAACCACGATGATCGGCGGAGGTACCGGTCCTGCAACGGGTACGAATGCCACGACGGTTACACCGGGTGCATGGCATATGAGACGGATGCTGGAGGCGGCTGAGCATTTTCCGATGAATATCGGTTTTACAGGCAAAGGAAATGCTTCATTCACTGCTCCGCTCATCGAGCAAATCGAAGCGGGTGCGATTGGGCTGAAGCTGCATGAGGATTGGGGCACGACGCCAGCGGCCATCGATGCCTGCTTGCAGGCGGCGGATCAGTACGACATTCAGGTCGCGATCCATACCGATACGTTGAATGAAGCGGGCTTTGTAGAGGATACGCTCGCCGCGATCGGCGGGAGAACGATTCATACTTATCATACAGAAGGTGCGGGCGGCGGCCATGCGCCTGACATTATCATTGCGGCAGGCGAGCTTAACGTGCTACCTTCTTCGACGAACCCGACGCGTCCTTTTACGATCAACACGATCGAAGAGCATCTGGATATGCTGATGGTTTGCCATCATTTGGACAGCAGCATACCGGAGGATGTTGCATTCGCCGATTCGCGGATTAGGCCGGAGACGATTGCCGCAGAGGATATTTTGCATGATATGGGCGTGTTCAGCATGATCAGCTCCGATTCGCAGGCGATGGGCCGCGTCGGGGAGGTCATTATTCGGACATGGCAAACCGCTGATAAAATGAAAAAGCAACGGGGACCGTTAACGCCGGACAACGAGCAGCATGATAATTTCCGCATTAAGCGCTACATTGCAAAATATACGATTAATCCGGCGATCACTCATGGCATCTCCCATTTGGTCGGCTCGCTGGAAGCGGGCAAGTACGCTGATCTCGTCATTTGGAATCCGATGTTTTTTGGAGTTAAGCCGGATCTAGTCTTAAAGGGCGGCAGCATCGCGTTTGCCCAAATGGGCGACCCGAACGCCTCGATCCCGACGCCGCAGCCGGTATTTGGCCGTCCCATGTTCGCTTCCTTCGGGAAGCTGGTGTACAGCAGCTCGATTACGTTCGTCTCTCAGGCAGCGTATGACCGCGGCATCGCCAAGGAGCTGGGGCTTCAGAAACGGATTGAGCCGGTGAAGGGCTGCCGCACGGTCACGAAGAAGGATATGGTCCATAACGATGCAACGCCAAAACTAGAGGTGGATGCAGAAACGTATCATGTGCTTGTGGATGGCGAGCATGTAACCTGCGAGCCGGCAGAGGTGCTGCCGATGGCGCAGCGCTATTTCTTATTTTAGCGGATGATTAGTGCCTCAGAGGATGGGAGGGGCAAACGATAATGAAGGAACATATTAGATGGCTGGCCATGCAGCAACTGCTCGATTCGGCTTTGCCGATCGGAGGCTTCTCGCATTCGTTTGGACTCGAGACGATGGTGCAGGACGGCAGGATAAACAACTCCGGCCAGCTTTATGCTTATGCGTCCGCTATGCTTATGCAAAGCTGGGCAAGCTCCGATGCGATGATCATCAAGGCGGTTTACCGGGATGCGCCGCAAGCGGATTGGGAGCGTCTATGGTCAGTTGAACGGATGGTTCATTTGCAAAGAGTGGCATCGGAAACCCGCAGCGGCGTGGAGAAAATGGGGCGGCGGCTGCTGCAGCTTGCTTCAGCCATACATCCGCAGTTGGACTTTTCGCCACTGACGGAGGCGATGCGCGCCGGCAAATGCTTCGCCTCCCATCCGCTTGCGCATGGCTATGCCTGCTGGCAACTGGGCGTATCGGAAGAACAGGCGATACAAGGCTACTTTTATACATGCATCGTAACCTGTATCAACAGCGCTCTGCGGCTAATGTCAATGGGACAGACAGAGGGGCAATCATTAATTGCAAGGCTGACTCCCTTGACGGAGGAAGCGTTGGAGATTGCGAGGGAGCTTGCGCCGGAGGAGGCGTATTCCAATATGCCGATGGCGGAGCTCTCGATGATGCGTCATGAACGTTTGTATTCGCGATTATTTATGTCTTAACTATATAAATTGGAGGAATGACAAATGTGCCAAGGACAAGGACATACGCATCAAGAATGGGAAAGCAAAGCGATCGATAGCTCAAGACCGATTCGAATCGGTATTGGCGGACCGGTAGGCTCCGGCAAGACAGCGCTTGTTGAACGCCTCACGCGCGAGCTTCACACGAAATTCAGCGTGGCAGTTATTACGAACGATATTTATACGAAGGAAGATGCTCGTATTCTGTTCAACACAGGCGTTCTGCCTGAAGAGCGCATTATCGGCGTAGAGACGGGCGGCTGCCCGCATACGGCTATTCGCGAGGATGCTTCGATGAATTTTGAAGCCATTGAGGAGCTGGAGCAGCGGTTTGACCATTTGGATCTGATCTTTATCGAGAGCGGCGGCGATAACCTGGCGGCGGCCTTCAGCCCGGAGCTTGTTGATCGCTTTATCTATATCATCGACGTTGCCCAAGGGGAGAAAATTCCGCGCAAGGGCGGTCCCGGCATTATGCGCTCGGATTTGCTCGTCATTAATAAGATCGATCTGGCGCCTTACGTAGGCGCAAGCCTTGAAGTGTTGGAGGCGGATACGCTGAAGATGCGCGGCGACCGTCCATTCGTATTCTCGAATCTGTTCGGCGGAGACGGCGTGGATGAGATCGTAAGCTGGCTGACCCATGAGATTGCACATGCGCGCGGTACAGAGCATTCGCATGTCATCCAGTTAACGAGCATTCCTGCTGAGCACCGTCACTCCGCGTCCTAATGGAACGGGCGCAAGCTGCCGAAACGACAAGGCTGCATGAGTGTTCTTCGGATATTAGAACATCCGTGCTGCGCGCTTCCTTTGCAAGTTCGCGGGGGCAAACGATCATCGAGAAAAAATACCACACCGCGCCAATGAAAATAGCGAAAGCTTTTCCACTGGAAGGGCAGCTTGGCGTTATCGTCATGGACGTATCGCCCGGCCTGCTGGACGGCGACAGATATGAAATGGAATGGACGGCTAAGACTGCTGCCCATGTCATGATTACGAACCAATCGTATACGAAGGTGCATCCGAGCACACCGAGCAGAGGCTCCTCCATGATGCAGACGTTTACCCTTGATGAGGGTGCAGTTGTTGAGCATATGCTTGAGCCGGTTATGCTGTATAAGGACGCTGCGTTTCGGAATGAGTCGATCGTTCGCTTGAAGGAGGGCTCGGTGTGGATGCAAGCCGATGTGCTTTGTCCCGGCCGAACTCTCCGCGGCGAGCGCTTCGATTATCGTTCATACCATAATTCGCTTACGGTTCATTACGGAGGGAAACTCATTTTCTCGCAGCGTCAGCGGATCAAGCCGGTAAGGCAAGCGATCTCGGCTCCTGGCTGCTGGGATGAGATGACCCACATGGCTACCTTCTATTTGTTCTCTGATCTTGTGAACAAAGCACATCTGGAGCAGCTGCAGGAGAAGCTGGATAGCTTCGAGGCACCAGTTGGCCGCAAGGTGCTTGCAGGAGCGTCGATGACGCATCGGTTCGGGGTAGCGGTATCCGCCGCATCTACGGCTGCTTGGCCGCTGCAGCAGCTTATGCAGGAGCTTTGGCAGACGGCTCGCAAAGGGCTGCTGGGCAAGCCTCCGCTTCGTTTTTTGCAGGGATAAGGAAGGGGACTTAGCAAAATTAGGTCTGTCAACTTCAGTTGGCGGGCTTTTTTTTATTGCTGCAAGCCATCAAAAACAAATATTTAGCGACAGTATTAGTTAATCTTATAAATGAACGTTATAATATAGAGAGCTGAAATATTAGAAATAGGAGACAGGTTGGTGATCGATTGGAAGCTTCAAGTGCGGAAAGGCTGGATTTAATGAGACGTCTGGACGAATCCTTTCGTCAGGTGCGTCGACAAATTAATGCAGAATGGAACACCTATAACGTACACGGGTTAGGCATGTCACATGGCAGGATGCTTACGATTTTATCGCAATCAGGCCCGCAAAAGGCATCGGCCTTGGCGGAGCAGCTGCTTATTACAAGCGGAGGCGTTACCGGGATTGCCGATCGGCTGATTGAGCTGGGCTATGTGAAGCGGGAGCGGGGCGAGAAGGATCGGCGCGTGGTCATGCTGGATATTACAGAATCTGGTCTGGAAATCGTCAAGCTTATTGAAACGGTTCGGCTCAAGATCATGCATAGGCTGTTTGATGGGATGTCGATAGCGAATATGGAGCAGGGTTTACATATCTTTGAACATATGAGTAAAAATATGGAATCTGATGTTGCGAATTCATGACTAATTACATAATTTGTTTTTTAATCCGTGTAAATCTAGTGTAAAATAAACTAGAAATTTGTCGAATGGAAATAGGTTGACAAATTCCGATAAAACAACTAGGATTAGAGGGGAATAATACATTTACGTTTAGGGGAGATTTCGATGAAGAAGGCACTTGCTTTAGCGGTATCGTTATTTCTAATGGTTGCGATTGTGGCAGCTTGCGGATCTAATAAAAACGATGGAGGAAACGCAGCGAATAACAGCGCAGCGACAAATAATGCAGCTGGCGATAAAGCTGAAAAGAAAAAAATCGCGCTCGTGCTTCCAGAGAAAATTGGCGTTAACAAGTTTTTCGTATTGATGGATGAAGGCTTTAAAAAAGCAGGCGATGAATTCGGCGCTGAAGTAAAAACGATCGAATCTACTGACCCAGCCGCTTTTGAACAAAATCTTCGAGCAACGGTTGCTGAAGACTATGACCTTATCATCACGGCAACGTTCCAAGCAGAGGATGCTCTTAAAAAAGTAGCTGCTGAAAATCCGGACAAGCCTTTTGCAATCATTGATACAGTTGTTGATCTCCCGAACGTTCGCAGCGTTAACTTCCGCGAGCATGAAGCTTCCTACCTGATGGGAGCACTTGCTGGCCTTGCAACTAAAACAAACATCGTTGGCGCTGTTGTCGCAATGGACGCGCCACTGCTTAGCAAATATACTTCCGGCTTCGAGCAAGGCTTGAAAAGCACGAATCCTGATGCGCAATTCCTTGTCAACTATGTAGGCAGCTTCAATGATCCGGTTAAAGGCAAGGAGCTTGCATTGCTTCAACAATCCAAAGGCGCAGACTACATCGCAGGTATGGCGGCTGTCGGCGACAACGGCGTATTCGAAGCAGCGAAGGAGAAAGGATTCTTCACATCCGGCCAAGATACAGACCGTACCGATGAAGATCCAGAGCATATCGTTCTATCGCAATTGAAGGGTACCGACGCCGTAGCTTATGAAACGGTAAAAACGTTCGTAGAAGGAAACTTCGCATACGGCGTTGCCGATTACGGCTTGAAAGAAGACGGCGTAGGCCTTACATTCGTAACGAGAGACAGCAAATCAGCTCTTAGCCCGTTCATCGGCCAAGAGAACGTTGATAAAGTAAAAGCTATCGCTGAAGATATTAAATCTGGTAAAATCGTTGTTGTAAATCCGCTAGCCCAATAGGTTGACATGCCGGCTGCCTATGCAGCCGGCTTGCTTGTTGATTGGAAGCTTCCTCCATTTTGGAGGAAGTGGTTTTTTTTTGTTTATACGGCTATGAAAGGAGAGGGCGTTTGGATGTTGCTGCAAATGGATAGCATAACCAAGTCATATGGTAGCGTAACCGCAAATAGCGGTGTGCAGTTTTCGCTGCAAAGAGGAGAAATTCATGCCTTGGTCGGTGAGAATGGTGCAGGAAAAACGACGCTGATGCGCATTTTATACGGCATGGAAAGCCCGACTATCGGCGAGATTCGTCTGGATGGCAAGCCGGTTTCCTTTGCAAGCCCAGCTGATGCGATCAATCATAAAATTGGGATGGTACACCAGCATTTTATGTTGTTCCCGACGTTTACGATCGCAGAAAATATTGTGATCGGACGTGAACCCTCCAAGGGAGTCGGCTTCGATCGGAAAGCTGCTGCCGCGGAAACCGAAAGGCTTGGGAAGCTTTACGGAATGCCTGTCGATCCGTGGAGGAAGGTTGCGGATTGCTCCTTGGGCATGCAGCAGCGCGTTGAAATTTTAAAGGTGCTCTATCAGGGAGCAGAAATTATTATATTGGACGAGCCGACAGGTGTTTTAACGCCGCTTGAGGTGAAAGAGCTGCTGATCGCGATCAAAGGTTTAGCCGCGCAAGGAAAGAGCTTCGTATTAATCAGCCATAAGCTGCAGGAAATTATGGAAGTTGCGGACCGGGTAACGGTGCTGCGAGACGGCAAGGTCACAGGGACGCTTGACGCCAAGGACACGAGTGCGGAAGATCTGTCGCGGCTTATGGTTGGCCGAGACTTAGTACATATATCGCGTAATGAGGCTGACAGCGGTAAGCCTGTGCTGGAAGTATCAAACGTGTCGATGAAGGGTACGAAGACGAAGCCGCTGCTGAGCGACGTCAGCCTTCATGTCAATGAAGGAGAAATCGTTGGCATCGCCGGCATCTCAGGCAACGGCCAATCGGAGCTTATACAAACGATTTCAGGTCTATTGAAGCCGGATGACGGAACGATCAAGCTGCTTGGACAAGACGTGACGGGTGCGCCGGTTGGGGCTATTCGCGAGCGCGGACTTGCCCATATTCCCGAGGACCGCTATCAATGGGGCGTTGCGAAGGATGCGACAGTTGCCGAGAACGGATTAATGGGACATACAGGCAGGCATCAGAAATATGGCGTCTTGAACGGTACGAGCATAAGGCAAATGATCAGCGAATGGGTGACAAGATTCGGAATCAAGACAGGCTCTCTGTCTACGAAGGCTCAGTTTTTGTCAGGCGGGAATCTGCAGAAGCTTATCGTTGCCCGTGAGCTTGCACAGAAAACTCCGTTTCTAATAGCGGCAGAACCGACGCGGGGCGTCGATGTTGGCGCGATGGAAATTATTCATGGCGAGCTTCTAAAGAAGCGGGATGAGCGAGGGGCGATATTGCTCATTTCCTCGGAGTTGACGGAAATACTGAAACTGTCGGATCGCATCTTGATCATGTTCGAGGGGAAAATCGTTGGCGAGCTGGATGCAGACACGGCAACAGAGGAGCAAATTAGTTTGTTAATGGCGGGAGGAAGAGCAGTTGGATAAGCTGTTACAATATGGACGTTCGCTGCTGCAGCCGCTGCTCGCTGTTATCGTTGGCCTTGCAGCAGGCGCGATCGCCATCGCAATCGTCGGAGGCTCCGTCATGGAGACGTATGCGGAAATGTGGAAGGGCGCCTTCGGCAGCTTTTACTTTTTTGCGAATACGTTAAGCCGGGCTACGCCTATTATTTTGATCGGACTTGGCGTAGCCCTTGCCTTTCGTGCTGGATTTTTTAATATGGGCTCGGAAGGGCAGATGGTGCTTGGGGCGCTAAGTGCAGCTGTAACTGCTATTTATTTGCCTGGACCTGGATGGTTTAAGCTTGTAGCTGCTATTATTGCCGGTATTATTTCCGGGGGAATATGGTCGGCCTTTGCTGGCTGGCTGGATGCGAGATTTCGCATGAATTTGCTTATCACAACATTATTGCTCAATTATATTGCTACGTTATTTGCGGGCTACATCGTATCGTATCCGCTCAAGGACCGGACTGGCTCTGCGGCAATGGCGCAAACGGTTATGCTTGACCAGAGCGTGTGGCTGCCAAAGCTGTTTAAAGGGATGAGCCTTCATGCGGGCTTTATTATTGCCGCAGCCTGTGCGGTGCTGCTCTTTCTGTTTATGCGCTACACGGTAAAGGGCTATGAAATTAGAATGCTGGGCGGCAATCCACTATTCGCAAGCTATGGGGGCGTGCAGCGCGGCAAAATGATGCTGCTGAGCATGTTCGTCAGCGGCGGCTTTGCCGGACTTGCCGGCTCTGTCGAAGTACTTGGCACGCAATATCGTTATTTAGATGGCGCATTAACATCACCGGGATACGCTTGGTCAGGCATCATGGCAACACTGCTTGCCGGGTCACATCCGCTTGGTACGGCGTTCGCGGCTATATTGCTTGCCGCGCTGCAAACAGGCGGCATGGGCATGGAGCGCAACACTGAAGTGCCGCTAGAGGTGTCCAGCATCATTCAAGCGGTGCTCATTTTGTTCGTATCGGCCAAAATCACTTATTCGTTCATTAAACGCAAGAAGGCGAGGTCATAGTATGGATTTTTTATTGGATGTCTCGCTATATGCCTCGACGCTTCGCATGGTCACGCCTATTCTTCTAGCAGCACTTGGCGGCGCTATATGCGCTCGAGTCGGATTGTTTAACGTTGGCTTAGAGGGCTTGGTGCTGATTGGAGCATTCTCTGCAATCGTGGGCAACCACTTTACGGGCAATGTTTTTGCCGCGGTGCTGTTTGCGATATTATGCTCGCTCGTATTTTCAATATTGTTTGGCTATATGAGCATCCATCTCAAGGCCAATGTCATCGTTGTCGGTATTGCGCTCAATTTTCTGGCGCTAGGACTGACGACCTTCTCGCTGCGTGCGATCTTTGATGTTAAAGGGGCATATTACAATAAGGATATGATAGGGCTTCCGAAATGGGATATTCCGGTGCTCAAGGATATTCCTTGGCTCGGAGATGTATTTTCTGGCCATTCGCCGCTCGTCTATTTATCTATTGTGCTCGTTATTGCGCTGCAGTGGTTTTTGTTCAAAACGGTCACTGGCTTCCGGTTGCTGGCAGCAGGCGAGAATCCGACTGCGGCAAAGAGCCTTGGTATTAAAGTATCTCGTCTCCAATATGGTGCAGTACTAATGTGCGGCGTGTTATGCGGACTTGCCGGAGCTCAGCTGTCGCTTGGCAATGTAACGATGTTTACTGAGGGGATGACCTCGGGAAGAGGCTTCATCGCTCTCGTTGCAACGATGCTCGGCCAGTCCAATCCGCTTGGCGTTGCGGCATCAAGCTTGTTGTTTGGCTTTATGGACGCGCTTAGCATTAGGCTGCAGGGCTTTGCCTTGCCGACTCATTTTACGATGATGCTGCCTTACATCGTGACGATTGCCGCTATGCTCTTCTTTAAAGATAAAGGCTATATGCAGGAAGCTCGCAAATCGAATGAAAGCTCACGCTAATTTGATATTGAATATGGAGGTAATCACGATGCACAAAAAAGCAGATCGTCTGAAAAAAGTAACTGCGATTAGACAAGCGGAGGTTTCTCCTGAGCTTGCCGATCGTGTACCGCCAGGCCAGACGCTAACGGAACGGTTTCCTATTTTGCATGAGGGGGACGTGCCTCGTTACGATATTAGCAAATGGTCGCTTCGGGTGTTTGGTGAAGTCGAGGAGGAGCGCTCATTCAGCTTCGAGGAGCTTCTCGCACTGCCTCAAACCAAAATCTCTTGCGACATTCACTGCGTTACGCGCTGGTCGAAGCTGGACACAGAGTGGGAAGGGATTAAGTTCAAGGACCTTTTGCCTCTGCTTGGCGCAAAGGCGGATGCGAAATATGTGATGATTCATGCGGACGAGGATTATGATACCAATCTGCCGCTTGAAGATTTGCTTCACGAGAACATATTGCTCGCGCATCGCTACGATGGGGAGCCATTGACCGACAAGCATGGCTGGCCGATGCGCCTGCTCGTTCCGCATTTATATTTCTGGAAGAGCGCGAAGTGGATTACGGGCATTGAATTTATGAAAGAGGATCGCGAAGGGTTCTGGGAGCGCAACGGCTTTCACAACTACGCGGATCCGTTTAAGGAACAGCGCTTCAGCAGCGACGAAAACTCGATGCCTGAGGACGAATGGATGAAGAAGGAGTTTGATTAATAAGATGCTGCCAATACTACAAGTCAATCCAGAAGATTTGCCGGCTATTGCAATCGTATGCGGCGATCCGCGCCGTGCAGAGACGATTTCACAGAAGCTTGCAAATGTAAAAGAGCTCGCATTCGCCCGTGAATACCGGACGTTCGTGGGCGAGTACGAAGGCGTGCAGCTTGCGGTAGTGAGCCACGGAGTTGGCTCGCCGGGAGCGGCTGTCTGCTTTGAGGAGCTCATTCGCGGTGGCGTGAAGACGCTCATTCGTGTAGGAACCGCCGGCTCTTATTCGGCAGATCATCCTGCGGGAAGCCTTGTCGTCAGTACGGCGGCAGTCCGTGCGGAAGGACTTACGCATCAGCTCGTTCCTGCCGGCTTCCCGGCCGTTGCAGACAGTGAGGTTACGGCGGCGCTGTACGAAGCGGCGCTTGAGAGCGAAGGCATCGTGAAGAAGGGCATTACGGTAACGCTTGATGTGTTCTTCAATGGTGTTGTGGAAATTCCACACCGTCAATATAAGCAAGCTAGCGTCCTTGCCGTAGAGATGGAAATTGCCGCATTGTATGTCATAGCTTCGCTGCGCGGAGCGCGTGCAGGCGCGATTTTGGCGCTCGATGGATATGCAGATTCCGATTTGGCGGGCGAGTACGATCCGCATACCGACGTAGTGGCGAAGGCCGTTGAGCGGGAAATCAATACGGCGCTGAAAGCTATTGTTAAGCTTGCATCTGTGTAACTATTATTTGTTGCTGAGCTAGGAGGGAGACATTTCGTGGGCGGAACGCTGTTCAAAAGAGAGTGGTTGAATGGGGATTTGCATCCGCATGTGTTCGCTTATTATTTTAAGCAGTGGGCAGATTATTCTATGTCCTTTCACACGCATGATTCGATTGAAATTATGTATGTCATTTCCGGGTCTTGCGGCATCGAGGTTGAAGCGACGGAGGCTGCCGCTGCCTGCGAGATGACACTTAAAAAGGGCGAATTTATCATTCTAGATGCAAATGTTTCCCATCGCCTTATCGTTGACGAGCGCGGGCCGTGCCGGATGCTAAACGTCGAATTTGATTTTAGGGAGCGCCTGGCGGCGTTCCCTTCTATGCGTCAGCTTTCTTTGGAGGACGAATTTGTGGCCAAATTGATCACAGAGCCGTCCTCTTATTTGTTGCTGCGTGATCCAAGCGAGGTCTATCAGGTGGTTAAGAGCTTGGTACTCGAGCTTGACAGCCGCGGCAAAAACATTAATTTGAAGGCGGAGCTGTTGTTTGCGCAGCTGATCTTGGCGATTGCACGCTTGCACGGCGAGTCTGGAACACAGGGGATCAACACCGTAGAGCTCTATATGAAGCAAACCATTGCTTACATGCATCACAACTATGATAGAGACATTCAAGTAAAGGACATTGCAGCGGCAGTCAGCCTGCATCCAGGCTATTTGCACCGAATATTCAGCGCGCACTACGGCAAGACATTAACTGGCTATTTGACCGAGCTGCGGATGGAGAAGGCTAAAATGCTGCTGCGTGAGACGGATGTTGCGATTGCGGACATTTGTGACTATGTAGGCGTCGGGAGCCGGCAATATTTTCACGCGATGTTCAAAAAATATTCGGGGATGACACCGATTGCTTACAGGAACGCGGTGGATACGCAAATTTTGGATAGCAGAGGTTTGAAGCCGGAATCATAAAAGTGACGATTTCTGACAGCAGGACCGGGATGCCGCGAACAAAAATGCCGGTGAATCGGACAAAGGGAAGGAGCGCGTCTAGCGCGCATATTTTAGCTCTGTCGCTTCGAGCCTTGTGCCGGGCGGGCTCCAAGCAGGCGGACCAAACTTTTTGAGATAACCCAGTGTATTTATGTAGCTGTCAACCGTTTGCTCATCGTTCATTTTTTTGAAAATTTCCCAGCAGGCAATCACGTCATTCAGCGCGCGGTGGCCGCCAATTAACGGAATGCCATAGCGATCCGACATGTCCTTGAGCGTATGCGGATAGACATGTCTGGTACGGCTAATCGTCAGCGTATCGATAAAGCTGTTCGAAAATGATCTGCCTGCTATTCGAAGCAAGGAATGATGCAGGAAGCCGAGATCGAAGGCGGCGTTATGAGCAATCAAGATGTTGTCGCCCAGCATGCGGTTCAATATACGGAATGCGGTATCCTCGTCCATGCCGGTAGCAGTCATATCGTCGGTGATGCCGGTCAGCTCCGTTATTTTCGCGGAAAGCTTGCCGTCATATCGGACTAGCGTGCTGAACTCACTGGCGATTTCGCCATTGACGCAGCGAATAGCTGCCATTTCTATAACCCGGTCCTTCTTCGGATCGAGGCCGCTCGTTTCAAAATCAATAACAGTATAAGAATAATTAGTCATAGTAGATTCACCACTTTTTTTTGTAATAAGGTACTATAAGGTACTATCGTTTATGAAATAATTCGACAAAAAAGATAAATAACCTTTTATTGCGCAAACGAAACAACCCATTACCAGAGCTTATTAAGCCGGTAATGGGTTGTTTGTGTTTTAGCGGGAACATCTGAACCTTTTAGTGGTTGTTGCCGGATCCGTTGCTTTTTTTATCAGAACTTTTTGTAGTCGTGTTTTTGGTCGCGTGACCTTGCTGCTTCGCCATGGCAGGTTCCCCCCTTTCGAAGTAATGGATGTATTTTGTGACTAGAGGGGAGCTGTCTATTCAAGGATAGGCAAAATTTAAATCTTTTATTTGAAAGTGTTCGAAAGATCATATTTAAATAGAGGAGTTCGTATTTTAATATATAAAATTTAACAGAAACTTACCCCCTAAACATCAAAAAGTCCCCCTGTTCAATCATGTTACTTATCCCTCAAAATATTTAATATACCCATAAATGTAAACGCAATCATTGTAAATTCAACTCGGGGGTGAATGTTGATTTGCTGCTTCGCTTTTGTATGAGACTGCAGTATTTAAACGTTGAAGAAGACGGAATGTTTTTCAAATTTGAGAGGAGAGATTGATGAATGAATAAGAAGAAGGCGATGAAGAAAGCTTCCACACTTGTGATGCTGACGGCGATGCTTCTTTCGATGGCTGGCCTGCTTATGCCGGCTGCCTCGACGGTTGTTTCCGCAGCGGAAGGGGCGGCGAATAATTCGTATAAAGTAATCGGGTATTTTCCAGCATGGGGCGCTTATGGGCGCGGTTATAATGTGACGGATATCGATGCTTCCAAACTGACTCATATCAATTATGCTTTTGCCGATATTTGCTGGAATGGCTCTCATGGAAATTCTGATCCAACTAGTCCTAATCCGACTACTTGGGCTTGTCAGGATGAAGCGGGAGCGATCAATGTTCCGAATGGAACGATTGTGCTTGGAGACCCAAGACTATCATTACATAGCCGTTGGGTCACATATTAAACTTGAGATCCACGATTTCAACAGGAATAACCGTATTAGGCGCGCCTTTTCCTCTTTCAACCGGAGTATTAACCACGATCTCTTTGAACACCTCTTGCACAAACGCTTTCTTCGATGCCTCATCTTCGATTTCATACCACAGATTGCGGAAGTCCACGATTAAGCGAGTAATCTCTTCCCTAGAATAATGACTGATGATAGTAGCTGCGGCTTCTAACTTACCGCGCAGTAACTCCTCCTTGGCCCGTTCAGTGTCCATATGTCCTTTAAGCTCATCTAAAGTGATTACATCGGCTGCAAAGGCTTCTTGCCACTTCTTACGCCGTCCTGCAATGGCTTCTAGCTCACGTTTAACCTGTACTTGATCAAATGACTCTTTGGGTTTCTCGTCAATCTTAATAAGCGTAGTAAGTGATTTACTACCTGGAGATATTTCAGCTAAGAACGCCTCTTCAACCAAGCTCTCTTTGAGTTGGGGCAGGGTGCATATTCCGAGATTTGCTTTACCGAGGCAGAGATATGAGCGATCCGTATATCCACTTTTTTTGCGTTTTGTTGCTCTGCCGACTAAAGTATGACCGCAACGACCACAGCGCAATGCTCCGGTGAAGTGAAAACCTGAGTGTACTTTTTCTCTTCTCACGTAACGCCTTGTACGGGCTTCAGTGACACGTTCATACAATTCCTCAGATATAATCCCCTCATGTTCTCCATCGACTATGATTTCGTTGTGAGTACGTTGTCCACTCGATTTGCGATAATTCCATCGATTTTTTCCGCAGTATACCGGATTAGTTAGAATGTCGCGGATACTGGTTGGTGTCCATAATGTGCCGCGATGGGGAACGGCCGGCGGTTGATTGAATTGTTTCGCAATTACCCGGTTACTCATTGGTCTGAGATATAGGTCGTATATCCTTTTAATTACTTCAGCTTCAGCCGCATTTATATGCAGCTTGCCATCAATTAAATCATATCCATACGGCGCGCGCGCGCCGTTGCGAAGACCTTTCCTTCCACGTTCCTCCATGACAAAGAAGACGCGCTCAGCGGTCGTCTCACGCTCTAATTGACCTAGACTGATAGCTAACTCCAATTGGAATCGACCCATCGCAGAGGTGGTGTCTATGTTCTCTGTAGCTGATCGGATACCGACATTCTTTGCTTCCAGCATCTCCATGATCTTTTGGAAGTCCCGAGAACGACGAGAGAACCGGTCTAGTCGCCAAAATACAATTACATCACATTTTTGGATATTAGTAATCATACTTTGGAAAGCTGGCCGCTTGGTATTCTTAGCCGAATATCCTTCATCGACGAACATTTCGATAATATCATAACCCCATTCCGCGCATCTGCGCCGCAATAGTGCCTCTTGTGCAGTAATGGAGAAACCTTCTTTTACTTGCTCATCGTCAGATACACGTATGTATAAGTATGCTCTCATGTTGTACCTCCTAATAAAGAAGACCTACTACCTATCTACAGTTTACATCAATACGATTCGATTTACATCGACTAAAATTCTTACAATTGGGTATTACTACCCTAAACAAGGGGGTGAGTATATGTCAATTCCGGCATTCGGCAAAGATGGAGAAATGCGCAACATCGAAGTAAACGAGGTGTTTTGTATCTATAAGGACGAAGAGACGAGGAAAATCATCGTTAAGTCAGCAAGCGGAGAGTTTTATCTTCCTTCGACAATTGGGCAGGTAAACGACTTAATGTCCCGGTTCGGGTTCTTTCAAATCGACAAAAACAAAATCATAAACATAGCCCAGATAAAGGACTATGTTGACGGAAATGTCACGGTGGACGGATCAATTTATTCCGTATCACGTAGGAAACGAGCTGAATTAGAAGCGATTATCGGCGCTAAATGAGAACCGTTCGCGTAACACGAATGGTAAAAATCGTTCGACAGCATTCGACAGCTTTCGTAGATTTATGGGATTACAATGAAGACAAATAAAACTGGTAGCGATTGTTAATTTTTGGGACTCACAATGGCAGCGGTACATAGGGTATTGAAATTGATTTTTCACTACTCGAAATCGTGTACTCGTCTCGGGAAGTAGCCACGCTACTTCTGCTGCCATTCCCATAGGTAAATATCGTCAATTTGACATTTGAGGTATTTTGCCATAAGCGCGGCTGTTCGTAAGTTCATAATACCTCTCATGTTACAATAATCGGATATTTTTTGCGCTCCTTTACCGGATATATCGGCCAGCCATTGCTGGTCTTTTCCGATTCGGAGAAGCAATTCAGGGATTCGGCAGCGGACGGGTACAAGCTCCATATCCGTGCCACCTTATAATTTTATAAAAAACTTGCCCTTGTATACGAACACTCGTTCGTATAAAATGTTCGTATACTAACTTAGAACGGGACGGTGTTGAATTAATGGACAGTATAACTAAATACCTGGCTACCATATCTGATCCACTTAAACTACAAGAAGTGATAAACAAATTAAAGTCAGCTAATGATCCATCATTCAGTGAAATTATATCTACCTTAGAACATCGCATGCTTTTGATTTCATTCTTCGCTTTCTAATAATATCTTTAAGGCCATCTTTTTATTTTCTGGTAAGTTATTTATTTGTTCCGCCAATTTAATGGTGTTTTCTTCGTACTGTTCAATTTTGCTATTTCCATTTGGTTCGTATAAATCAATAAAAGTATTCAGCATACTCATTTTTTCTTTCATCTCTAATCCCTCGTATACACTATGTATATCTGCATTATTCATTAGTTCTATCAGTTCACTTATCTCCTTATCTTCAGCGCCTTCCTTTCGTTTGTTCGCAATAATAAGATTTCTAATTTCTTCATCACTCATTGACTTGAAAAAGTATGAGTATACATTCCACAATAACTTATCCAAATCTGAGGAATCTACATTACTATGTCCTGCCTTATACATTAACTCTTCGTAATCAACGCCTAATGGTTTTGCTAGTTTATTCAATATTTCAGGTGAAGGAACACCTCGCGCTCCCCTTTCAACTTGTGAAATGTAAGAATGTGATACCCCTGAGTAAAGATCAAGTTGTCTAATAGTTAATTTTTTATTCTTGCGTAATCTCCTTAAATACTCCCCAAATTCAATTGGTTTCAATTGTAACCACCTCATAAAATAGTATAAACACAATAGTGGAATTATAAATAAAACAATCTAAAAAAGTGGTTGCAATTGCATCCATAATGGTATACTATGTGTACATAAGTGTTAGCACATTTGTAACCAAGGAGGTGATAAAAATGAAAATCATTCTAAAAGATTCAGGTGTTTTCAAAAAAATATTGATTAAAAATGGTTTTACACAAAGGAGTTTCGGTAGAGAAATAAAAATATCTGGACCTTATGCATGCCAAATATCCAATGGTACAAGGAATCCTGGGCCGGATATTGCAAAAAGGATCTGCGATATCTTGAATGTCGGTTTTGATGAAATTTTTTTTATTGAAAATGGTTGCAAAAGTGAACAATCGGCTTAACTACACCATTTTAATCCATATTCAAAACTAAATAAAGGAGTGATTGGAAATGACGGAATTGAAAGTGATTGAACGAAATAAACAGCGCGTGCTAACTAGTGCGCATTTAGCGGAGGTATTCGGCACTGATTTGAAAAGGATAAATTATAACTTCAATTACAACAAATCAAGATACCAAGAAGACGAACATTACTTTGTTCTTACTGGTGACGAGAGAAAAGACTTTGTATACGAGCATGAAATTCATGCTTCCTTAAAAACTGCTCACACTTTGTATCTCTGGACTGAAAAAGGCGCTTTCCTACATGCGAAATCACTAAACACAGATCAAGCCTGGGAAGCGTACACGAAATTGGTTGATGATTATTTTAAAAAAATTGAACAGTTGAAACAAGCGCAGTCGGAAATTTCCGGTCTTAGTCCACAACTCCAATTCATGATCATGATGGAGCAAAAACACAACGTCCTTGAAGCAAAGCAGCAGCAGTTAGAAGAAAAGTTCAAAGGGATGGACGAGGTTAAAGAGGCAGTCGAAACAATCACAGATAATATGACTGCAATTCCCGATCACACTAAAGTTGTTTCCACAGTGAATGAATACGCTCGTTGGACTAGGCTTGGTCATAACGAAGTGTACAACAAAGTATATGACTTCCTAAAAAGCGCGCACGGGATCGATGTAAAGCAGCGTGTGGAAAACGAAAGAGCTAAGATCCAAGATGCTTATAACCAAAAAACGGGCAAGTGGTATTCCGAATCCACATTAAAATCCAAAGTTAACGGAATTGATGTAATGGTTCGTATCGGCTGCTTGGAAAAGTTCAACTCAATCCTAGTTGGGTTGCTGGCTAAAGAAAAAGCAAAAAGCAATCTCAGATTAGTCCAATAGCAGCCTAAGGGAGGGTCAAACAATGACCAACGCACAAAGAAAGCTCATAGCAGATGCAATAAGCCGTCACTTAATCCCAGCGCTACAGCGACAAGGAAAGAAAGCTAAAGGCGCGTGAACCACTCTCTATACGCTTCTCAGCAAGCCTTAAAAGCCTACAGAGAAGCAGCATACCACGAACGATTGAACATCATGACGCGATACTTTGAAGAGGAGTTGCCGATTGTGGTGGAGGAAATGAAAAAGAATTGGAAGGTGAACGGGAATGACAATATCACGCCAAGAAATCGAAAAAAACATTAATTCAATAAAGAGTTGGCTTGATACTGTTGATGTTGAACACGGTGGAAATCAAACCTCAATCGACTTTGCTTTAGAGGAATTGGATGAACTCGAAGAAATGCTAAACGAGGTGGCCTAACCATGCAAGACCCTAACATAACTCGCGCCGAAAGAACTGGCTACGCAAAGCCTTTGAGAAACGTATCGCAAAACTCTCTATCAGCAATGAAGGATAACAAAAAGGAACTATCAATCAGCGAATTTAGGAAAGCGAGGTTTGGGAAATGAGAATCGTCGAAAAGCCTAGTCAATCACCACGCATCTACAATCCAAGAGATAACGAGTACTGGCTAACCGAGCAAGGTAAGAAAAACGTATCGTTTGAGTCAATGTTGATGGGAAAAGGCGGAATTCGAGTATGAGTGACATTGTGATTTACAAAATAGAAGAGTCCAGCAGCCGAACAATGGGGTTCCCAACATTGGAAGAACTCTTCCTACACAAAGACGATGCAGTGCAGAGGTTCGATGAAATGTTGGAGCAATACCGCAATTTTGAAAATCTTAATAACGAAAGCGAGGAACCGATTCAGGTCAAAGATAATCATGATTCTTTATCAGCAAGAGTTGTGAAAGAGGCTTGGGTACATGTGTTTGAATCATTTGAAACCGACTGCGGAGAAGAATGGGTTCATGGCTCGATTAGGTTGATTATTACAGAACTCGATGTTAAAGGCGGTTTTAGAACGTGACCAGCAATTTAATTCTCTCAAAATACGATTCTGACGCAGACGTTTACCTTCAATACGAGTTCATTGGCGAATTTATCAAGTTTGAGCGCGGATACAAGAAAGCACAAACACAGGTTCCGCTTACTAAATGGACGCACACGCTGGGCGAACTCGGAAAGAGCAAAGAACGGTACATCGCTCACCTCAAATCTAAGGGATTCAAGGAGGAAAAATCGCATGACGTACATTCCAAACCAAGAAAAGCCGTCTGAGATTGACGTAATGTGGGGAGCCATTCAAAAGCTACGCCGTTGTGAGTTTAGTGGCAAATGGGACGCTGAAGGCCTTGTAAGGTGGCTTAAAACGGAACTGTTGCCCATGGAGGAAGCGTTGGAGCGATTGGACGAGCATTTCGAACAGATGCATCCTGGAGCTGAGTATGAGGCGGAGATAGTGGCGCAGGAAGGCCAGAGAGAACTTGTGTGGGTCTCTAAACAGATCATTGATAGGGAGAGTGGGGCCGCGTGAGTACTGAAAACAAGTTAACAGTCAACCACGACTTGTTTATATCCATTGGATTAAAAGTCCCAGTAAACCCAGAAACGTTTAGGAAGGAAATCGACACACTCCTGTTTGAGAACATTGGATTTATGCAAAGTTGGGGAGTTCATACCAGCCACGAATTTATGACGCTTTGTGATGATTTAATGAAAGAAAGAAATGAACTGCGAAAGGCGCTGAAAGAGATTGCGAATTACACGAATCCTACTGGAGAAGATGGCAGAGAAATGGCAGAAATCGCTCGATCTGCACTAGGAACGGAGCAACCAAATGAATGAACGATACCTTCCAGACGGCGACAAATACGAGGAACTAAAGGATGACGGCGAATTGTTACGCCGAGAGGAGAAGGCGAGATATGAGCGAGAAGTACATGAGCGAGAGAACTTTGGGCTTCCTTTTACTTTCTAAGAACTGGGAACACAGAAAGAATGGTAAGAGGATTAAAAAACTCATGTTGCTCAACCTCCATGAACGCATGCCAGCACAAAAGAAAAAGGAGCTGCGTCAACAGCTCCAGTAAGGCAAATATGAAAGTTTCTAACCCAATAATACACGACTAGGAGACTGATTTCAATGTCACTTAAATTATATGAGCTATCTGAATCGCTAAACCAAGTCGCTTACATGATGGAGGAAGAAGGCGTAGAAGGGCTGGAAGGCGTGTTAGAGACAATCGACCTATCGTTCCAACAAAAGGCTGAGGGGATCATTAAACTCTCACATAGCAAGATTACAGAGGCCGAGGCTATCGAAAATGAGATCAAGCGCCTTAAACTTCGCTCGGACAAGCTTCGGAAGGACGGAGAATGGCTTCACGGCTACGTTGAGCGCGAGATGATGAGGACTAATACGCCTGAAATCAAGTCATCATTGTTCAAAATCAAAATTGGAACGAATCCGCCGCGCGTGGAGATTACGAATCAAGCATTGCTGCCAAAGCAGTATGTGCGTACTTCATTGGTTGTGGCGCCGGACAAGTTGTTGATTAAAGAAGAATTGCAAAAAGGAAAAGTGATTCCTGGCGCTGAGCTTCGGCAAGATAAGAAATTAAAGGTCAAGTAGGAGGGTCTGGCATGAGCAAAGCAGCTCTTTACAAGAAGATAGTCGCGGTCATGCAAGATGTGGGCCAACTCCAAAAGGATGGCGACATTGAGGATAAGAACGGCAAAAAGATGTATTCATACCTGTCGGAAGAGCAGACAACAGGCAGTTTACAACGAGCTTTCATCACGCATGGCCTTGTGATGTTCCCAATAAATGTTGAATCAGAAATAGTCGTGTTGGAGTCGTTTGCATATGACAAAAAGACCATTACACCTCTTACGAAGGTAATTGTCACTTACAAGATTTGCGACTCAGAAACTGGTGAATCTGAGGAAATTCAAACGATCGGTTACGGATCTGACTCCCAAGACAAAGGAAGCAACAAAGCTATGACAGGCGCCTTTAAATACGCACAGCGTCAAACGTTCATGATCTCAACTGGAGACGATGGTGACCATGTTGCGAGCGCGAAACTCGACGAAGATCGCAGACAGAAAGCTGAGAAGGCGAAGGCAAAAGCGACAGAAGAACAAGAACAAGATATTCCACCTGTCACTCTCAAAGCAAAGTACGAATTATTCAAAGGTAGCTCGGATGGATTCGACGCATGGGTAGTTGGTCAGCAAGAGAAAAAGCGTAATTACCGCGAGATGGAGCACATTTTGCAAGAAGGACTAAACAAGAAAAAGGAGAGTGCCTAAATGTTGAATCGCGTAATTTTGATAGGAAGACTGACTAAGGATCCAGATATGCGGTATACCCCTGCAGGGGTAGCCGTTACCCAGTTCACATTAGCATGTGACCGTCCAGTAGGGCAGGGCAAGGAGAAGGAAGCGGATTTTATCCCAATTGTAGCATGGAGGCAGCTTGCAGAAACATGCGCTCAGTATCTTCGTAAAGGTCGCCTCACAGCAATAGAGGGCCGAATTCAGGTACGCAACTATGAAAATAACGAGGGCAAACGAGTGTATGTGACTGAAGTAATTGCTGACAATGTGAAATTCCTCGAATCAAACAAAGACGGCTCGCAGCGTGCTGATAAACCTAATACGGAACGCGATCCCTTCCAAGACAATGGCGCTCCAATAGATATATCTGAAGATGATCTTCCATTCTGAGGAGTGAGATAAATGGAAATAGCACAAGTAACCCAAGAGGTATATACCGCATCTAAGCGGCTAGAGAAGGCTGCTAACGAGCTGTACAAGCTGGGGGAAGCTAAGGCTTCCTCTGAGCAAGTATATCGCGTAAAGCTCGCTCAAGAGATCCTAAAGCTAAAGTCAGAAAGTATGGCGGTAGGCATGATCGCGGACGTAGCAAAAGGCAATGTAGGGGATTTCCTCTTCAAACGTGATTATGACGAGGTTCGCTTTAAGGCAGCGCTTGAATCGGTTGACGCAATCAAGAGCCAACTAAGCGCGCTGCAATCCATTTTAAAGTACCAGGTAGACGTATGAATCTATCGAATCAACCAGTTCGCGCAATCTCCAAAGCATCCCAAACAGCAAAGACGCGCGTAAAGCTCACACAACGCCAAATGGGCGACATTAGCGCCAAGGTAGATAAACAGTTGAAGGAACGCTCAGAAGGCGTGTGCGAGCTTTGTAGCTCGGCTAGAGCCACAGAGAGGGCTCACATTACCTCACGCAAGCATTTAACTCACAAGACTACCGTCGAGGACTTGCTTCACGCATGCTCGCCTTGTCATCGATGGCTTGATGGAGATCCGGCAGGCATTCGCTATAAACGTAAATTAAGAGGGATTGACCTATAAACCTATTGGAGGGATTGGAATGACTGATCCGGATTGTATAGGGTGCTTCTACAACCGCCCGATGATGGCTTGGGGTGATAAGGTGCAGGCATGTTGGTACACATATGATAACAAAGGCAAATACCTCTACGGTGATAACGGCTGCAGTGGTTATGAGCCATTAGAAAAGCAACTACAACTCGAATTGGAGGACTCAAAATGAAAGCGAAAATAACTGTAACAATCACAAGAATTATCGATCTTGATGCTGAGTGTTACGAAAAATCTACAACTATGGAAGAACGATTGAATGAGGAAACCCACTACGCTAAAGAACTTTTTCATGAATGGACAGATTCGGAAAGTGCAATCTGGGAGACGAAAGGCGAACTGCTTAAGGAGGAAACCAAATGATTGAAGCTATAAAAGAAGCGTTGGAAAAACGAACTTCAGGAGAATGGACTATCGTTCCTGATAAGTTTTTCGCAAACGCATTAGGCATTTCAGGAAATGGTTTTTATATATGCGGCGGTTTAATCGAAAGAGATGCGAACCTAATCGCCAACACTCCTACCTATATAAGCTACCTCCTTGATGAACTGGAGAAGGCAAACAAAGAGGTAAAACGACTAGCGCAGTGGATTTGCCCTGATTGTGGTTTCGCAATGTCGGCAGATCATACCGATGCTGACAGTGACGAATATTCTTGCCCTCTTTGTCAATTGATAAAGGTTGGAGAGGAACACACCGCCATGAAGGAAGCGCTGGAATGGTATGCGGATAGCGAAAATTGGTGGTGGAGTAAGACAGAAAATGATGGAGGCAAACGCGCCCGTTCCGTCCTCTCCACTCTCTCAAAGCCTGATCCGAAGGAGACTGAAGAGAATGAGTGATTACCCTAAAGAGATGGTTGTCGAGTATGTGCCCCAAAGTGGATCTATGGAGATCGTAGAGGAGTGGTCAAATAACGCCTGCTTAGGCTATGCAATTAAAGCATTGAAAGCTATGGGAACGAGTGAAAATGAAATACAGAAGATTGTGTACGCCATACGAGCAAATTTTGATTGGGTTTCCGTCGACGAAGCTGCTGAGATCTACAACAAATCGAGTTACTAGGGGGATATAGAGAATGAGTGAAATGATCAATAAAGCATCGTTTTTGATATGGCTTGATAACGTAGCTGACAACCAGCACTTTGGCGCTATTTATTCAAAGGTAAGAGAAGTTTATAAAGAAGTTCAATCCGGCCGATTTGATGTGCATATAGGAGAAGGAATCAGCGCTGAAACGCATGAGAAAATCGGGAAAAGAGTAGTAGAGATTAGGGCTGAAGCTGCTGGAAAGGAACGTGACGAGCTGCGGCAGCGCGTTGCGGAACTGGAAGAACGCGAGTTTAACTATTATCCAATCTTAATTTTTGAACTAGAGTCAGAACGCGACGATCTTCGGAAGCGTGTGGAATTGCTAGAAGGCTACTTAACCAAACTGAGAGAGAACACGCCATACGGAATGTATCAGGAGCAGATAACAAATATCCTTAATGAAAGTCATGCAATAGGAGCCAACAAATGAAACACCCTAACGAAACAGGTGAGGTCCAGTACTGCGAAGTAACGCTGCGTGACACTGTAAAGGAACATGTCAAAGCTATGATTCTACTCATTAAGAATTGGGATGCCCAGCGATGGTACGAAAGATACGGAAACAATGATTCGAAACACTGGGAGGAATAGAGATGAAATTGAAGACGTGCCCATTTTGCGGCAGAGAAGCAGAAAGAAAAGGAAACAAGAGGTACAGAAAAGGATATCTAGCAGGCGTAGGATGTGTAAGTCAACGGTGTCCAGCGAAGATAGAACAAGCTTCGTTGAGAACAGTTGAAGAAGCTTATAAATACGCAGAGAGCGTATGGAATGATCGCAATGAAACAGCTAGGAAAATTGACGATTGGGGCGAGGACTACGGACCTGTGTTGTGGTGGTCATTCCCAATTGAAGAACCACCGTATTGCGGCACGCCACTTGACTCTGATTGGCCTGATTATCATACACACTGGACGCCGATCGTAACGCCTGTTCTATATGAGGACTAATCCTTTTTAGCATCAGGAACAAACTCCAGCAGAGGGCGATTACTCGCCCTTCTCTGATATACCTTTTGACCAATCTTTCAGAATCTTATTGATCATGGAGCTCACAGTACGATCGTCCTTCTCAGCTTCCTGCTGAATGACCTCATGTACTTCTAAATCTATGGTTATCGATATTTTAGCTTTATTAGCTTGACGTACCATTCATATCACCTCGATAGGACATTATACCACCGAGTAGGATAAAATATTCAAAGTATCTTGCAAAGTAGGATAAAGTAGGATACAGTAGAAATAAGAAAACAAGCGTAACTAACAAGGGAAGGATGAGCGATATGGAAACAAAAACTAAGTATTACTATCACGAGTGGTCGAGCGTGGATGATGCCGTTTTGACAGAGATTATGTCCTCTCCTGTGAGGAAAAAAGTTCTGGATCGATTCAACGAAGCGTCTGAACGACTTCATCGAACCGCTAAGTCGTGTCAGAACCGATGGTATGACATTCGTAGTAAGCAGGAACAGGCGGTGTAGCTTGTGGCTTACATCGGTTTGGATCGAGGTATTATTGACCATTGGATTTATCAAGACGCTGAATATTTCAAAGTATGGTTCGAGATGCTGTACCGAGCTAGGTTTGCACAAGAGCCTCATACAGAGCTTGTTGATGGTGAAATAGTAGTCGTCAATTATGGCGAATTTATTTTTGGTCGGATCAAATGGAGTGCGCGTTTAAAAGTTAGTGAGCAACGGTTGAGGACTCTTATAAAGAAGCTAAAAGCAGAAGGAATGATAGAGGTCGTTTCAGAGCATCGCAAGTGCACTCTATATGCTATTAAAAATTACGCAAAATTCAACCAGCAGAGCAACCAGCAACCAGATCAGTCACAGCAAGGGATTGAGGGTTCTGCCAACCAGCAGAGCAACCAACCATCAACCAGCAGCCAACCAGCAGCTAACCAGCAGCTAACCACGAAAGAAGAACTTAAGAACTTAAGAACTTATTCTTCTTCTGTTGTATCTGATAATAACGAGCCTAAAACTGCAATGGACGCATATATCTTTTCGTTCAAAAAAATACAGTACAACGGTCACATTGGAAATTACGTTATGGACCTTTTTGACAGAGGTTACGACGATTCATTTGTGCGAGAAGTATTTATGCAAATGGGCGAGAACGGCGTGACCGATCCGAACGTGCTGTACATGAAAAAAGTTGCTGAGGATTGGATCGTCAAAGGAATTAAAAACAGAGCAGAAGCTGCTAAACATAAAGAAGCTCAGAAGGAAGGTGTAAAAAATGGAACAACTCAATCCAATTTACGGAAAGGACATGACGAGTTTAGCCGAGGCGATCAAAGAGGCAAAGTTTCAGGAAATACTTCAACGCGGAATGGAATGGAGCAAGGAGAATCCAAAGTCTACACAGGAAAATGGGACGATGTCGATATATCGCTGCCAGCTGTGCAAGGATGAAGGCGGTCATTTCGTTAAGGCTCCTGTAGTGCAGACGGTTCATGGATCATCTGTTGAGGTCATAATGGATCACTGGAAAGTTTGCGAATGCATTGAGAGGGCAAAGGTCGAAAAAATCATGCGGTTAAGTCAGATAACCAGCAAGTTACGTAAAATGACTTTCGGAAGTTTCAACGCAAACGATTTGCCACCTTCGATTGTCGCCGCTTACAAAAAGGCGGTGATCTATTACAAGAAATTTGCCGAGATTAGAAAAACGCCGAATAACGGAATCATCCTCATGGGTCGCCCCGGCTGTGGTAAAACACACTTGCTTATGGCGATCACGAACGGACTTATGGATCAAGGGCAAGAGGTTCTATATGTTCCATGGGTGGAAACGATGGAAGCAGTAAAGGATGACATGAGCAAAACGGACGTAAACAATAAACGGTTTGAGAAGATGCAGACCGTAGACCTTCTGTATATCGACGACCTATTCAAACCACCGACTAAACCAAGCGATTACGAAGTTAAAAAGCTATTCCAAATTATCAACTATCGCTATCAGGAGCGTAAGCCAATCATGATATCGACTGAGCGAACAAGAGATTACTTGCTGGACTTGGACGAGGGTTTAGGCAGCCGCATCAACGAAATGTGCAAAGAGTTCCGCGTGGAGATACAGGGCGGTCGGGAGCTTAATTATAGATTACGAGAAGAAGCTTGATAATTAGGAGATGATTACGGATATGAGGAAATCTTATTTGACCGAATATAAAGCAATTTTGCCAGGTAACAACGTTAAGGAGGGTGTACACACCTCTTATGGTGAAGATGAATTGATGGCAGCAAAGAAGGCAGACGAATACCTTCGCATGACGTTTGAAAAAGCGATTATCCAACTGGGTGATACGGTGGAAGTATAGAGTCGAGTGAATAGGAGGAAGCGTAATGACTTTAACAAGAGAGCAAGTGTTGGTGATGGGTGCCGGGAGAGAAATGGAACATTTGGTGGCTGTGAAAATTTTGGGATGGGGAATCAGTAGTACTCAGAAATATCCAGGTCAACCATTACTGATAAAATCTATCCAACCTCCTAGCAATGGAGATGGAATAAATCCAAGGAATCACGAAGGAGAACAATTGGATTTCGGTATGTGTCACAGCGATGCGAAAGGTTATTCAACTGATATTGCAGCGGCTTGGGAAGTGATACAAAAGATGAACGAAATGGATTATTGGGTGACCATTGAAGAGAGTGCTAAAACTGCTGGGGATTCAGTATTCGATGTGTCTTTCGGAAAAGAAGGGGTCAAATGGGTTGCAAACGACTACTTGTGTAATGCCATCTGCCGCGCCGCGCTACTGACGACTATTGGGGAGGAAACGTAATTGCAGAAGGTCGACGACTACGAGCTATACGAAAAAGACTATGCCGAATTTATACGCAGAGGGATGGAGGCTTTCGGTATGGAGGATCACCCGGGGCGAGATGGATATAAAAAACCGAAACAAAAATAAAACCAAAATTAGAGGAGCGATATACATGGCAATTGAAGCACATCGTTGTAATCAAAAGGACTGTAAGGGGTTTGTAGTATTCGAAAATGCTGACTTTGATTTTAAGGATATACGAGTTGACGATAAATACGGGTGTTATGCATTTTGGCGGCCACATTGCAGCGAATGCGGTAAGGAGTTCCTAGTGATTCCGCATTATATCGTGATAGATGTAAAAGACAAAGAATTAGCAGACTTCGATGTACTAGATTCAGCATGCATGACAGCATTCGAGAAAAGACAACGGGATCTCAAGTTTAATCATGAAACCAACCCACACATGCGAATCATGATGTTTCTGATAGAACGAGGTTATACCTATGCCGTGTCAGATGTAATCGCAGAATACTCAAAATATCAAGAAGAACCGTGTTATTTAAGTCACTCGATGAAAGATTGTATTGCGAATTTAGAAAATGACATCAAACAACTCCTAGAAGCAGTTTAAAGGCCGAAGGCCATCATATCGACAGAATAATCCCAGCAACGCGGGGGCCGTACAGGGTCTTATAGGGTTGTATAGGATTTCAATAGTCAGAAGATTAGGACAAAGGAGAGATACTGAATGACATTCGATTTTTGCCAATGTGAAGATTGCGGCCAACATTTTGCAGTAGCTGCCGGAGAATACGAAGAGCCAACTTGCCAATGCGGTTGTTCGAACACCAAATACATCGGCACAAAGACGATTGAGATCGGAGGGATTAACCTTGCCGCGTACAAACCCAAAATACAGGCCATTGCAGAAGGACACATTCCGTACGATTGACGAAAAGGTAGCAGCAAAAATATCAAAGCAATACGAAGGTGATTGCCTTGGTTATTTCAAGACCGCATGGACCGTATACGTTGCAATTGTCAGGATCGGCGAGCGTTACGAATTCTGCTGGATGGACGAGTGTTACATAACACCAACCGGTTACAACAGTTGGGGCGCTCAAAAGGTTGATTATTTCCGAAAGGATGGAAAAGGATGGGACAACTATTTTGAGCATGCATGGTCATGGATCGGCCAAGATGCGATCGACGAGTATTTTGATTGGGTAGCCGCGCATGAGGAGATTATTTATGCGGAAGAGCACAAGCCAGTTGCTGAACCAGTCAAGATACAACCAAAGCTGAAGGATGTAAAAAATAAGACGAAGCTGCAAACAGTTGACGATAGACAGATGGACTTATTCGAATTCGTTGGTTAAACAAAGAGAGGATGATCCCCCATGAGAGATATAAAACACCACAAACTAAACGCACTACCCCTCACAAAGAGTAGGAAGCCGGCAACGCCGAAAGCAAGGAGCAAGAAGTCGATGAGGAGCTACTACACCGGGGGAGGGAACGATGCGTCATGAAATATAAAGTGTGGCACATAGAGCGAAAAGAATGGATACAAGATCCATGGGACCTGTATGTCGATCCAGACGGTGATATTTGGAAAATTGAAGAACGCGGAAGTTATGACAGATATATGAGCAAGACTTGCATGACGGAAAAGGTGATAGTAGTTCGTTACACAGGCCTGAAAGACCGCAACGGAGTGGAGACAGCACATAAAGATATCGTTGAGTACCAAGGGACAAATTATTTAATCGAGTGGTGGGAAGAAGACACGGGTTTTTATCTTGCGGATCTGAATCATTTAAACGATCTAGAAAGTGAATACCACCTAAAGGGTCAGTGCATCAGAGAAAGTGAAATCATAGGGAACGCGTTCGAACACCCTCACCTTTTACCCAAGGAGGAAGAACCAACATGAGCATACGACGAATCATTGTTGACATAATTCCTATGGGTGCGGTAAGGGTCACACAACGCAGCAAATGGTCCAATGCTTACTCCCAGCGATACCAAACATACAAAAGGCAGATCGGATGGGCAGTGAGGGAACACATTAAGACAGCCATAGATGCCCCTGTAAGCGTCAAAATGCGATTTTACTACCCAATACCTCAGTCGTGGTCGAAAGCGGATAAGGCGGCGGCTAGGGCTGGTAAAAAGCGACCTATCGTCAAGCCTGATATTGATAATTGCGTAAAAGGTTGCTTTGATGCGTTGAACGGAATCGCTTGGAAAGATGATAACCGAGTGGTAGAGGAGTCCAGCAGCAAGTGGTATAGCGATCAGCCGAGGATTGAAATCGAGATTGAGGAGTGGAGCGCATGAGCTACGACCTTCATAATCGGGACAGAGTTAAAACGAGAAAAGAACATAAGTGCGAGGGTTGCTTTGAAGTGATCCCAAAAGGAACTGAAACGAATCACTGCAAAGGTAAATATCAAGGCGATTGGTACAACTACCACATGTGCGACCCATGCATCGAGTACATGGATAACAAAGAAGGTTGGGATGATGGTTTTATTCCAGGCGAAGTAGGCGACTTGAGGAATGAGCATGAAAAGGAGTTGAGCGCATGAACAAAACAGACCTCATAACCGAAAGGGACACCTTACAAAGCAAACTGGACTGGCTCGGGGTACGTTCAACAGGTTCTGAGAGGATCGAAAAGCGCATTCGAGAGATTGATAGGGAGATGGGACAGTCACACACGTTGTATAAGCCGCCTGAGAGAGTCGTAGGGCGATTTTAATAGACTCGATGAATAAACACTGGTTGTAAAATAAACAGCGCTCTATGAGGCGCACAGAAGGTGAGAGGTTGATATGGAATTATACATTGGTGAGAACATCAGGCTTACATCAGATCCTATGAACGTTATGCTGCAAGAACAAAAGTGGAGCAAGCCAACTGCAGCAAAGCCAATATCGGTTGAACGTTGGGAAACGGTAGGGTACTACGCAAATATTGGTCAAGCTTGCATGGCATTGCTGAATAAGAGCATCAAAGAGTCCGAATCAACGCAGATTCATGATTTGTTGGGAGAAATAACAGCGGTTCAACATCGGATCATGAATGCGATAAGCGAGTGGAACAAACCTGAGCCAACCGCCATTCCAACCGAACAGGAGGCATAATCAATGGCTAAATACGGCGAAAGGTTACGACCAAGGCGTAAAGCTCGCGGACTCTCGCAGAATCAACTAGCAGAACTAGTAGGCTGTACAGGAAGATCCATAAGCAACTATGAGCGTCATGGTGAAGCGCCGGAGTCGTATATAGGGAATCGGATCGTTGAGGTATTGGGGGGGTTTTGAGAATGAAGAGGAGGCGTACATCGGATGAATGGGATACAAGGAAAAATCGGTGCCGATATCCAAGGTTTCGGAGGACATTTAGAATGCCAGCAATGCGGAAATACTGAGCCGCTCAGGAACACGGGGAAACGATTAGCTGAAGGTTGGCCGAAGTGCTGCGGATATACCATGCGGTGGTTGACGCAACGCGAACTAGACGAGCAAGCTGCGAAGTAATTCAGTGAATATCAAACGTACCTGAAAGGAGTAAAAATAAGTGTCGGATGTGATTGATAAAATCAGGAATGAATTACTATCAAAAATCGCAGTAATTGACAAACGCATTGAACGCAGGAGTGGAGCTACTTACTTTGATGAAACAAAGAAAATAGAGCTTCTTCATGGCGAAGCATTAGCTTATGAAAAGGTATTAAAAATGTTGGAGAATTACTAAACAGTTCGACGAAACTCTTATACAACATTTTGAATAAGGCGGTGTACATGTATGAAGGAGTTAATCCAGAAGCAAATCGTGGATTTGGAAACGGATCAAAACAAAATTGAAATAAAAATACGGAAAGTATCAGACAAGATTTCAAATGGTTCAGCAAGCGATAAAGATTTTGAGAATTTACATGAGCTAAATATCCAAAGGCGAGAAAGAAAGTATGCAATTTTTAACCTATATCAAATTCTTGGCCAAGTATCTGAAGATCGCACTGAACATTAGGGGGCTTTCAGCAATGAATGGATTGTTTGATCGTCTGACAGCGGAAGTGGACAACATTAAATATCTAGTGTTTCCAAAACTCGAAAACCAAGCCAAGAATGCTAGAGATCGAGGAGATATTGAAATTTTAAAGGAGACTATTCGGGAGCAGAAAATGTACAATGATCGTTTATCTGAAATTGTCTTATTGCTTGAAAAGATGACTAATGATCTTCAGTGAATATTGAGGAACATGGAGGTGGGAAACATGGAATTGCTCATTTGTGAACATAAGGGATGCATAAACGATTTGAGTAGTTGGGACAAAGAGGATTTGGGAGGTGGCGCTTTACAAATCCAATGCCCAGAATGTGGAGCTACGCACGAATTGTACATGTCCTCGAATGACGTGTGGTATATCAAGTTACTGCCTGACAATGGGTGACGGACAGGTTTGAATACGCAAATACATGGGAGGGTTATTTACAGTGGAATCAATAAATTTATACGAGATCAGTTATCCATCAGAAATGTTCGGGGATCATCCGGCATACACGATTCTAAAAACGGCTGAAACAGCAGGGAAAGCGAAGTATGACGAATACATTGCTGTGACGGATTGTTGGGATATCTCATTCATCGAGTTTTGCAAACATATTCGGGTACGCAAGATCGGACAATCTGCACCACTTCCCAATTCTACTCCTTTCAAATCTCCCGAGCGCATTGAACTTGTAAACCGATTGATCCGTGAGATCGGTGACCGTGGACGTCAATTCCTGTATTCCAAGAAACATGACAGGTACGCAGCGTTCCACTGGGCGAATGGATGGCTTTGGTACACTGATGATTACACCGGTATACCCATGCTGATGGAGAACGGTAAGGATGGCAAGACCAGAGAGCAAAAGCAAGCCTTCTCGCATGGAGGAACGCTTTGGGGATTAATCAACGACTTTAGAGATTATATATTCGGTGATGATGATGCGAACCACAATAATGGGTATGGCGGCTTGTACTGCCAACATTGGGGATATCCCGTTGAAGACGTAGAAACTATAAGGCGAATAGCTATGCAACTTGGATATCTGAAACAGCCTACAGTTAAGAACGCAGTCTGAATATTGAGATGTATCGGAGGCAAAAGAGTGAGGGACCCGCCTGACCATGACATGGCATAATGAAATATTATGAGAATGAGTAAAATAGCTGAAATACCGCGTGTATACTGGGTTTATCGCTTTTAATGGGCATGGTCTTATGTTATAATTATTACTATAAAATACAATTTCGGGAGGTTCACATGAGCCAATTAGAACAGGATATCCAAGCACAGGCAGATGTAGTAAGTCAACTTGATCCAAGGACGGCGAAACATGAAGAAGAACAAGCGAAACTGGATGCGCTCCGTGCGGAATTGGCTGCACAGACAGCGCAAAGTGAGCTATTCGGCGAATTCGAAAATATCACCATCGAGGGAATGACGTTTACGCTTCGCGAATTGTGCTTGGGAGAAACGCAGTATCAAATGCTTTCGACGTGGCTGCAATTGCGTGAAGGTGATCGGGCTCAGAAGCAGGCGACTATTGATGCGAGCTACAAATCGCAAATCGAATCGCTTGAAGATCAAGTAACGGAGCTCGAGCAATATCGCAAACGCGCACTTGAATACAGCGATAAACTGGCTGATATGGAATTACGCCGCGATGCAGCCGCAAGAGAGTTGGAAAACGCAAAAGAGGAAATTAGCCGTTTAACATCCGACAATGTCTCGATGCGTACAGAGCTGGAGTCGCAAAACAAACCGACGGCAACAAACCTTAATACGAACCTGGCAGAGATCGCGAAACAACTGCATGCTGCTAAGCCGGCCATTTATAACAAACAATGGGAAGATGATCTACGGAAATTGAACTACCGCGCTAACCTCGCTGAGACTGGCGACGAAATTATTATTCCAAGGTTGGAGATCGGCAAATATCGCGAGTTAAGCGAAGAGGATGCTGCGCGATTTCGCCAAGAGCTTGAAGCTCAGAAAGCTGCCGAAGCTGCTGCAGCCGCTATACAGGATTTGGCATTGGTCGCTCCCCCATTAGTGACTCCCAGTGAGGGTGAAGGGGCAACCGGTGGATTGGTTGAATACGGAGCTGTACGCGAAGGCGATGCGCCGGTTACTCGGGCAGAGTTCGAAGAGCTCAAGCAAGAAGTAGCGCAGATGAAACAGTCGAAACTGGCGGTGGCGTAATGGAATCGCAGGAAATTAAGAAAGAGGAGACAATATACATCGTTTCACCTCAAGCATATGCGATGTTGGAGGAAGAAGAGAGCAAGAAAGACATGTATAAAAAACTCGTTGCCAACTGCAATTGGAATGGAAAATAGATAATTTAATCACACAAGGGCGCTCCGATCGGGGCGCTCAACAAGTAGGTGAGGGAATGTTAGACGAGCCAAAATGCAATGTATGCAAAGAGAAGAAGTGCGGAGGGTGCAAGAAACCATTCTTCGCGGGATACAGACCGCAATATTATTTCAAGATACCTGAGAAGCCAGGAGTCACAATTTACTTACGGAGATAACACAAAATAAACTAATCAAGGGGCTGATTAGGATGCAAAACTTATTCAACGAGCTATGCATGGAGTTAGAGATATTAAGGGGCAGAGAGTCGGATTTAGTAAGACAAGCGGAGATCGCACAGAAGCATTGCTATAACAGCCGTGTAGACCGCAATACTTATCTGCCATTGGATGTAGCGCTTTACAATTATGACGAAGCCATGGAAAAACTGGAGGCCGTGAGAGCGTATATCGACGAGAAGGTGGAACTGTATCGTAAGATCAAGAATCTGCTGGAGAATACGAGTGAGCTGCCGGCAAGAGTGGCGTATATGCGTGATATCGAACGCTTGCCACTTACGGAGATCGCCAAGCGCACTAATTACGCATACGGATATATCAGGATTGTCAGCGCAAAAGCACCGCGGCTCAAACTAGCATAACTAACATTATTATAACAATATTGCGAAATGAACCATGCTATAATAGTAACGTGGATACCTCGCCGTTACGGGTAAAGCGTACGGTTACTCGCCCCGATGGCGAGGTTCCGATTAACACAAAATTGATCGTGGTGCCGGAAGAGAGACGGAACGCTGCGGGATGACCGCGCAAGCAGCAATTTGAGGATTGCTATTCATGGATGTAAGGTCCATGACCACGAACACATCCACATACCCGAGTAATTGGAGGAAGATAACACTCAGGGCGCTTCCGTCCATCATGAGCCTGTGATGAGAGTCGTACGGATTAATGTATTTAAGGCAACCTTTGCGGGGGCTTAGGATAAACCGCATTATATGGATTGTTACTCAAGAGGCCGAAGAGGGCGCTTTGCTAAAGCGTTAGTCCCGAAAGGGAGCGTAGGTTCGAATCCTACACAATCCGTTTAGACTGGTGATAAGCGTGGATGCGCTGCACATATACTTCGAACAATCTAATGCCATGGATTGAGCGATCACACGAGAGGAGCCGAAAGGCTTCTTTTTCGTTATAGGGAGATGATTAATTGAAATCCAATACATTGCTAAACATTATGGATGCGCTAAACATCATAACGATAACGATATTGGTAACAACGATACTGTTGAAATAGGGAGATAGAGACATGATCATAAGTGAACGTGAGTTGAAAAAGCTTAAAATTCATTATGATGGTGTGCACTTCACACAGTTCTACTTATTCGGATTGTTTCCAGGTAAACTGTGGGTCGGTTACGACAATAGAAAATCACTGAGGAAATGGTGTAGGTACTTATTTTCGATTAGATATCATGTGTAAGGAGATGAAACGATGAAAGTATTCTTTGATACAGAGTTCACTGGACTGCATCAGAACACAACGTTGATCAGTATTGGATTGATCACCGAAAGCGGAGACACATTTTACGCCGAGCTTGATGATTATGATCGATCACAAGTAGATGATTGGCTTAAAGAGAACGTGATATCCAAGCTTGTAATGGAAACAGGCGATTATAGAGGATTGAGTCGGGAGATTAACGAAAAATCTATTGAGGAATGTAATCATGTAGCGTTGATTGATTATGAGCAAAAAGATATTGGCGAACTACTGAGACGATGGTTAACTCGATATGAATCGATAGAAATATGGTCGGACTGCCTATCATACGATTGGGTGCTATTCAATCAGTTATTCGGTCATGCATTTAACATTCCGAAGAACGTCTACTATATCCCGTTCGACATTTGCACATTGATGAAAGTCAGAGGCGTCGATCCTGATATTAACCGCGAAGATTTCGCAGGCATTGAGGGAGAAAAACACAACGCATTACACGATGCGAAAGTGATAAAGGCTTGCTACGAGAAACTAATGAGTATGTAGTGACCGACCTTGACGCAATCACTATATGGGCTGTAGTAAATCTAATCCTATGGCAGATGGCTATGCAAACATTTTTTGGTGGGGAGGATGATGACGAGTGAGTATCTACGATAGATTGAAACACAAGTACAATGACGGAAAAAAAGATGCGACAGCGTTTCTGATGATGTGTATTAATTACGGCGTGATTGTGCCATCCGGGGAATACAAGACGAGTAAAACTATCAATATTTGAACTATTAACTTTTTAGCGGAGAGGATGATGATTGATGGCAGTAGGTAAATATGATACACACGTTAAGCCCAAGCTACTGCTGATAGAGGCATGGGCGAGAAATGGATTAACACTTGAAGATATAGCAAAGAATCTTGGAATAGCAAAGTCAACATTGTGTGAATATCAGAAGGAACATTCGGACTTATCGGACGCCTTAAAAAACGGGCGAGAAGTAATTGACGTCATGGTCGAGAATGCGCTCCTTAAAGCTGCGCTCGGTTACGATTACACCGAGGAAGAGTTAAATAAAATGACGGGCGATCCGATAGAGCTTCGAAAGGTCGCTCATCCGAATACAACGGCTCTCATATTCTGGCTGAAGAATCGCAAGCCTAAAGAGTGGAGAGATAAGCAAGAGCTTGAACATAGCGGAGAGGTCAATTTTGTCGTTAACCGTAAGAAGGTGATGCCAGATGCCAGCGATTAATATCGACATAGCAATCGACGAGATTATGAATACATGGGGCCATCCACTTATAGACAATAAGAGTCGTTACCTTGTACTTTATGGCGGTGCTGGTAGTGGGAAGAGTGTAACAGCAGCGCAAAAGATGATTATCCGCATGCTAGAGGAAAAGGGGCACAAATTCCTCGTTGTAAGGAAAGTAGCGAATACGATTAGAAACTCGGTGTTTTCCCTATTACGAGGAACGATTTCAGATTGGGGGATGTCCGAGCTATTCAAGATTAATAAAAGCGACATGGACATTACCTGCGTAAACGGCAATCAGATTATATTTGCCGGGCTTGATGATGTTGAAAAGCTAAAATCGATTCATGGCATAACAGGCATGTGGTTGGAAGAAGCTTCAGAGATATTACAGGAAGACTTCCAGCAGCTTGACTTACGGTTACGTGGACAGACGAGAAATTATAAACAAATCATGATCAGCTTTAATCCAATTAGCATCACACATTGGCTTAAGGCTGTTTTTTTTGATGGAAAGAAAGCGAATAGTACAGTCATCCATACCACCTATAAAGACAATGCCTTCATAGACGACGAATACAAGGGAACGCTTGAGTCATTGAAAGAACAAGATCCTTATTATTACACCGTGTATGCGCTTGGAGAATGGGGCGTGCTGGGTAAGACGGTATTCAACGCACAAATAGTCACTGAACGAATTGTGTGGCTTAAAGCGAATCAGAAGGCGTTCAAACGAGGTCGATTCATTTACGATTATGTGAACGAGCAAATTGCAATAGATAGTATTAAGCTTATGCCGGACGAGAATGGACCACTCACCATTTATGAGGAGCCACAAAAAGATTACCCGTATGTAATTGGCGGGGACATAGCCGAGGGCGGCTTCGACTTCTCGATTGGACAGGTCAGGAACAACATTACCTGGAATCAAGCAGCTGTATGGCGGGATAGAGTGGATACTGACCTCTATGCAAAGCAAATGTTTTGTTTAGGACACTATTACAACAAGGCTTTAATCGGGATCGAAACAAATTTCGATACTCACCCACACAAAGAGTTGGAACGATTACGGTATCCGAAGCAATACATGCGCGAAACGGTAGATAAATTCACTTACAGCGTGCAACAAAAGTTTGGATTCGTTACTACCAAAATCACAAGACCTATCATCATCGCATCTTACGTGCAGCTGGTACGAGAACATATCGAACTATTCAACGACATTCCCACCTTAGAGGAAATGTTGGTATTTGTGCGTGATGAGAAGGGGAAGCCAACCGCGCAAGATGGTCAACATGACGACTTGATCCTAGCGGATGCGATATGTCAGGAAATTAGGACGCAGCAGACTACAGCACTACCTAAGTCGCAGCCAAGCCTAAAGGATTTACCACCGGACTTGCAAGAAGATTACCGAAAAGCATCGCCGGATATGAAGCAGTATATGCTGAATAAGTGGGGAATAAAGGCGGGATGATTGCATGGGACTCATAAAGGATGTGATGGAACGAGTGAAAAAGAGCTATAAGCAAGCAGTGAAGTCAGATAAACTCTCTAAATGGCAGAACCGGTTAGAAGCTGCCAAGAGTGGTCAAAAACTATCGGAGATGGATAAGCGAGAATACCTGTACTTAGGTGATCGGACGGTTGATAAGAACGTTAACGCCACGACAACGCCGTCCAAGAAAGCGAACAACATCTACAATATCATTTACGAGTTCACCGAGTCACAGATTAACAATCAGATTCCGATGCCAACGGTCAAAAGCAAGCGTGAAGGCTTTGAACAAGATGCGCAAATGATATCTGATTCCATTGCCAGCGATTTGAAAGAGTCGGATATCGAATCTATTAATGATCGTAACGAGCGCATAACGCCGATACAGGGCTTTTCACTGATTGAGGTGGCTTGGAATCCGAATTTCAAACACCACCTGTACAGGGGCGAAATAGAGCTAATCGGACGGCATCCGAAACAACTGGTCACTCAGCCAAAAGTATACAACTTGCAGAAGATGGATTATTTTTTCATCCTGTCTGATGTGACACAAGACTATGTTAAGCGGCGGTACAAAAAGGATATGACAGGCGAGGAAGAACAGTACCCCGAAAATACACGTTTGTACGATACAGATCAAGCTGCTTCAGGCGCTGTGACACAAAGGTCGGCAGGCGCGGAGGAAGAAGAGCCACTTACAGAGATCGTTTGCTGGTACAAGGACGATGATGGTGACATAGGAAAATATGTGTTTATAAATGACACTGAGCTTGAGGATTTACCTAAGTTTTTCTATCGTCGCCTTAATGGTCAAATTTTGAAAGAAGAAACGCTCGATAGAGATATTGTGAAACGAGACGGAACCGTAATTGCTCGAATGGGCGAAAAGGTTCCTTTTTTCATTCCCCAAAGGTATCCGGTTAGCGTGAGGATCAACGTGCCGCGAAACTTTGCATTTGGTGGACAGTCTGACCTGGATGTGATTCGTGACCAGCAGGATTCAATAAAGCGTGTCGTACACAAGATGGAGGAAAAGTTGGTTAAGGGTGGCACAATCATCAAAGCCCTTGATACGCACAACACTTTCGACATAAACGACACGATCTACCAGATTGTAAGAGGAACGGCGCCGGAACTGGCTATGATCGAGACGCTAGACCTCACAGCAGACATTAGCAAAGACATCCAGTTCGTTCAGGAACAGTACAGAGTCGCTCAATCCATGCTAGGCATAACGAACAGTTACCAAGGCAAGGAAGACCCTACAGCGCAGTCAGGCAAGGCCAAGCAGATACAGGTACAGCAAGCGAGTGGGCGCATGCAGTCCAAGCAATTCAATAAAGCGATCCATTTCAAAGAATTATTCGAGATCATTTTCGAATTCAAAGTCGCATTTTATGACGAGATTCGCCCATATCTGGCAACGGATGAATCAGGCGGCGACTTGTTCGGAGAGTTTGACAAGTATCTGTTGTTGCAGCGAGACCGCAGAGGCAACCTGTATTGGAATATGGATTTCTTGTTTGGGACCGACGGGGCCTACGGGCTTCCAAAAGACCCGATGTTCCTTTATGAACAAACGATGGCATTGTTCGGCGCCCAAGCGATGGACTTACAACAATTATGGACCGTACTTGAAAGCTTGCAATTCCCGAATGCGAGCAAGATTAAAGAGCAGTGGGATAAAAAGATGGATCAGCAGGAACAAATGCAGCAGATGGAACAAATCATCCAGCAATTGCAACAACAGCTAGAACAGGCTGGTGGCGAGAATGAACAACTGCAAGGCGCGCTTGAACAAACGAGCCAAGCAAATATGCAAGCTGAAGCAGAAGCCGCCAATGCTGCTAACGAATCTCAGCGCATTCAGTTTGAACAACAACAAGCGATGGAAGACAAGGCTGCGCAGAGGGAATTGGAATCCGCAAAGCTGGTGATTGAACAACAGAAGGTGCAGGCTATGGCGAATCGAGGTACAGGGAATGGCTAATATTGTGAAGTTCAAAACGCCTCAAGACAATGTTGTCGAAGCATTGGAGAAACTGTTGGATTATGCAAGGAACGGCGAAATAAGAGGATTCATTTTTGCTGCCAAATGTCCTGACGGCAATATTGCAACATCGTGGAGTGAGGTAGATGTTGGAACGCGAGCAGAGCTTAACGCACATTTGCAAATAGATACAATATATGACGTTATGGCGGCCAATATGGATCGTCTAGTCGAATACGTATAACAGGCCATTCCTAGTCGTAGGGTGGCCTTTTCTCTTGCCATTTTGGGCATATCTCAACGAAAGGTGGTGATTGACATGAGTAAAGGTGGCGGCGGTGGCTACAAGGTTCCAAACTCTTCGAGTGGAACAGTAAAATCACCAAACAGCATCATCAAGAATCAAAAATCGCCTAAGAAAACAACGGGCGGCGATCTACGCAGCAAGTAAAAAAATTCGCGGGGCAGACCGTAGCAACAACTGCAAAGGAGAATGTAATGATGCAAAACATAAGCAGCAAAATGGAAAAGGTCGCTGAATTTCCACTGAAACTCAACCTTCAACTATTCGGGGAGGATGACGGGACGCCAAGCTTGGAAGATTCGCCAGAATTTGAAGCGGATGCGCGAGAGTTTAACGCAAAGATGGATAAATACACAAGCACTCGCGCCAGTGAGGATACCACTGATACAACTAACGCTGATACAGCAGATGCGGACAAAGCCGAAAAACCGGAGGTCGTCGAACCGGAGAAGCCAAAGCAGGATTCGGAGACAAATAAAGCATTTCAAGAGATGCGGAAGCAGCTTGAAGCTGAGAAAGCTAGAGCCGCAGAAATTGAAGCAAAGGCGAAGAAAGCTGACGAGCTTATAGCGCAGCAATACGGCGACAGAGGTATATTCACTGTCGAGCAATACGAAGCAGCGCTACAGAGAGAACGCGAGGAAGAAAACGCGCGGCGATATGAGGAGTCTGGCCTTACTGCTGAAGAAATCGAAGCGATCCGCAATTACAAAGCTACCCAACAGCAAGTACAGCAGTTCACTCAAGAACGCACGCAAGCGCAGGCTGTTGACCAGTGGAACCAATTGTATACGGCGTATCCCGAGCTAGTAGAAAGTTCGAAGGCAGCTGATGCGGGCGCAAGTCCTGATTGGTACACTCCTGAAATGCAAGCCGAGATTGCTAGAGGAGCATCACCACTTGCCGCATACCGTAACGCCCACTTTGAAACGATCCTGAATGGACGTTTACAAAATGCGCAAGCTGTAGCTAAGCAAGAAGCGCTCGACAAGCTGAATAGTAAGGAACATTTGGCTCCTAACGCTACAACAGGCGGCGAGGTAGACCATGTTGAGATTGATGAACAAACCATGCGCATGTACCGCGCCTTGAATAAAGGCAAAACAGACGCACAAATACGAGCTTGGCATAAAAAACACGCAAATTAGGAGGGTTTTACATGGCAAACGCACCGGGCTTTCGCCCAATTATGCGCCCAGGTATGGGTGAGCTACCATTCGAATACTTACAAATGACTGACGGTGAAGCCTCTGCTCTAGGCGAATCCCTTGTTCAAACAAGCGGAAAGCTGACAAAAGGCGGGGCAACGGCTACACCTCAGTTTATTGCAGCTAAGACAGCTGCAGCAGCTACGCCGGGAGCTATTATTCCTGTATGGCGCGTGGATGAGCTTCAGGAGTGGACCACTCAATCAACGGCTACCGTAGCCGTAACGCTTGAAGGGGCTAAAGTAACAATCCATACTGACGGCCTACTGGTTACAGCAACAACAGCAAGTGGAGTATTTGAAATTTCAGAAACGGACGGCGCGACAACGACATCTAACGTACGCGGACGTTTCCGTCGATAAGGGGTGGGCATAGGTGATATTCTCTAAAGCAGCAGGACTCAATGATTCAGTATTTGGAAAGTCGCAAGAGCCTATCCGCATGATGCTCACTGATCAGAAGGAAGCATTCGAAGCAGAATCGGTCATCGATAAAATTTTCTGCATGGACGAAACGAGCAATTTTGCTGAGAAGTACACCTATGAAACCTCACTTGGTGATTTTGAGGCGGTTGGTGAACAAGGGGCCTACCCTGAATCCTCATTCCAAGAAGGTCATTCGGTAGTTGTAGAGCCGGACGAGTGGAAATTGCAGTTCAGCGTCACTCAAACAATGGTCGAAGACGCGAAAATGGGTAAAGTGAAGCAGAAAGCATATGGATTCATGAAGTCGTACCACCGCGGCCGTGAAAAATTCGGACTTGGGATCCTGAACGCTGGGACTGCTACGACGATGGTATTCGGTAACAATAACAAAGTGTTCGATATCAAAGGCGCTGATAGCCTTGCGTTGTTTGCAACGAATCATCCGTCCAAAACAGGCGGTTACACTACGCAATCCAACTATATTGCTAACCCGTTTTCTTATGACGCGCTTTGCCTTGCAGAGGAAGCAATGCAATACATCCGGGACGATGACGGCAACATCATGGACATTTCGCCAGATACCATCATTATTCCGTCAAAATCTCGTATTAAGAAGCTTGTATTTGATGCTATTGGAGCTGAAGAAGGCGCACCGAACACGGCGAACAACTCTTTCAACTTCCAGTATGGCCGCTGGAACGTCATTATGTCCCCTTATCTCAACAACGCGGCTGGAATTACTGCCGGCACTGACACCTGGTACCTTGCTGATGCGAAATGGATGGAAATGTACGAGGGTCTTGTGTTCTTGGATCGCATCCCCCTTAACGTACGTTCATACGTTGATGAAAAAACGGATGCAAACATCATCAAGGGCCGCAGCCGCTGGATTGCAAAACCAAACCGTTGGAATGGTATCTTGAAAGCTGACCCGGGACTATCAGGAACATTGCTATCATAGTATCAAGGCACTCGAAAGGGTGCCTATTTTATTTTAGGCGGTGAAAAAAATGCCAAAACCAACCGTGTCGGGATACACGAATATGAATTTAGATGGATTAGCAACGCTTCAAACGGGCGTATTGACTGCTCAGACGCTTGCAGGTGGAGATGTGACCTTAACGCCTGCCCAAATCGTTAACGGTCGTATTGAGGTAACAACAGGCCATGCAAGCAATGCCTTTGTCATTCCTGTAACTGATTACGCAGGGAAAGTCATTGTGCTGGCCAACAACCACGCAACACTAGCTGCAAACATTAAAGTGGCTGGCGGTACTGCCGTGCCAGTGGCTGCGACAAAAACGGCCATTCTGCAAGTTAATGGCGCAGGGACTGAAATTTTGAGAGTGACGGCTGATGCGTAGGGGGCGAAATGCTCCCTTTTTTTATTTATAAGGAGGGTTATTATGCTTCCACCTATTGAATTACTTGAACAACAGGTTAGTCGTATTGATCAACAATTGATGATGTACCTGATTATCGAACAAAGAGAAACGAATCGACTTCTGCGAGAGCTGAAGGAACCGACAAAGCATGCAGATGAAGAAATAAAGCGGCCTGAGTTGATGAAACGAATGGCGGCTCTCTCTAACAAGCCGCAGGGATGGAATAAATGGAGCAATGAACAGATCGTTGAGCATTTGAAAGGAGTGTCGTAATGGGTGGGAGAGTAGTCGTTGAGCCATATACAAGAGCTGCAGCAGTAACGCCTAACAATTCAACAATAATTGCAGCCACGCGCGGATTAATGGCAGCAGCAACGGGGGATATTTCAGTTGTTTTCCCTGATAGCAGCACGGCAACATTCGTAAGCGTTGTAGCTGGTCATGTATACCCAATATCAGTCATTAAAGTTATGGCGACAGGTACAACAGCAACTAATATAACGGCTTTGTACTAGGTGATATTATGGCGATCACACTTGAGCAAATACGTTTTATAGTTGAACGCGACATTCAAGATCCCTTAGAAAATGAAAGCATAGTCAATTGGGCGAATATTGCCCAGAACGAATTCATGCTTCGAATATTCATTCCTGGCACAACCACTTTAGTAGTTGACACAACAACATTGACATATACAACACTACCAACAACGATCAGGAAATTTAGGAGAATAAGGCGGCAAAGCGACTTGGATAGCGGAATTAATCGTCCGTATTATCCGGTTTATACCTATTACAACGGATCGTTTGAAGTTCCGGTAGCTTTCCAATCTTCTGACACGCTATTGATTGATTACTATGCGAATTTGAAATTTTTCACGGATATAACTGACACAATAGACATTGAAGATCGTTTTTATCCATTGTATTCAAGTTACATTAAGGCGATGTATTATCAGTTACCTTCAACAGTCGACAAAATTGGCATTGAACGAGCTAATTTGAAGTATTCAGAGAGCTTCAGCCAACATGAGGTAGCAAAGAAACAAGTAGCAGACTATTACGTTATTGAAAAGGGCATAGAAAAGCCCGCTGAAAGTGGGTGGTGACATGTTCGTCATAACATTCAGCCATATCGTAAATGGCGAACGTGTACCGCTTATTGAGGATGGTCGAGCGGTCACTATGAACATTCAAGCAGATAGCAAGAGCGCTGCAATGTACGATCCTGAAGTAACAACATTTTGCACAAATAAGGGCAATGATTGCCGAGTAAGGGGCGTGATGTAATGGGCGCATTTAATTTCTCAGTCGGTGAGCTAACCTCACAAATCAAAGCAATGGGCCGCATGAATCTAGCCCATCTCGGCAATAGCGCAGCGCAAGATACCTATATTCGCTATTACATGACGCTTGCGATGTGGAAATACGTCTCACTCGCCTTTGTTGTGCGAACATCTGATGCATTGACGGTATCCGCTAACGGATATGTCACCTTCAAACGTGGAGGAAATGACATTGAAGACCTTTACGAGCAGCTTCGAATCCTTATTTCCACCGATGCAGGAACCGAATTAACAAAACGGACATCCTTTCCAGCACCGTCAGGCTGGTGGAGAGAGTCGGCAAATTCGCTGATCCACATAAAAGGCCCTGGGACATACGTCATGCAGTACAAAGGGTATCCAACTAAAGCTACCTCTGACGCTCAGATACTAGAGTGGCCGGCAACCTCTTACGATTTGCTGATGTTTGAGACGATTGGAAAAATCAAGGAGAGCTTGAACGACATTGAGGGCGCGAATGGTGCCTATTCCGTTGCGGATAAGTTAATCCCGATCCTTGTCAAAGCGAATGCCGATGCACAAGGCGTTACAGGTGGTCGCCCACCTTCACAAAACGAAGTTCAGTATTACCGGAGGTAGACTATGGCCTATAAACAATACGCTGAATTGGAAACACCTTCGTATGCAGGAGCTAATACGGCTTTGCAGTTCTCTCTTATACCGCGGTCTCAGTCTCCACGCATGCAGAACGCATATATGGACCTGGATGGAGATATTTCACAGCGTCCGGGAACGGTTCCGGTTACAACTTCGGCTCTACCATCACCCATACAAAATTTAACGATCTACAAGGCATCTCCTAGCTCGTCCTTAGCAGAAGAGATATATGCCGCCAGTGGAACAACAATGTACAAATACAACGGCACTACGGCGCTCACACCTTTAACCATGACAGCACCGCTGAATCGTCCTGATATTTACACAGTAGATTTTACTAACCGCCTATTGGTCACTCGGATGCTCATAGCCGATGGTGCAGCACTCAAGCAATGCGATGGTGCGGCGGTGACGCTTGTTACTCCGGCAGCTAATGATGCGAGTCCGGCACCGGCTAACGCTCTAGCGGCGGTCAATACTAAGGGTATTAACTTCATATGGGAGTATACAGGCCATGTGTTCATGAGTCCAGGAACTAATGAGCTATTCTACTCCAAACGGTTTGAGTTCGATTACGTGCCAGAGGTGCAGTACTTCCTCTTAGTGAAAGATAACGATTATATCAACGGCAACGGTGTTTCCTTTGACGATGTATGTTTAGTTCCGATGCGCAGGGGATGGAACATCATTACAGGGGAAACGTTCGATAACTTCAAGGCAGATCGTTATCTGAACACTGAGTATGGCGTAATTGCTCCAAGATCGATCAAAAAGGTGACATATCCTGATGGGACGCAGGCTATTTTGTTCCTTTCTGATAATGAAGTACATGAAATATTCACGGCATTAGCGGACGGTGGAGGAAGGCAGTACGCCACTCGGTCCATCATGCAAGGCAAGATCAACTTTCAAGATTTAGGGCTGACTGAAGCAGAGAAAGCGGCAGCGGTGGCAGAGTTTCACCCTGAGAAGCAGCTGTATTTGCTATCATTCCAAAAGGCTGGCGTGAATTACACCTACGTTTACGACACCCGTACGAGAGAATGGTACACGGATTGGTTGACATTTAACGTTAAAGCCTATGCTTCACTCAATGGAACGCTATACTTTGGAGGCAGTACGGGACACCTTCACAAGTTCGCAGATGACCTGTACAGCGATTTTAACGAATCGACCAAGGCAACAGGTACACCAGTGCATTTCAAACGCTATACGGCGGCTATGTCGCTTGAGTTTAGTGGTTATGCATCGATGTGGGACGCATATATCGTGGAATCGAAGCAACATATGGTACCAGCGACACTAGACATAACCTTCATATTTTCTGATGTGACAGATGTGATGCAGAAAATAATCAAGAACCAAGCAATGATAGAAGATATTTCAAGTTGGGACGTTGCGAAGTATGTAAACATAGATTTTACCGATTTGGTGAATGAGCCGGACGAAATACTATTCGATTACTCTCGACTTTCCAAGTACGTGCAAGTCCTTTGGGAAAATCCAAGGAACGAGCCGGTAAAGATATTCAAGGACAAATTTAAAGGGAGGGTTAGCGGAAAATGACATTAGCCCCGACAGATCGCACGAATTTAAATAACCTATCACCCAATCTCGTACCGAATCAGGTCGCTGTATCGGCATTGCGTCTTGCGGTATTCCAAGAGATTTACGAATACCTTGACGCAATTATTAACGATCTAAACAACGCACAGGGAGCCGGATCCGTAACCTCTGCTAAACTGGCAGACGGTAGTGTCATAACAGCTAAACTCGCTGATGGTGCTGTTACAGGCCCTAAAATACTTGATGGTGCCATTGTGGAGATGAAGCTCGCTAACGGCGCAGTTACTACAGTAAAACTTGCTGATCTAGGCGTTACGACTGCTAAATTGGCTAATTTTGCGGTGACAAGCTCTAAAATTGCTAATGGAGCTGTTGGTGCAAATCAACTCGATCCAACGCTCCTAACCGACTTTGGTGACATAGCAGTACAAGCAGAGTTTGATAGGCGTGCTGTAAATGTTATGAAGTTTGGGGCAACAGGAAATGGGACTAATAATGATACAACATCGATACAATCAGCTATAAATGCTGTTAGCGCATCAGGTGGTGGAATTGTGTGTTTGCCTCCTGGAAACTACAAAATAACAGAATCATTAAAGTATAAATCCTATGTTTCAATCATTGGCGCTGGGTACACTGCAACAAAAATCACGAACACAGGTACCGGATACGCCTTTGAATCGGCTGATCCAACAAACTACACCATGTATCCTCAAATAATTGGTTTACGAGTGTCGGGATCAACAGGAAATGCCGGAGGTCTCAAGACCGAAAAAACCCAAGAAGGGGTATTTGATATCGAGTTTGGCCAAGTTCCGAATGCCAGTATACTTGTATATTCCAATAGCTACTACAACAAATTCATATGTAGAAGCATTGGTACGGCATCAACTACTCACGGCATTAAATTTGATGCAGATATTGCAGGTAATGCCCCAAATGCAAATATCGTGGATACTAAGACGGTCATTACAGGCGGTCAAAACGGCATCGAAATTGTTAAGGGTGACACTATCGTTGTTAATGCGGGAGTAATGATCGCGGACACTTCGGGACGCTGGATTAAAAATGCAGGTACAAGCTGCCATTTCACACATATTCGGATGGAGAATGCCGGAGCTACAGGCGGAGGGTTTGAACATGTGACAGGATCAAGAAAGAACATGACCCTTGGTTGCACCATGGCAGGAGGCGTTGTAGCAGATCATTTTATTGATGCTGGAACAGATAATAATCGTTGGGGAGACTCGGAATCGGGAAATATGGTGAATCTGATACGTCGATTGACCATGAATCCCGCAGACAACTCAATTGACGGTCTTAAAATGTTCCCTACAGGTGGATTCGGCGGGGACATGCTTGCGGTTTATTCAGACTCAACTTTAGCGACCAAGATTGCCGGAATTAGTTTTAAAGGGGACATGCTCCACCGTCAAGCAATATTTACACCAACTGCGAACGGACAGATTTTCAATAACAGTATATACATCGATTCAGCGGACTTTATGGCGAAATATCGGAACAATGACGGGAATCTTAGAACTTTAATTCGAGAAGTGGCTGTACCAGCTACCGCGGCAAGTACAGGCGCTAAAGGTGATTTCGCATATGACGCTTCACACTTATATGTTTGTCATGCAACCAATACATGGAAACGAGTTGCTATAGCGACTTGGTAGGGGGTAATTATGGCTATTAAAAAAGATTTTACATTAGATTCGGGATTAGTCCTAAATCAGGCGTATATCAGAGTTCAAGGTATTAACGGAAACAAAAACATTGTGACTGTTAGCTTGGAAGTGTTTGTGTCTGAAACGCTATGCGGTGATGGCAAAGCACCTGTCGCGCATATGAACTACACATTCACACCAAGTGAAGACGAAAACGCACTACGTTGGGATAAACAAGCATATGAATACATCAAGACACTTCCTGTGTTTGCGGGTGCAATAGATGCATGATGAATAAGAGAAAAGAGAGTTAGCTCCTAATGAGCTAACTCTCTTTTTCTTCTGGCTTATAGTATTTTCCTAAAACGAATAAGAGAATCATGAAACCAAAAACGGCGATCCTTTGCCTAGTTGATCCTCCCTCATATGCAACACCGAGTGTACCGGCATGAACGAAAATAGGTATTAAGAAGAGGAATGTTTTCTTACGCAAGTCTTTATAGAAGATCCATTTCATAAAAAACTTGAACAAGAAATAGCCAAAGAGTAATGCGAAAAAGGAATCTATTTCAATAATTGAATATGGTGTAATTGTACCTGATACGTAAGTTCCCCAAGGAAATGGAGCGAAAAACATGTGAATGAATCCAAGAAGGGTGGAAGAGATAATTCCAATACCCAAATTTTTATTCAAAAAAAGTTGAGTATTCGATGTTAAGTCAAAAAAAATCGGTGTTCTGATTAGGTAAATGATTACGAATACGGGCACCGTTATGTTAAATAATTTTTTCCTAAATGAAATTTGTTTCCAATGGTTAATCAGAAAATCAAAGTAAATAGCTGCCATAAAGGCAAATCCTGTGTAGACTCGCGAGGCAAGAATAAATGCTAAAACGATTGCAACTGAAATGGTTATTTTTCTATGCTTCTTGTATAAATAAATCGCTAGGACTGACAAGTAGAGTATTAGACTGTCCTTCAGCACATTACTTGTGAAGACTGTCATTGTAAAAGATAGAACATAAAAGAGTGTTGCTGTGTACGCGACTTTATTACCAAATTCTAAAGCTATCTTATAGAACAACACGATGCTGGCAGTGAAAAATAATATATTAACTAAGTAGAAAGCGTATGTAGTATCAAAAAAGACATTTACAACGTACATGACATAATAAAAAGTGAGTTGTGAACTTCTAGCAATTTGAGTCATTTCGACGGGATCTAGAAAAACTGATGGTGTTTTTTTTATTTCTGCAAAACGATCTAAATATCCAAAGCTATCCGGAAAGTGGCTCGTTATGGTTGAGTAAAGATGATAGGAATAAAGCATTTTTATAGTGGTTATTGCGGTAATTATACCTGACAATAACTTAGGAACTTTTGAGTTCCATATAACCATCATCGATGCAGCGTAAAACATGACGAATGCAGCAATATTGGAAATATGTATAGACCAATCTTGGATAACGACCAGTATAATCATTAATGCTGTAAATAAACAAAAGATTGCTGGTTTTAAGTAGTTTGGGCGCGGTCTTATTAGTGATAATTCCATTATTAAGATACCTCCTAATTAATTCAAAATGTAGTATATCATAAAATTTTATGTTTGAGGGACTTAAGTCGTAATACGAACAAACTATGTAATTAAGGGTGTAGAAACGATGAACTGGATTTTCTACCACTACCATCGAATCATGAAACAAATACACAAACGCCCGGGAGCATGGCAGACTCGGGCCTTTTCACGTCACATTATCAAAATGAAGTATTACGAAGGGAGAATGAACAATGGCAGTAATGAGCGCAGCAGCCGTAGCGGCAGAGCTCCAACGCAAGAAGAGTCTCGGAATAGCCCCAACAAGTTCAGCTAACCAAGCGCAATACAACGCTATAAAGCCCATGAGTGCAGCGCAAGCAAGTGCAGGAGTAGCCAAACCGGCAGGATCGGGCAATGCTGTAAAAACACCAAGCGGAGGCTATGTGCCTACTAGCACGGGAAGCCCCGTTACCAAACCTACTGGTAATAGCTTTGTATCAGCAGGCCAAGCAGCGGCAGGAGCAAAACCAACTGTAACTCCACTCGGAGGCATCCCAAAGTATAACGAGGCTTCAACGACTAATTACGGCGGTTCCGGCAATGCGTTGAATGAAATCCTCTACAGCAAAAAGCAGTATGACGCAGGAAACAAAGGTTGGGCTTCTAACAACGCACAACAGCACTACGGCGCCTTATCAGCAGATGAAGCTACCGCCGTTAAGGGAATGGACACGCAGCAGCTTATTGATTACATCAACAACAAAGGGCAGCCGAACACAAACGCACTTGTAACGCCTTCGGGGGGCTATGTGCCGAGTGATGCGGTAACAAACGTACAAAGCTCAGGTCAATTACAGCAGCAGGCTACGGACGCTACAGCGCTTGAGAGAGCGGCATTGTTGAATGCGATCAATACGCAAATGGGCGCGCTGAAAAACAACGCTGAGTACTCGAATCAGCTCATCAAGGACAATCGAGTATTAGAAGACCAAGCACTGCTAAGAAATAAAAATCCATTCAGCGGCGCGACAAATTACCAATTAGCACAGGTGCAGCGCGGCAGGTCAATTGATGATACTTCTCGCGCATCTCAACTCGACAATACACTTAACTCGTTATCTACGGAAATTGCGAACTTTGACAAGCTTACGCCGGAGCGCCAAAGAGCGATTTATCAAGAATTGTTAGCTGCTGAGCGTGACTTTGGGCTTAATGTTGGCCAGTTAACTGGAAACTTTGGCGGCCAGCGCACGCTTCAAGGATCGGCACAAGATTGGGGCCAACTGATGGATGTAGCAAATCAAACTGGTAACCTCCCAAACGTTGGTAGTGCGTCCGGGGCGAATGGTGCAGCAAGCAACAATGTAGGTATGAATGCATTGGCTGGACTATCGGGCGCACGCACTCTCGCAGGTCAGCAGATGGATTTAGCTAATAAGCAAAGTAACTGGGATGCTTATCAAGACATAGTAACTCAAACAGGCAATTTAGGCGCTGGTCCTCTATCTAATTGGAGCAACCTCGTTAAAAATGCCAATGCTGGTGAGCAAACGCTACAAGGTCAGCAAGTGGCTAGTAGCCTTGTGAGTGAGCAACAGTCTCGAGAACTTGCAACTCGTAACGCAGCATTGCAAGAGTGGTCCACAACAGGGACTGCAACACCAGCAGTATCTTCTATCCTTGGCGTACCAGTTGGAACACCTACTTCAGACCAATCATACCGTCAAGCTTCGTTAACACTGGATCAAGATAAATTCACTTACTCGCAAATGGCTGATGCAGCTAAAGCCGGAACTGCTCAAACTATATCAGCTGCTACAGCTGGCGACATGCTCTCACAAGCTTTGCAGAAGGTAGTCGGCATAGATGATGAGGGCAAGCAAAAATATGGTGTAGTAAGCGATCCTACAAGGCGCGAGGAAGCCTTCGTTAATATGATCAATACAACAGGGCTACGAGGTTCAGACGTTGTCACAGCGCTAACTAAGGCCGGCTATGCGATCAATGAGATTAACGCCTTGCAAAAAGAGTATCCCGAGGTTTTTCAGTAACCAGCGTATCCAATAAAGCAGCACCTGCCCAGTACGCTGGTATGATCGATGGGGCTAATAGTAAATACGGATTGCCTGACGGTTTGCTAAATGCTATTGCTTCAGCAGAGTCGGGATTTAATCCTAACGCAAAGAATGGAAAAAGTGGTGCATCCGGTATGTTCCAGTTCATGCCAGCGACCGCAAAAGGTTATGGCATTGATCCCTTCAAACCTGACCAAGCGGCAGATGCAGCAGGCAAGATGATGAGCGGTTTACTCGCAAAGTATGATGGTGACTTATCAAAAGCTCTAGCCGGTTACAATTGGGGTGGAGGAAACGTTGATAAGGCCGTTAAGCAATACGGAAATAATTGGCTAGCTTATGCTCCAGATGAAACAAAGAAATACATTCAGAAGATTATGGGGTGATCTGTTTGGCTAAGAAGGAAGAAAAAAAGAGAATCACAGCACCAAAACCAACATACACGCCCATAGATTCATCATTAAATGCTACTTATACGGCTCCATCTTTCAAATCATCGTCGAATATCGTCGTTAGTCCGCAAGATTTGTCACCAGTACAAGCGCAATCATCACAGCCCCTTCAAGTTCGAGGGGCTTTATCTCGTAATCAACCGCAGCCTAAACCAGTAGAAAATCCGTTTCCGCTATTGCCAACGGTATTTGAGAGTCAGCAAGCAGCTAATAACCTATTCCAGCCGCAGCAACAAATGCCAACATCTCTCCCAAGCGCAAGCGATCAACTAAAGACAGCAACAACCGCATTCACGCCACAGAGTGTAAATCCTGATTTGCGGCCAATGTTAGGGCCTCCAAAACCTACTATACAAAGCAATTTTGATAAGGAAATAGCTGAAAACAGGGAGAAGGTAGCAGGAAATCCTGTCCTAAGCGTGCTGAATAGATTGCGAGAACCAATAGTGGCTGTACAGAAAGTAACAGAAAAACCAGCGAAACTTGCAGAGCAATTTTACACGCCTGCGATGGGACCAACAGCGCTGTTAGGTGTGTCTAAGTTTATAGGGACTGGTTTATCGCAAGTCGCCCCTGTTCTTGGAAACAGTGCAAAAGCAGCGCCTACAATTGTTAGAGAAGTAATTAAAGAAGGTCTGACTGGCGCACTTGCTGGAGCTGGACAATCATTAGCTTACAATCCACGCGGAGGACTCACCGAAGCTGCTAACCAAGCGAAATGGGGAGCTTTATTTGGTGGTGCTGGGGCAGGGTTAATTACTGGTGTTATAAAAGGCGCAGGAGCGGTAGCAACTAAGTATGGTGAGGAAGCATTAGGAAATTTGCTCGGCGCATCTAAAGCGATCCAACGAGCAGGTGATAGCCCTACAAATGGACCATTAAAGTTTGCAGACAACGAAACCTACGTCAACAAGGTCATGAGCGACATCAAGCCTGTCGTATTCGAACGAATGACACCGCCGCTCGAGAATCCAAATGAGCTAGCGAAATGGCTTAAACCTCATATTGGAGATGTATCTCTTAATGATATGCGTAAGCTCTCATACGAGGATATGCGGCAGTTGGCTTCTGAAGTGCAGAATGGTATGGACATGTTCACGATTGCGAAGCAAGCGGCCAAGGAGCGCGGCTATGACCTAGATAGCTTGCTGAGTGGCAAAACGCCAAGTGTCAGCAAAGAGGTTGACCGCTTACGCATGGGTAACATTGCGGGCGCTATTGATGCCCCTATTAAAGTAAGATTCGCATTGTCTGATGGCACTCCAAAGCCTGCAGGACAAACAATCACAACACCAGACATTCCTATTTCAGAAGTGTCACCTTCGTCGCCTGTAAGAATGAATGATGATGTTATAGATGCAACACCAGTTAACGCGCAGATCGATACACCAGCACTAGTGAGAGCAACACGCACGCCGACACAGGAGCGCGGATTTGTAAGTACTTTGCGACAATCTGATAGTGTTGACCCTGGCGTAAAAGAAGGGTTAGAGCAATCCGCTGATCGGAATTATAAGAAAATAACCAATCTAGGAACCTTGAAAAGAGCTAACGACCGCATTGAACAACATGGAGTTGATCAGACAGAGGCGCAATTGCTAGGTAAAACTAAATTCAAGGCAGATGACGTTGCAACTGGGATGAGACTAATCCAGCAGCTTCAAGATGCTGGGCAGGTTGAACGTGCCGTTAACATAGCTGAAAAGGTATCAAAACAATTAACGGAAGCAGGTCAAGCCGTTCAAGCTGCATCAATCTGGAACCGGTTGTCACCTGAAGGAGCACTATTGGCCGCACAACGTAAAGTATCACGTATTAACGAGAACCTATTTCGCGGTCAAGCGGAGGTTAAGATATCCGCGACTCAAGCACAAGGCATTACTGACGCAGCAGGAGCTATACAAGCAGCTGGCGGCAGCCGCGAACGTGCAGGAACTGTTGTGGAAATCATGGAGCGCGTGCGTAAAGGTGAATCGATCAGCGCTGCTGAGAAGCAAACCGTAGCTGATTTCGTTGCAGATGCTAAAAGATTTCTAAAGCCATCAGATATCCGAGCACCACGTACTGCATCGGTTCCTAAAGAAATGGGAGATGTTCGTGTTCGTGATAGGGTATCGACTTTTTTTGAATCTCAAGAAAAAGCAGCATTAGAACGTATCAGAGGGCGCAGAGGTCAAGCGAACGCACTGCCTCTAGACGAGTGGGCTGATTATGCCATTGTCGGCGCTACAAAATTAGGTAGAAGTGCAATCAAATTTTCTGATTGGTCCGAGCAAATGGTTCGTGATCTTGGAGAAAATGTACGTCCTTATCTTCGGGAAATCTTCCAGAAGTCGCAGGAATTACGTAATCAGAGCGCTAAAAAAATCAATGACGAGGTAATTAGCAAGGCAGAACGTGTTGCAGAGGGCTTTATCAAGCAAAAAGGGGATCAACTGACGCCGGCAGATGTTGATTTCATTCGCAACATGGCTCAAAAGGTTTCGTCCTTGGCAGATAAGGAGCGCCGCGTAGCTTCCCAGGACCTTCAAGCGCTTATGAGTTCGTTCGAAAAGGTTGGCGTAGGGAGAAAATTATCTGCAGCACAATACATCGCAATGCTTCTCAATCCTCTGACGCAAATCAGAAACGTTGTAGGGAACGAGATGATGTACCGGTTGGAGAGAATGACAAAGCTAATTGGAACACCAATCGATTTCGCAGCATCGAAAATCACTGGCGGGCCGAGAACAATCAGCTTTAAAAGTGGTCCGACAGTATGGGACAACTTCTTTAAGCCTGCTAAAGACTATTGGAGCAGTCTAGGAGAAGGTTTATCTGCCGGATGGCGCGGTGTTAGCCCGGAAGGATTGACGTCTAAGTACGAGATTCAAGGTCAGGCATTCCGCAGCAAATATAATCCTATGACTTACCTAGAGAAGTCGCTAGGCGCCGCTCTACAGGGCTTTGACTATGCAGCCTATACAAGGGCGACAAATCAACGCATCAGCGAAATGGCGTATCTGGACGCGCTTAACCAAGGCATTAAGGGTGCCGATGCAATTCGTAACCATATGCAAACGTATATGACGAACATTGACGATGCTACACACAACATTGCTAAAGAGTACGGGAAATTTGCGACACTTCAAGATGATTCTTTACTAGCACAAAAGATCATGGGATTCCGTAGAGGGGCTAACAGACTTTCAACCGGTTCCCCTGAGTTCGGCGCCGGATCATTGATTGTGCCATTTGCTAAAACTCCAGCAAACCTGTTCCTACGAGGTTTGGATTATTCACCCGTTGGCATCCTTAAGGCATTGAAACAGACACATGAGGTGCTTCGCAATCCGAATACCGACCTCACTAGAGCTGACGTAATCAATTCTGTTACTCGCGCTCTGATGGGCACAGGAATGGGAGCTATAGCGTATTGGTTGACTGATAAAGGCGCTCTATTCGGTCAATCGAATAAGGACCCAGAAGTTCGCAAACTGATGCAAGGTACGGGCATTAAGGATTTTCAAATAAATGGATCAGCACTCACACGCATGCTAGGAGCGATTGGAACGGGCGGTGACGCAGATCAAGCGGCCAAACTTCAGCCGGGCGATACGCTATGGGCTTATCAATGGGCGCAACCTAGCTCAATGCCAATGGCGATTGGATCAAACATCTACCAAAGCGTGAAGGACAAGCAAGGATTTGCGCAGACAGCGGCAGAGGCGGCATTGTCCGGCGCCAGCACACTGTTGGATTCATCTCTGCTATCCGGCATTCGTGAGGCTTTCCAAATCCCTGCTGGGGAAAACAATGCCTTCAAAGCTGTTGCTCTTAATTTAATCAAACAAGCTCCTAGTCAGTTCGTTCCGAGTTTGGCGAGACAGTTTAATACGCTGTTTGATGACAAAGTAAGAGAAACATATTCAACGGATACACTCGGTAAAATAACCAACTCAGCTGAGTCGCAAATACCAGGATTAGCGCAGCAAATGCCGCAACGCGTGGACACGCTAGGACAGCCACTGACGAAGCCGAACAGCTTTTTTGATGTATTTATCTCTCCTGCTGCAAGAAGCCAATACAGGCCATCTGCCGAGGCTCAATTGGTCGTGGATTTGCTAAATGAAACAGGAGACAAAAACCTTGCTCCACGATCTGTTGCCAAATATGTGAGCGGTAAAGATGCTGTCACAGGTCTTCAAAGAAAAGTCGATCTTACACCAGCGCAGTTCGTTGAATTACAGACGATCGTCGGAAGAGAAACGGCTGAAAGGCTTAAGAAAATTAATCCTGACCTTCCTACTGATAAGAAAATCGAGAAAGTTCTTGCAGCCTTTGATGCAGCTGGTAAAATAGGGAGAAATAAACTTAAGCAGGACGTTGGATTGAAAAAGACAAAGTGAGGTGATAAGTTGAGAGCAATCACCAAAGATATGAGCGTGAAAGAAGCTAGACTATGGATACACGAAAAGAAAAAACGAATCAACAGTATGCCCATAGACGAGTTAAATGAGTTCAATCAGGAATTGAAATCCATCAACGAGGAATGGTCAAACAGATGGGAAGTGCGATTGTTCAAGGTATTTGATAACATATTCGTCTTAATAGGGGTAGTCCTCATAGTCTTGGGCGGCTTATCATTCCACTTAATGAACTAATTGACATATAATTAGCAATTTATTATACTAATCTCATATCCGGAAGCACCGGTCAAGAGAGTCATGGGGAAGCACCCTATGGCTCTTTTTGTGTTCAACATGTGAAAAATCAATTCCATGTGCAGTTTTTAGCACTATGAAACTATCATTTCAATTGCACAAAATCGACCGAGTGAAAAAACCTTATTTAATAAGGGGTTTGGCGGTTTTTATATCCTAAAATACCGCGAAAGTAGATAAGTCGGTCCGAGTAAAAATAGCAGGTTACAAGTCTAATTATGGAGGTGGTGCGATTGATTGAATTTCATGAAGACGAATACTACTATTCACCATTGAGCGACGAGGTGCTACGCCTTATCGCTCTTTTTGTTGATCGAGACACTTACGACAAACTGTTATACAGAGGTCATGCCTATGTTCGATTGGATGCTGCATGCATCGGAACTATTCATCCGTTACGGTCTGAGCCCGACGACAGCGATTATGTTTTTGATTTATTTTCTGAAGCAGCGCAAAGTCCGGCGCCGGTTGCGAAAGTATCTGCCTTGGCTCATAGCGGATGAGGACGGAGAAGTTAAATCCTACGTGACTAATCAAGCGCGCATTGAGTCTAAGCTCGATGCGATCATGAGGAAAGAGGGCATTGTATGGTCTGGACCCGAAAGCCCAATGATACCTATTCCGACGAGCTCAAAGCGGTCATACAAATTATCATGGGGAGTGGTACTAATGAAAGAATACCTAAAAAAGCTCGGAAGAACGAAGTTTCAAGCCCTTCTGGCATCGTTAATCGTGAACGGAGTTAGCGCCTATTTGTTTTTGTCCGGCACTCTGGACATTGACGGTCAGCTCAACACATGGATGCCGATCATCAACCTTACAGTAGGTACGATTTCAACATGGGTTTATATCATGGTTGAGGGCGGTATCGACAAAGCCAGAGTAGAAAAGGAGCCTGCAAATGACAACTCAATGGACTTTACCCAAGATTCTGCCCAATAGCCTGGCTAATGTTCCTATCATTGACCTGCGCGATCAGATACCGGTTAACCCTAAAGGGAGTTGGACGGACATAAATCCACCTAGGAACGTCGATGCACTCACAGATATAGTTATGCATCATGACGCATTGTCCAAGGCTTCAACAGCCAAATACAGCGACATACAGCTGATACAGAACATTGCAAATTCGCATATCCGGCTAACGAAGAACCGCGCCGCTGGAGATGGAGGATTCCCCTATCATCTGTTCGTCCGGAATGGAACGGTGTATATTTGTAACGATCTGACAACCTTCACATATGGCGTTGCTTCTAATAATGGTTATACCGTTCATATATCTGTATCAGGCAATTACGCTGCAAATGACGTGCTAAACGATGCAGACCGCAGCGCCTTATATGTGGCTTACTATATCGCCAAAGGCAGCATGCCAGCTTTCAAGGCTCTAAAATCGCATGGAGAGATCACGCCAACCGCATGCCCGGGATATAGCATGGACAAGGTGCGCGCGGATATTGCTGGTATTGATCTAAGCATGGAGCTTAATGAAAACTTGCAGGGCCAGCTTCTGAATGCTGCAGCACTTGAAATCAGAGTTAAAGACCTTTATCAGAAAGCTTTAACTCCCGGTAGGAATCAACCTGAAGCAATTAGAAAGCTGTCGAGGGTAGCGGATATTATGCGTGCAGAAGAGCTCCTTTAGTGGAGCTCTTTTTTTATTTGTTTTAATTGATATCATGATATCAATATGGTAAAATAAGTATGAGGTGATAATATGAAATCAATACCTGCATACTTACCAGAAGAATTATATGAGGAACTTCGCAAATTAGCTTATGATAAGAAGACAAGCATGGCCGAAGAAATCAGGAAAGCTGTAGAAAAACATGTGAAGGAGAGTGAACCAAATGCATAAATGCGATAAAATGCCTTCACACATACCTAGCGATCTTTCATTTATTAAACATTATTATTGCAATGATGAGAAAAAGACCATCTATTATTGCCATTATTGCGGCATCAAAATGGATGTAGAAGTGACAGAGGAGGAAGTTAAATGAGCAAAATTGATGAAGCCCGTAAGCTGCTTGGTGACGAATATGTCATCGTACCTATCGAGCAATGGAATAAAGATGTAGAGGATTATACAAGACTAAGAGAAGAAATCGAACGACTAAAAGAGATTAACAGTTCAACAATTTACGATCTGACCCTAATGGAAACTAAATTAGATAATGCTAGGCAGCTTATTGCGTCGTATGAAGATAAGTCTATTATTGAGGAGGAAGGTAAATGAAAACAATGAATGATCTTTACAAGTTAAGTATGACCGACCCCGTAGTTAATGGGTATATAAAATTGGTAGAGAGTAAAAAAATGAATATCGAAGACGCTTTAATCGGGATGGTATTTACACTAAGAGATCAAAAGAACGAAGTTACTGATAAATACATTAACCATCTTCAAAACTGCACTATGCCCAGCGCAGGTATATTGAAGAAGGATTAAAATGAAACAGAAGCCACTCCCCCAATTCAATTCACTTGAAGAAGCGAAAGCCTATTTCGAGAAGTATGGCAAGCTTGAATACTTCGGCCGCGGCGGTCACATGTATGAATACTGCATCTACAACTATAAAGTAAAAGATGGCCGACTGCTGAAAATCAATATTTACAATAACGGCAAGGTAGAGGAACGGATTATGCCACCTCTGCCACCGAATACGATGTAATCCCCAATTATCCACAGGTTGGGGATATTTTTTTGCTTCATTCTGATATGTAGTGAAAGTCATGGAGACCCATGGATCGATGCGCAAAAGGCTTTTGCAGGAGATACATGGGATAAGCCGGTAAAAGGAAATATAGGCCAGCTTATCAAGCTCAAGCAAGCGAACCCGCATCTAAGAACGATTATTTCCATCGGGGGCTGGTCATGGTCGAATCGTTTCTCGGACGTCGCCGCAAGCTCCGCAACTCGGGTAGTGTTTGCGAAGTCCGCCGTCGACTTTATTCGTCATTATCAATTCGATGGCGTTGATCTTGATTGGGAGTATCCGGTAGGAGGTGGCTTGGCTGGCAACAGCGCAAGGCCGCAAGACAAAAGCAACTATACGCTGCTCCTGCAGGAGGTCCGCAAGCAGCTGGATGCGGCTGAGCTCGTTGACGGCAAGACCTATGAGCTAACGATCGCTTCAGGTGCATCGCCGTCTTATGTAAGCAATACAGAGCTTGCAAAAATAGCGGCTGCGGTCGATTGGATTAACATCATGACTTATGATTTCAATGGCGGCTGGAGCACCAAGAGCGCGCATAACGCGCCTCTATATACCGATTCTGCAGCTGTGCAAGCCGGCATTCCTAACGCGAGTACTTTTAATGCCGCGATGGGCGTGCAGGGACATTTGGATGCTGGCGTCCCAGCAAGCAAGCTTGTTATGGGCGTTCCTTTCTATGGTCGCGGCTGGAGCGGCTGCGCGGCAGGTCCAAACGGCGATGGCCAATATCAGGCTTGCGCCGGTTCGCCGCCAGCAGGAACATGGGAAGCTGGCGTTTTCGATTATGGCGATTTGGCGGCTAAATATATTAACAAAAACGGATTTGTGCGTTATTGGAATAACGTTGCGAAAGTGCCTTACTTATACAACGCTTCCTCCAAAGTTTTTATCAGCTATGATGACTATGAATCGTTAGGCTACAAAATCGATTATTTAAAAACAAAAGGTTTAGCGGGCGGCATGTTCTGGGAGCTTTCCTCCGATTGTCGCGTTAGCAGCAACTATAGCTGCAGCGGAAGTAAGCTGTTAGATAAACTTGCAGGAGATTTAAATAACGGAGGCACACCAGGCGGCGGAAATCCAACCGACCCTGCTGATACGACAGCTCCTTCCACTCCTGCTAATTTGACATCCACGGCAAAAACGACAACAAGCGTGACGCTTAGCTGGTCGGCAGCTACGGACAATAAAGGCGTGACTGGGTATCAGGTGTATAACGGCACAACACTCGCTGCGACCGTTGCCGGCACATCAGCAACGATTAGCGGATTAACTGCTGGAACAGCCTATTCGTTTACCGTCAAAGCAAAGGATGCGGCAGGCAATTTGTCGGCAGCGAGCTCGGTATTGACGGTCACGACAGAAGCGGCACCTTCGAGCTCTTGTCCTGCTGCGGAGTGGGCGGCAGCTACCGCCTATAACGGTGGTAAACAAGTAAAGTATAACGGAGTGGTTTACGAGGCAAAATGGTGGACGCAAGGTGATCGTCCTGATCAGTCAGGCGCATGGGGTGTTTGGAAAGTAATCGGGCCTTGCGGCGGTACAACTGTACCTGCCGATACGACAGCTCCGAGCAAGCCTGCTGGATTAGCGGTTTCTGGACAAACGTCCTCATCTGTATCGTTAAGCTGGAGCGCATCAACAGATAATATTGGCGTGATTGGCTATGAAATATTAAATGGAACGACACTTATCGCTCAGTCTACAGCTTCGTCCGTTGTTATTAGCAGCCTAACGGCAGGAGCGACGTATAGCTTCACTGTAAAAGCAAAGGACGCAGCCGGCAATCGCTCGGTAGCAAGCTCGCAAGTGTCGGTGACGCTAACCTCAGGCAGCGGGGGCGGCTCCGGAGGTACTGGCGCTTCAGTCTGGAGTGCGGGTGTTTCCTATAATGTCGGAGATTTGGTTAGCTATAACGGTGTGACGTATAAATGCTTGCAAGCACATAAAGCGCTAGTTGGCTGGGAACCATCTGCTGTACTGGCGCTATGGCAAGCGCAGGCTTAGTCGAGCTATGGCCAGCGCAAGCGCAGTAGATTAGCTTGCGGCTATCGTAGATAAACGGTTACTCGTGGGAGTGACATGCAGCAGGTGATTCTGAAAAAATGAAAAAGCGTCTCCAAAACCACTATGCAAGTGTGGGATTGGAGGCGTTTTTTTAGGATGATCTATGCCGTTAAGTAGGGTGATGTATCCTAAATGACTTTTGAGTTTTACAGTTCAGGTTTGACGTATGAGCCACCACGTATTTCGTCGATATGCACGTATTTGCTCGTACAGCTAACAAACCATGTGTTTTGGTAAGCTGTAAGCGCATATATGTGCTTACAGTTCAGATTTGGCGTATGAGCCACCACATATTTTGTCGATAAGCACGTATTTGTTCTTAAAGCTAACAAATTATGTGTTTTGATGAGCTTTAAGCGCACATATGCGCTTATTGCTTGGATTTGGCGTATGAGCCACCACGTATTTCGTCGATAAGCACGTATTTGCTCTTACAGCTAACAAATCATGTGTTTTGATGAGCTTTAAGCGCACATATGCGCTTAAAGCTCGGATTTGGCGTATGAGCCACGACAAATTACGTTCGTAAGTATAAAAAAGGGAGGTGTCCAATACGCGAAGTATCGACTATTGGAATAGCTGTTTCTTCGTTTATGCGATTCCATAATTATGATTTCAGCTGCGTTTTTAAGTATGCCTTCACTTCGTCCGAGCCGATCATTTTTTGATGCTTGCCTGTTACGGTATGTGCGAATAATAGCAGCTTGTCGTTTACATCGAAATAGTCCACGTTCAAATAGAAATCCTTTGTCCCCGAAATCGGCTGTTTACTATTTTTATCCTCGTTTGCTGCTAGCATGACCTTTGTCAAATGTTTCGCATCAATGGAATAGCCTTCATCCGCTCTTATATCATCCCGCGAAAAGCCTTCTTTATGGAGTAAAGCAGAAAAGCTGAATGAGGTAAAGACGATTGCAATAAATCCAGCAGCCAGCAATAAAAGGACGACTAGCCTAATTTTTAATTTCATAAGCGCCTCCGATAAATCCATCTGTGTTTGAATATATGTTAATATTTGTTAGTTTAAATCCTTTTAACTGCTATGTCTACCATTTTCAAGTTGAGTCGACAAGTCTAATCATGCGAACGATGGACAAAAACAATGAATAAGGTTACTAGGTCGCTCCATATGCGAGGATAACGGTTATTTTGAAGGAGAGAGCGCTTTCTTGAGCCAAGGTTAATAGGTATCCATGTGATAAACTAATTAAAAAGCTAGGTTAATTAGTTGAGAACCAACGGGGGATGCAGCATATGCAGACGGAGACCAGATTTTGGAGCAGATTTAATCGATTCAAAGGTTCGCCGATTCCGCCAGAAAGCAGGCTCGGCAAGGATGCTGTAACTGCTTTAACGATTCATTGCTGCTTTCAATTCGGCGCATCGATGTCAGGTTTGTTTCTTAACTTATATTTGTGGAGGCTAACACAGGATTTAACAGTAAACGGGATTTATAACATCGTCGTTTTCTTGCTGACGCCGCCTGCGTTCGCGCTTGGAGGCTGGATTGCCAAGAAGCGTGACCGAATGGTGACATACCGGCTGGGCATCGTCATGATCGCCATTTTTTACTTAATGGTCGTTATTTCACAGGAGCTAGTTGCCCAATATTACATATGGTTTGCTATCTTTAACGGCGTTGCTGCCGGTCTATATTGGACCGGATACTTAGTCATACAATATGATGTCTCGACGGAAGCGAACCGGATTCGGTTTCTGGCGATCAATATGATCTTCTTTAATGCGTCGGGGCTTGCAGGTCCAGCGCTTGCCGGTTTTATTATTCATCGAAGCGAGGGGCTGCACGGTTATGTTGTTATTTTTACACTCGCCTTCATCATGTTCCTAATAGCTGCGTTCGTCAGCTTCCGCATTCCGATGGTGCCGTCTCACCATAAAGCCTATTATTTAAAGTTTATGGGTCTTGTGATGAATAAAAACCGGCGCTGGCTCAAGGCGTTGTTCAGCTTCTTTGTGCTCGGGCTGTTCCAGGGCATCATGTTGTTTCTTCCCAATATTATGCTGTATCAAACGGTTGGCCGCGAGGATTGGGTAGGCTACATGGGCGTTTTCTTCTCATCGCTGACCGTTGCGACAGGATATGTCATTTCTCGGAAAGCGCAAAAGGAGCAAGTACGCAAATATGTGCTGCTATCAACGACAGGCGTTGCGATAGGCTCCGCATTGCTGCTCTTCCAGGTTGCATTTTGGTCAGTCGCCGTATTTATGATTTTGTTCTCGATCTGCAATCCGCTCGCGGTCAATACGCTTACCTCGTATTACTATCGTCTCATTGGAACGCTGCCGCTCAAAGGACAGCTTCGCGTTGAATCGGTTGTCATGAGGGAGCTGTTCTTGAATGTAGGGAGGGTAATTTCAATAAGCGTCCTTATATTACTTGCTTCGGATTTGGCTTCGATATGGATGCCGGTGGTGCTGTTCACTACAGCAGTGCTTCAGTATATTTCGGTCATGTTGATAAAAGAGAAGCAGTATGCCGAGCAGTAATAAGGTTAGGCATATCTCAATAACTATACGAATGTGGGACTGTCCAGTCAGGTCTAAACGGATCTGGGCAGTCTCTTTTCTTTTTGGCTATGTTAAACCTTAATGTTGTTTTTAGCCCTAAAGAAAACCGCCCTTTGAAAAGGCGGTTAATTTAACTAACGTTCGAGGGAGCTTAATGACAACCAACTCCAAATTGGCGACCTGATCTATGTTGATTATTCTGCTCTCGTTACCTGTTTATATATTATGGTTTTTCATATTTGTCAGTTATTCTCCAGCTTCCATTTTTCAGTTTTACCTTTAATTGCATTGGAACTTTTGATGAACCATATTTGACTTCCATTGTGTTTTTGTCTAATCCTTTGTATGTATATTTAATCCAAATGGTACCTGAGTAGAAAAAGTGTAATCCAAATCCCATATTCGTTGAGTAAACGATTATATCATCTTGGCTTGATGAACTTGATGGGTATATTTCTTTTCTATGAAACTTATTTAATGCTGATCCAGTCACTTGTTTATGCACTATTTGATTGTACTTCTCTGGATGAAGATATATTGTTCTCAATGTTGCTTTGACACTGGCTAACATCCAAATATTGAATGCAAAATATATCACAATAAAGAAAAGACCTATCAGAGTCATCAATTTTTTATTTTTCATCATTTCCTCCCCTAACAAAGTTGGTTATTGTATATACGCATATTTATTTTTTGTTTTGCGTCATCCTGTCCGTTTGTTCAGCAAGAAAAAGCCGTTCGTCGAAGATTATTGTTTGTCTCATTTACAGTAAACAGGCACGACGCGACCAACATATTTTTCTTATTCGACGTTGTGTTCTCATATTCCTAGCTGTCTAGATAACGGAACCAAGCCAAATAATGTTGCAGATACTTCGTTTCAACGCCGTTAAAGCGGTCAATCCAGCGTTTCAGACGGCTATGGTAGCTGTTCACGTTCTGAATGTGGTAAACGCCTTTCACACGCTGTTTCCCGTCGGACTTGAAGCGGTAGTGACTAACCCTTTCGAGTTGGCATAGGAACTAAATGCTCCCCAAGAATCAGTGCAGAGTACGTTCGAATCTGATAAATGACCGCCAATCGCTTCATCCAATTTCATAGTCCGAATACGACCACGTCCAAGAACGCCAGAGAAAGTCATCTTATGGCAAGTCGCGGGCGACCAATACGCATATTTGGTCGTTGCTGATACCTCGATATTTAGCTTTACCGCCGCGTTTACGAGCCTTGCGCTCGGTGATGTTTCTTTTCCCTTTCTCAGAGTACAAGAAATAGGTCTCGTCCATTTCGACGATACCATGAAATGATTCGGTTGGAATTTTTTTCAAAGCAGCAAGAATCTTATGCCTCCAATAAAACAGGGTTACATGCGTCTCCTCATCATGCAACATCTCAGCACACTTTCTAAGTGAAAAACCCTCAATCATACATTCAATGAACCGAACCCAAAGATGAGGTTTTCTGGACCGTTGAATTGGGGTGTTTGTCAGGTCGTTGAAGGTTTGACGGCAGGCTTTACAGCGGTAATTAAAGCAAAAAAAAGGAATGGATTCGCTTCAAAGGTTGATTGTGGATGCATGATCGATTGGAGAAGCTATCACGACGCGTGATAGCTTCTTCCTGTCATGGAAGCGCAATTCCATTGTCTCGATACCTAACTAGGTATATAATTTATTTAATGTCAACAGGATATGGAAATAGCCTATCTACTATATAGGTTTAAGGCCTGCGTGGAAAGCAAGCGATGAATGGATAAAGGAATGGAAAGGAAGCGTGTTTGGATGAAATATGATGATGATGTAAAGAAACGACTGAAGCGTATCGAAGGACAAGCTCGAGGCGTTCTGAACATGATGGAAGAGGAGCAGCACTGCAAGGACGTGGTTAGTCAGCTATCCGCCATTCGAAGCGCGGCAGATAAAGCAATTGCCTATATCGTAGCGGTAAACTTGGAGAAATGTATTCTTGAGGAAATAGCAGCGGGCAAAGATACCGAAAAAGTCGTCAAAGAAGCGATGAAATTGCTGATAAAGAGCCGTTAAAATATAAGGTTTTGTTCAAATGCAGATGGATGGAGCGATGTTTGGATGAAAAAGAGAATAGTCGTAACCGGCGGCAGCGGGAAAGCAGGCAAATGGATCATTAAAGATTTGATTGAGCACGGATACGAGGTGCTGAATTTGGATTGGAAGCTGCCTGAAGAGCGTTTATGCCAGACGCTAATTGTAGATCTGAACGATTTGGGTCAGGTGCACAATGCTTTATCGCAATTTAGCATCAGGGACAGGCAGCCCGTTGAGGCAGTGATTCATTTTGCAGCGATACCGGAAGCATTTATTTATCCGAACGACGTCACCTTCCGCAATAATGTGATGAACACCTACAATATTTTGGAGGCTGCCGCTAATTTGAGCATCAGCAAGGTGGTGCTGGCATCCAGTGAGTCGTCCTACGGGATCGTATTCGCGAATCAGTTTTTTGCGCCGAACTATTTGCCAATCGATGAAAGCCATCCGCAATTGTCCGAGGATAGCTACGGTTTATCCAAAATGGTAAATGAAATGACGGGAGAAGCGTTCCATAGAAGAACAGGCATGCAGGTCATTTCATTCCGCCTTGGCAATATACTTGAACCGAAGGATTACCCGAGAGTGAGACAGACCTTTGAAACACCGGAAGAGCGCGTTCGCATACTTTGGAGCTATATCGATGTAAGGGACATGGCAGCAGCCTGCAGATTAGCGGTGGAGAAGGATGGTCTAGGCGCTCAGGCGATTATACTCGCTGCGGACGACACTTCGACCCATCTGCCAAGCGAAGAGCTGATTCATCAATTCATTCCTGAGCTTGCGAAGCATGCCGAGCAATTGCCTGGACGAACCAGCTTTCTGTCGAACGCCAAGCTGAAAGAGTTGCTAGGCTGGCAACAGCAGCATTTCTTCATGGAGCAATAAAGCGTTGCGATGCTATATTTGCTTAAATAAGCCAACTCAGCCCCAAGCGGGCCGCTTTAACCCGACGCTAGCGCTAGCCGCTGTTTTCGGGTTTTTTCTATTTTTGCTCCACTCTCCCTATGTTAAGGAAATCTTTAAGAATTCTTTAGTGTTATATTACGTTTGCTTTAGGCGTCTTCCTTATACTGAATACGATGTGGCGCCTATGAGCGCCTAGACAGAACATAAGGAGATGCAGTAATGACGACTAAAGCGCCAGTTATCGATATAAGGCAAATATCCAAAATATATGGAAGCAAGAAAGAGAATCAGGTGTATGCCTTGAACAATATTTCTTTCACGATGCAGGAAGGGGAATTTATTGGCATCATGGGCGCGTCCGGTTCAGGCAAAACGACGCTGCTGAACGTCATTTCAACGCTCGATAACCCGACGGAGGGGACGATCGCCATTGCCGATACCGATATTACGCGTATGAAGGCCCATGAGCTGTCTGACTTTCGGGCGCAGCGGCTAGGATTTATTTTTCAAGATTTTAATCTGCTCGACAATTTGACGGTTTTCGAAAATATCGCGCTGCCCCTATCTTTGCAGAACATGCCTGCGAGCGAGATCCGCAGCCGGGTTCAGCACGTGATGGAAAGTCTCGGCATTATGGCTATAGCGGAGCAATATCCGGCGATGGTCTCCGGTGGACAAAGGCAGAGAACGGCGGCAGCGCGCGCGATCGTCCATGAACCAGCGCTGCTGCTCGGCGATGAGCCAACGGGAGCGCTCGATTTGAAAAATGCGGTCGGTTTGCTGGAGACGATGAAAAGGCTAAATGAGGAGCAGCAAATTTCGATTCTGATGGTGACGCATGATGCGTTCAGCGCGAGCTACTGCGGCAGAATTCTGTTCATACAGGATGGAGAGCTGGTGAAGGAGCTGTATCGCTCGGGCAGCAGGGAGTCCTTTTACAAGCAAATTCTTGATATGCTCGGCGATTATGGCGCGTCGGCTGCTGCAGCGGAAGCAGTGCAGTGGCATGGATCGGGAAGGCAGTGAGATGACATCATGTTAATGAAATTAGCATTATCCGGTATGAAAAGCAAATACAAGGATTATATCGTGCTGCTCGCAGGGCTCGTCATGTCGATCTCTATCTTTTATATGTTTCAGACAATGGCATGGAACCGCAGCTTCACTGAGGAGAACGCCATTATTAATTCGATACAGCTGGTCTATATTCTAGGCTCGGTGCTGCTCTCGTCGATTACGTTTTTTTACATTCTGTATGCGAACGGATTTTTGCTTTCGCTGCGCCAGCGTGAATTTGGACTTTATTTGGTGCTCGGAGCGAGAAAAAGCAAAATACGATTGCTTATGTTTATCGAGACAATCGCGCTTGGCCTTATCTCGCTCGTTGCCGGTCTTGCGCTTGGATTCGGGTTGTCCGCGCTCGTCGGACAGCTGATTGCAAGGCAGCTTAATGCGAACTTATCCGGCTATCACGCGGTGTACATGCCAGCTGTTTTGTTTACGGCATTGTTCTTCGTCATCCTGTTCGGCTTGTCTGCATTATGGAACCAGCTGAAGCTAGCCCGGTTGCAGGTGCTGCAGCTTGTGCACGGCAGTGTTCAAGCGGATCGGATGTGGCAGAGCAGTTGGTGGAAGGTACTGCTTGCTATTGTAGGACTCATCGCTTTAGGACTCGGCTATTTTTCTCTGACCTTCATGGAGCAGCTGCGGGAAATTGGTCTGTACACAGCGACGCTCATGACGCCGCTCGGCACCTATCTGTTGTTCATGACATTGCTCCCGCCTCTAGTAGCAAAATGGAAAAAGAGCAACAACACGCGCGGAATAAAGGCATTCACATACGGACAGCTATCTTTCCGAATCAACGGCCTAACGAAGCTGCTGGCGACAGTTGCGATGCTGATCGCGCTTGGCGCAGGAGCAATATCCGGAGGAATGGCTTTCGTAAACGATGCCAAAATTAAAGGCGAGAGCTATAGCGTATATGACGCGATTGTTCATGATCCAACAGCTGAAATGGAGGCTGTACTTGCTAAAATTCCGTTCACGGAGCGGTTAGAATACCATTATAAAATCGAGAATGAGCTAATCTATTTCGCCAAAGAAGATCTCGAAAGCCACCGTCCATTTGCAAATTTGACGAGCAATCAGAAATACGGTGATACTTTGAATCGGATTACAGATATTCTTCCGACAGGTACAGACGATAGGGCGACGCCTCACAGCCAGGAGTGGCAAGATTTCTTTTCGCGGATTACTCCGGACCAGTCTTTAAGCTACAGGATTGCCGATGAGCAATCCTTGCAGAAGCTTCAATCAATAGAAAAGGTTATCGTCATCGGAAAGACGAGCGATTTTTTGGCAAACCGCTCCTCATGGGAAGCGCTCGACCGGCTTAACATCGATAAAAACAAAGATGATTACATGTCATGGAGCAAGTACCAATATTACCAGTATGCTCTTGGCAATGCGACCGGCACCCTCTTCATGGGCTTCTTCCTAGGCATAGCTTTCCTCGCTATGATGGCAAGCTGCTTGATGTTTAAAATTTTGTCAGGCGCCGCCAAAGACGTGCAGCGTTACGAGATGTTGAGCAAGCTGGGAGTAAGGCGGGAGAAGCTGTCACGCTCGATTTATCATGAGCTGTTCCTCGTGTTTCTGTTCCCCGGGATCGCAGGTCTCTTGCATGTACTGGTCGGGATGAACCTATTCTCATTCATTTTGGCCGAGCCGTACTATCGCATCTGGATTCCAATCGCATTATTTGCTGCTATATATTCGGGTTACTATCTCTTAACAGTGAGGTTGTATCGGAATATTGTACTGCCGGGACGGAGCAAGGCAGCAAGATCAGAATCAACGAGCAGCCTAGGCGCATAGCCTGGGCTGTTTTTTTGCTTATGGTGCAGGTAAAGTAGACCCGGGGGAAGACGGAAATTTGGGCTGCGTTCAATGCCTATCATCATCAACGTTTGAACGCTGGCTGGATCATCGGTTTTGCTTTATTGAATGTGCTGGGTTAAAAAAGACAGCTTGTACGTCAGTTGACAGCTAGAAATAAATGACTTATTCTATTGTTGACTGAACGAGTCAATCTAAAACTTTCATTTAAATTCATGCACTATTCTATGTACAATTCCATGCAAAAGTTTATAAACTGATCTACGCACTGATCCATGCTGCCTTCATTGAAATGGTTTCGTTCGGCTTGTTATTGACTGAATGAATCAATCAAAAGTTCAAAGGAGCGATGAACATGACCAGTATTCAAAAAAGAGAAAAGGCAATTGTAATAGGAGGAAGCATAGCTGGCTTAATGACGGCAAGAGTGCTCTCTGAATATTTCGAGGACGTGCTCATTATCGACAAGGATGAATTTCCTGAGCAGCCCGTGGATCGCGCGGGTGTACCGCATGGGTTTCATCCCCATCGCTTCACAGCTCGTGGTAAGATGATCACAGAGCAGCTTTTTCCCGACTATGAGGAGGATTTAAGAAAGCTTGGATCTCCCTCTTCCCTGAATAAGACTGCTCATATTATGACTCAATATGGAACGGTAGCCGGGCCTTACGATAGAGATGATATCAAATTTAGCCGGGCAGCGCTCGAGTGGGTCATTCACAGACGTGTAAAAGCAATCTCCAATGTGCGGTTTCTGCCAAAGCATGATGTGCTTAGGCTCATTACAACTACGGATCAAGCTGCCGTTATTGGAGTAGAGATCCGAAATCGCGGAGAAGCCGCTGGAAACGGGAATGAAATTCTTACGGATCTCGTGGTGGATGCAAGCGGCCGAGCTTCCAAGCTGACGCAATGGCTGGAGGAGCTAGGCTACGAGGTGCCTGCAGCTGACATCATGAAAGCTTCTATTGGCTATAGCACAAGGCGTTACAAGTTGCCTGCCCATAGGGCTCATTTGTCCGAGGAATGGGATGTCATTAACATCATGGGTCAACCGTCTAATGGGACGTTTACAGGCGTTTTTTCCTTTATCGAAAATGAAGTGGCTGAAATCGTGTTATATCGTCCAGGCGGACAATATCCGCCAACGATGGCAGAACAATTCGACGAGGCGGTTGCTGCGCTTCCATCTCCATTAATCGGAGAGATCTTGCAAGAGCTTGAGCCGATTACGCCGCTGCGCGGCTTTCACGTCAATGAGCTGTATCGCCGACATTACGAGCAAATGGAAAAATGGCCTTCTGGATTGTTAGTGATAGGCGATGCCTATTGTATTTATGATCCCATCTTTGGCCAAGGAATGACGGTTGTGGCGATCGAAGCGGATTTACTGGACGCCCATCTGCAAGAGCAATTGATTAACCCAAAAGCCCATTTCGAGCAAAGGCTGCTCAGGAAGATGCAAGAAACGGTGATTACACCTACATGGTGGTTAAATTGCTCGGCTGTATTGGAGTGGGAAGGTGTTGTATATGAGGCTGCTTCCGAGCCGCTTAAAGGGATTGCTTTTGGCAGGAGGTTTATGGATCTAGTGCTGAAAGAGGGAACAGGGAATCAAAATTATCAGCTCTTCGGCATGTACTGGGCAGTGAATACGCTATCGGTATCGCTGCGAGAGCTGTATAATTTGGATATGGTCAGCACGGTGCTTCATGCTTCAGACGAAGGTCGGCAATTACTCGCAGAGCTTTTGGAAGAGCATGGTTTGCCGCTTGAGGAAGTGCTCGATAAGATTATACCTCAGTAAGGAGTGAAGGATGAATTGGCGCCTTTAAACGATGAACAGCTTCATCATATTCGTGATGAACGTAAGGAGCAGATAATGGGCGCAGCCCTAAAGGTCTTTTCCCGGAGGGGCATTATTGGTACGAAGATGAGCATGATCGCAGCGGAAGCAGGCATTAGCCATGGCTTGCTTTACCATTACTTTAAGTCAAAAGAAGAGCTCTTCATTACGCTTGTCGAACATGCCATGATCGCGGCACAGGATGCGATGCGGAATGTGTACGATTATTCGGGCTCGCCGATCGACAAGATCAAGTCTTTAACCGAAGATATGCTTGATGAAAGCGGCACGGATTATTTTATGCTGATTCATCAGGCGAGAACGTCAGAGGGTGTACCAGAGAAGGTAAAGCAGCTTATCGAAGACTATTCAATGAAGGCGGCTGTTAATCAATTGCTGCCATTGTTCCAAGAGGGACAGGCGGGTGGTCAGATTATCGCGGGCGATCTCGAGGAAATGATTTCTTCTTACCTGTCAGTTGTCAATGGACTAATGGTACTTAATGTACAAGAGATCGGCGGCTATCAGATCCCGAAGGTTCATATACTGCTCAGAATGATTTCACCGAATTAATCGATGAGAATTTGCTTGAGCATCGTTAGCCTATGCAATAGGCTGAGACAAAACGAAGAGGATCGCTAATCCGCCTTAGGGCGAAGGAGCGATCCTCTTTTATTTAGCTGATGCTACAGTCGTTTTCGCTTATAGAAAACGATGAATACGCAGGAAAGAAGCAGAATAATAAGCGTGATTCCGACAGTAGCAGCTTCCTTAGGGCTGCCTTGTGGCTGAGCGGCTTGCGTGCCTGGACCGCCGGGACCGCCGAACCCGCCACCGCCCATGCCGCCTCCGAACCCACCGCCTTGACCATCAGGCGGCTGGCCGCCGAATCCGCCCTGCTGGTTAGGCATTTGCCCGTTTGGAGCAACTGCTCCAGCATCTCCTTGCGGCGTCTGCTCGTCAGCTTCGCCTTCGGCAGCCAACACAACAGCTGCAGTGTCATTGTTCGTTAGCGCTGCTTGATCATTAGCAGCTGCACTGCCTTTGTCATTCGCATTCTCATCGCCAGCTGCAGCTGCTGGAGGTGCTGCATTTTGTCCGGCGGCATTGTTTTGTCCGGCATTCGGCTGGACATTTTGACGATTGCCGCCACGTCCGCCGCCCATACCGCCGAAGCCTCCACCGCCTCTACCCATACCGCCGCCGCTGCCGGAACCGTCGCCAGAAGATGCAATCGTACCTTCAAGCTGTTTTGCGATATTTTCCGTTTGCGTTGTATTTAGCGAGAGCACCGAGGCGATGCCGCTCTCATACTCGTCATAGGTGTAGAAAGAGGATGGATCAGCTTTTACATAAGTTGAAATCATGTCGCGGATTTCCTGCACACGTGCTGCAATTACGTCCTTAGACAAGTAGCCCTCAATCGCTTTCGCAATAATCTCATGATACGCTTCCTTATATTCATCGACCGCTAGCAGCTTAGCCACTAAAGGACGATCCGCCAAAGTGCCGGTAGTCGGCTCATCGATCAATAGCCCAGATCCTCCTAACCCTCCGAAGGCCATATTATAATCCCATGGCAGCACGTTAAATACACCGTCATCCTCGTACAAATAATAATTATGCTTATTTTGGCCTAAGTAGCTGTCCATGTTGCTTGTAAGCACATTTAATGCGATAAACCCTAAAGCTTCATCGACGTTTAGCACACGCTCAATGTCTGTTCCGTTGTTCAGCTCATCCAGCATGTCGAGCAAAATATCGTCATTGGATTTTTCGGATTTCAGGTCGAGCCCCGTGTAGGATTCGATTGTATCAAGCCAGTTCAGCTCGCTTCCCGTACCGCCGTTCGCTTTGTAAAGCGCACCGTACGCATTGTCAAAATTCCGCTCCAGATAAGTATCCCCAATTTGCTCGACAGCTAAATAAAAGCCCCAAAGCTCATCATTTACATACACATTTACGTATGAATATTTTGGAGTAGGAAGTCCCATATCCTCCGCCAGCTCATAGGAAAGAAACTCTCTCATATAGGAAGCATCACTGTAATTATTGTTTAAATTGATTTTTGTTATTCCTTCTAGCGTCTGATTTACATATTCATCAAAAGATATTTTGAAGCTGTACCTGTCAGAATCGGTCATATTGACGACGCTTCTTAGGCTGAGATTTCCTTTCGCGCGTATGCCGACATTTTCAAAGGTTCGCCCATTATATTCAACGGACGCTTCCTTGTATTCCTCAGCGCTGGCATTATCCAGCAGGTTTTGGAACTCGGCTTCATCAATCGTAATTTTGACATCAACGACCTTATCCTTCGGAAAAACTGTTTCATCAAGCTTTTGCTCATCCGCTGATTTATCGCTTGCACTCGCCGTTTTGCCCGAGTTAGCGAGGCTGAAGGACGTACCGCCCACGGCACATCCCGTCAAGCCGATAATCAGGAGAATGGAGCAAAAGCCTAATAAAAAACTATGAGCTTTCGCCTTCACTTAAACACCTCCCGATTATTAGGACACATAATCCCCGCTATAGCTAATAAGCACCGCATTGCGAACGCCTGCCAGCTCCGTCAATTGGTTAACGAAAAGTCCGGTTTCGTCGCGCAGACGAATTTCAAGCGTCATTTCAATGTTGCCTTGCGTCACTGTTTTTTGCTTCACGTTGTAACGCTTTACGAGCGTTCCGACTTGTTTATGAACGAGTTGCTCGGTCGCATCGCTATCGCAGTTAACGACTAGCAGGTACGGCGTTTCGACAGATCCGCCCTTGACGAAGAAGAAGAGAATGAGACCAACGACGACGGAGCCGATTACCGCTAGCGTAAAGAAGCCTGCGCCTGTAACGATACCTGCAACTGCAGCCCAGAATAGGAAGATGAGGTCGGTTGGGTCTTTAATTGGCGTTCTGAAACGTACGATGGATAGCGCGCCGACCATACCGAGCGAGAGTACGAGATTCGAATTAATCGCGATAATGACGACAGCCGTGATCATGGTCATGCCAATAAGCGATACGTTAAAGCTTTTCGAATATAGCACGCCGCTAAAGATTCGTTTATAGAGCAAGTAAATGAAGAAGCCAAGCAGAAAAGCAACACCTAGCGTAATCAATATTTTTGAAAGACTGATGTCTGAATCGAAGTTTTCCATCACTGAATTTTTTAATATGTCGGTAAAATTGGTCGTAGTCTCAGCCTCTGCGGCCGCGGATGTCGTTGTTTCCATTTTAATAATCCTCCCAAGTGTTGAATTTCAGATGTTTGCGGCAAATGACGTATTTCGAAGCCGATTGCCGGTTTAAGCCTTCTAGCTGCAAAGCGATTTTGATATAAGCTGGAATGTACGCATCGTACTTGACCTCGAGTATGATCAGGTCATTATCCAGGGCACGGATCGGCTCAACGCTTTTGTCAAAAATATCGATGGCATGCAGTCCAGTTCGCAGCTCCTTATCAAACGTGATCCGTACATTGCCGTTATCGCATATATAAGGCTCGCGGACATAATCGACGATGACCTTCGGCCTCAGCAGATTATGGCTCATTTCGTTATGGATTTCGTTCAAAAGCGGCTTGTTCGACTCTTTAAGGACATCGTAGTCGCCGGTCATCAGCTTATCGTACATATCCCTGGTGAGCGGTTCCTTCACTTTGGCGATATAGTCTTTGAATTTAATTTTTTTCTCAAAATGAATGATGTTGTCTTGGCCGTTATAAATGCGGATGCGATACTTGACCCGGTCCCGTACACCGCCAAGCTTTTCGTGCAGCGCCTTGTTGTTAATATCATCGAAGTACAAGCTTCGGATGTGATACTCGCCAGTTGGTCCGACATGCTTGTCTTGTTCCATTAGCTCTTTCAGCCGCTGGCGTATAATGAAGTATTGATGATAATTAATGAAAAATTTGAGCTCGTTGCGATAGGTTAAGTTTTTGTTCATTTCACACCTCTTTTCTTGTTCAGCGCCCCTTGCTGCTTACAAATGTTATTGTACGGGCCTTTACTTATTCTTAACTTAAGGCCGGCTGAAAGATTGCTGAATGCGCCGAATGAGAGGTTTTTGATAAGATAGAATAAAGATCATGTAAAGATGAAGGAGGGAACAAGCCTTGAGAATACGCAAGGATTTGCTGGTCGTGCTCGCATGCTGCGCGCTGCTTATTGCAGGCATTGCCGCAGCGGAGTGGCTGAAGATCGAAAAGTCGGAAAAACCGGTCGCCATCGTAACGACTTTCAAGGGTGATCCGATGACCAGCCGCGCCTTTACTTGGCACAGCACGAATCAAGAGGCGCCAGCAATCGTTCAGCTAATGAAGGAAGATGCCTCTACGGACTGGAATGACGAGCGTGTTATGACCTTTACAGGCACGACTTCGACGATTGATATAGGAGGCGGAAGTGAACAAGCCGTCCATAAAGCGGAGGCAGACGGACTCGAGCCGGGAACGGCCTATCGTTACCGGGTGGGAAGCGGGGAAGCGAAGGGCTGGAGCGATGCAGCCGTATTTGAGACGGAGCCGAAGGAGCCGGGTACGTTCAGCTTCATTAACGTGACGGACTCGCAAGGTGTGACCGAGCAGGATTTTGAGCTATGGGGAAATACGTTGGACAAGGCGTTTGCGACATTTCCGAGGGCAGCAATCATCGTCCATAACGGCGATCTGACGGAGGAGCCGGAGGATGAGCAGGCGTGGACCCATTTATTCGGAAAAGCAAGCAGGTGGGTAACGCAGATCCCCTTTATGCCGGCTGCCGGCAATCATGATGAGATGGATGGACAAGCTGAACGCTTCGTGTCCCATTTTCATTTGCCGGACAATGGCGCGGAGGGTTCAATTACAGGCACCAGCTACTCCTTTGATTACGGCCTAGTCCATTTTGTCTTTTTGAATTCCGAATCGAACATCAAAGAGCAGACGAAGTGGCTGAGCAGCGATCTCGAGAGCACGAATAAGCCTTGGAAATTCGTTGCGGTGCATCAAGGGCCCTATGGCGGCAATACGTATAAAAAAGTGAAGGATTGGACGAAGCTGTTCGATGAATTTAAGGTTGATTTGGTGCTGCAGGGCCATAATCATGAATATTCGAGGTCTTATCCGCTGCGCAATGGACAAATTGTCGGCGACGGCGAAGCTGCGGTTCAAAATCGCGAGGGAACGGTCTATGTCGTGACGAATACGTCAGGGCAGAAGTTTAACGAGAAGAAAGAGGACCAATTCTATCACAAGGTCCATTTTCAAAAGGGGAAGCAAATGTTTGCGGGTATTTCCATTAGCGGAGAATCGTTAACCAATCAGGCGTACGATGTGGATGGTAAAAAGCTGGACGAGTTTGTGCTGCAGCACTGAAACAGGCCTAATAGGTGTAATAAAAAGCAGGCGTTAATCGTCCCATGATAGGGACGGTTAACGTCTGCTTTCATTAAAGATGATTACAGCGACAGGTCTGTCGGTATCATAACTCGAAAGGTTGTCCCTTCGTTTGGCTGACTAGTTGCCTCAATCATTCCCCGATGGGCATCGACGATTGACTTAGTTATAGCAAGACCAAGCCCGGCACCGCCATTTTTGCGCGTTCTGGACGACTCGCTGCGATAAAATCGCTCAAACAAATGCGGTAGATGCTCAACTTGAATGCCAATGCCATTATCGGCAACGGTTATTTCGGCTTGATTGTTATGCTGTGTAAGCGAGATGCTGATCTTGCCCGATTTCGAATCGGTATGCTGCACCGCATTAAGAAATAAATTGAGCACCACTTGCTTGAGCTTATCGGCATGGAAGCGGCCGCTCACATGAGGCGTGAGTTCGAGCCTTACTTCGCGGCTGCCGGCAATCAATTGCAATTGCGGCTCCATTTCAAGGAGCAGCTCATCCAGTTGCGTATCGGCAAGCTGAAGCTGCGGGTCTTGATCGAGCTTCGCAAGCGCGAGCAGATCCTCGACGAGCTTATTAATGCGCTTTGATTCGAGCTGCATGCTGGTTAGCGCAAGGTGGAGCTGCTCCGGATTTGCTGCAGCCCCGCGGAGCAGCACCTCAAGAAATCCGTGAATGGACGTCAGCGGCGTCCGAAGCTCATGCGAGGCGTCGGCAATGAAGCGGCGCATTTTTTCCGTTGTTTTCCGCTGGGTTTCAAAGGAGATATCCAATCGCTCGAGCATGCCGTTGAACGCTTCCGACAACCGGTCAATCTCCTCCTGTCCATGGCTTGCAGGTATGCGCTTCGTCAAGCTTCCCGCATCGGTATGCTGGGCGGCGAGCACGACACGGGACAATGGCCTAAGCGTGCGGCGAAGCAGCGGCAAATAGAGAGCAAGCCCGGCAGCAAGCGCTAGAGCTGACAATCCCGTGAATATAGCGAGCTGGGTCATGAGCAGCTGCTTCAGTGACTCCGTTTCCATGCTTACTTGAATGATGCCTTCAGCTTTGCCGGGAGGACCAGCAAGGCGAAAGACGACAATCTGCTCCTTCCCCTGCGCATTGTCGACGATTTGGTAGTCGACCTGCTTACGAGCCTGAAGCTGATTTGAAATTTGTTCGTATTGTTCCTCGGATAGAAGCGGCGCGCTGACGGTCGTATCCTTCGACACATCGGTGATCGTGCCGTCTTGTCTGAACAGTACGATGGATAAGCCGGGCTGATAAAACATCGGCGAGTCCCGGTGGTTTCTTTGCGGGCGATCGGAAAGGCCGTTATCTGCCGGAGCATTGCCTTGTTCAGGGCGCTCGCTGTCCATTCCTTCATTAGGAGCGGCTCCATCCCTAAACCAATCCATCGGCATCGCCATCACTTGAGCGTTTAAGGATTCGGCTTTATTTTTGAAAACAAAGTCCTTCATGATGACATATTGGAGTACGCCGATAAGCAGCAGCAAGACAGCGAGTATAAGGAGGGAGCGATTTAATAGCTGGTAACGGAGCGACCCGGGGGCGAAAAGCCGAACGATTGCGCTTGTTCTCAGCCTGTTCATGGCAAGTCCATCCGATAGCCTGCGCCCCGAAGCGTTCGAATGAGCCGATGCTCCTTATCGTTCAATTTGTCGCGGAGCGAGCGAATGTACACCTCAACGATGTTCTCTTCCCCGCCGAATTGATAGCCCCATACCTTGTCCAGAATGAGCGATTTGCTAAGCACGACGCCATTGTTCAAAAGGATGAACCGCAGCAGCTCGTATTCGGTAGGCGACAGCTCAAGCACCTGCTCCAAGTAAACAAGCTCCTTGCGCCTGTCATCAAGACGAAACGGCCCATAGAAGGCTTCGCCAAGCAGATAGGGAAACTGGTTGCGAAGCCTTGCCCCGATGCGCGCGAGCAGCTCGCTGAAGCTGAACGGCTTAACGAGATAATCGTCTGCGCCGAGCGTCAAGCCTTTGACGCGATCCTCGACCTCATCCTTTGCCGTCAGCATGATGACGGCGATATTGTCGCCAGCCGCCCGAAGCGCATGACAGACCTCAAACCCGTTCATCCCTGGCATCATGATGTCTAAGATGACGACATGAGGCTTGAAAGCGGCAGCCTCCTGTAACGCGGTTTCTCCGTCGTAGGCAATTCGAATGTCAAAGCCTTCATTCACAAGTCCAAGCTCCAGAAACTGCACGATGTTCGGTTCGTCATCCACAAGCAATATTTTAATCCCTTCAAAGGATGTCATGTCTAATTCCCCTTTCACGGTATACCACTCTATTATCGTCCTTTTGAGCAAAAGATGCACCTGTTTGCACGGCCCTTCAGTAAACTTTCAGCCCTGTCGCCTAAACAGCTTTTTATATAGAAAGCATCGAGTGTAACACCAGTTGATCAAAATTGATTTTGAAAAAAAAATAACGGCATGTACACTAGTAAAACGGCCTATTCCTAGTGCGTTACTTAAAGTAACATGTTATTAACGAAAATCATTGACTATTAGGAGTTCATTTGATATTTTATTGACTAATAGAAACCAATTATTGAATGATGATAAAAAGGAGTGTTGGATATGGATAAGATTTTGGCGGCAAGAGGCGGGGAGCTTCGGTGCAAGGGCTGGAGGCAGGAAGCGCTTCTGCGCATGCTCGAGAATGTTCTTGAAAATGGCGAGAATCAGAAGGAGCTAACTGTGTATGCTGCGCTTGGGAAAGCGGCCCGCAATTGGGATTCCTATCATGCCATTGTCAGCACGCTCAAATCGCTGGAGGAAGAAGAGACCCTTGTCATTCAATCGGGGAAGCCGATTGGCATCATGCGTACGCATAAATATGCGCCGATCGTTGTCATGGCGAATTGCAATATGGTGGGCAAATGGGCAACAAGCGAAAATTTCTATAAATATCAGGAGCAAGGCTTGATCATTTGGGGCGGATTGACTGCAGCCGCGTGGCAATATATCGGCTCCCAAGGGGTAATTCAAGGGACTTATGAAATTTTTCAATCAATCGCTAGAATGCATTACGGCGGCAGTCTTGCCGGCAAATTCATATTGACTGCGGGCCTCGGCGGAATGGGCGGAGCGCAGCCGCTTGCGGGAACGATGGCTGGCGCGGTCATTTTATGCGTGGAAGTGTCCGAGGCTAGAATCGATAAACGGATCGAAGTCGGTTATTTGCAAAGGAAAACCGAAAGTCTGGATGAGGCGCTTGAGTGGATTGAGGAGGCTTGCAGGGCGAAAGTGAGCTTATCCGTCGGTCTGCTTGGAAACGCAGCCGATATTTATCCGGAATTGATCCGCAGAGGAATCCGGCCGGATGTTGTGACTGACCAAACCTCAGCGCATGATCTGATGTACGGCTATATACCGTCTGGCTATAGCTTGGAGAAGGCAGCTGAGCTGCGCAAGACGGCGCCAGATAAGCTTCAAGCGGACGCAGGCGCGTCAATTGCTGCCGAAGTGGAAGCGATGCTGGAGTTTCAGCGCAGAGGAGCAGTCGTTTTTGACAATGGCAACAATATTCGCTCGCAAGCGCAGCAGTACGGAGTAAAGGATGCATTCGATATCGCTGTGTTTACGGAAGCCTTCCTAAGGCCGCTGTTCGCACGGGCGATCGGACCGTTCCGCTGGGTCGCGCTAAGCGGCGATGCCAACGATATTAGAAAGATCGATCAATATATATTGGAGCAGTTTAGCGACAACGAGGTGGTCGTGAACTGGATTCGCCTAGCGAACGAGTACGTCCCTGTCGAAGGACTGCCAGCACGTATCGGCTGGTTCGGCCATGGAGACCGAACGAAGCTGGCATTAGCAGTAAATGCGATGGTGAAGGCGGGCGAGCTTAGCGGACCAATTGCTTTCTCTCGCGACCATTTGGACGCAGGTGCGATGACGCATCCGAATATTATGACCGAAAATATGAAGGACGGCAGCGATGCGATATCCGATTGGCCGCTGCTGAATGCGATGATTAACTGTTCTTCCATGGCCGATCTTGTCGCGATCCATTCGGGCGGCGGCGGCTACAGCGGCTATATGACCAGCGCAGGCGTAACGCTCGTTGCGGATGGTACAGCCGATGCGGAGCTCAGACTGAAGACGACGCTCGACAATGACACGGGGCTTGGCGTTTTGCGCTATGCTGATGCTGGCTATGAGGAATCATTGGATGAAGTGAGCAAAAAAGGCATACGCAGAATCGAAACGAAACGAGAGGGGAATTCATCTTGCGGGAATTAACGATAGAGGATGTAAGAGCGGCAGTAAGGGGGGGAGCGGTATTTGCAGCAGGCGGCGGCGGCTGGGTCGACCATGGACTTGAGATCGGCGGTGCGGCGGTTGGGATCGCGAAGCCTAAGCTAGTTTCCGTTGACGAGCTTCCAGACGATGCGATTATTGTAACGGCGACTGCGATTGGGGCGCCTGCCGGCAATGAGTGGGAAATGTGGGGCATTGATTATATCAAGGCAGTTAAGCTGCTGATGGACAATTACGATGGCAAGGTTGTAGGGGTAATGACTCCGCAAAACGGCATGTCGAGTACGATTAACGGCTGGCTGCCGGCTGCAGCGCTCGGTCTCGTCGTCGTTGATGCGACTGGCGATATTCGCGCGCATCCAACCGGCAAGATGGGCTCGATGGGGCTTGCTTCGCGCACCGACTATGAGACGATTCAGGTTGTCGTCGGCGGCAGAAGGGATACGGGCTCTTATCTCGAGCTGGTCGTCAAAGGCACGCCTGCCAAAACGTCTAACATTTTGCGGACGGCATCCGATATGTCAGGCGGCTTCATTGCCTCGGCGCGCCACCCGATTCCGGCATCTTATGTGAAAGAGCACGCCGCGATCGGCGGCATCTCGATAGCGCTTGAGCTTGGGTACGCAATGATTGAGGCAGAGGCCATTGGAGCTGAAGCGATAATGGAAACGGTGTGCCAAAAAACAAACGGCCGAATGATCGGCAGAGGTATCGTGCTGAAGAAGGACGTACATTATTCAGGCGCCTTCGATATTGGCACGATTACGATGGAAGACGGTGCAGGCGGTCAGCTTACGCTGCATGTTATGAACGAATATATGGCGGTAGATGATGCGGATGGCAATCGCTTGACGACTTATCCGGATGTCATTACGACATTTGAAACGGCTACCGGACTGCCAATCAGCGTGGGCGGCGTGAAGGAAGGCATGGAGGTGTCGCTTCTTGCAATCGACAAGCAGCATGTTCCGCTTAGCTCCAGCGTGAAGGACCCGACTGTATACCCAGAGGTAGAGAAGGCGCTTGGCATACCGCTTGCCGAGTACGGCTTGAAGGGCATTTTGTAATTCGTACATTCCTAATTGATTGCGACTATAAGAAGGTGTCTTTCATGAATGACAAAATAGATGATGCTGGACTATATAGTCAGCAGATACCGAACGAACGAGTAGTTACGCTCGATGGACATTCCCTCTCTCTTCATGAGCTTGAGCAAATAGCGGTTGACGGTTATCGGGTTGAGCTATCGGAGGAAGCCATGAAACGGGTAGAGGACGCGCATCGATTGATTCATGAGCTTGCCGCTGAAGGCGTTCCGATCTACGGGCTTAACCGCGGGGTCGGGCAGAACAAGGATCGCGAAATTACTGCCGAGATGTATGAAGCCTTTAACCGAAATCTCATCTATTCGCATTCCGCTGCTGTAGAGCCTGCTGCCTCCGAGCAGCAGGTGAGGGCGGTGCTAGTCGCCCGTCTGAATACGCTGCTTATGGGCTGCACGGGCGTACAGCCGGCGATTGTGCTCATGTATCGGGATTTGCTCAATGCGTGCATTCATCCGATCTTGCCGCTCCGCGGTTCCATAGGCGCTGGCGATATTTCGGTGTTGTCCCATATCGGCTTAGCTATTATCGGCGAAGGAAGTGTCACATACGAAGGGCAAGTCGTAGCTGCTAAGACAGCATTGCAGGCTGCGGGATTCGTTCCGGTGAAGCTAGGGCCAAAGGATGCGCTAGCGATAGTAAGCTCCAATGCGTTGTCCGCAGGAACAGGAGCTTTAACGGCTGCCGCGGCTTTAAGGCTGCTGGAGACAGCCGACGCCGTGTTTGCTTTATCGCTCGAAGCGCTGCAAGGCTGCACAAGTCCGTTTGATGAGGCTTTGTTCGCAGTAAGGCCATTCGAGGGGAGCGCTGAAAGCGCTGCTAATGTCAGAAGCTGCTTGCGCGGCGGAGCGCTTGTGAGCATGGATCAAAGCGATAAGATTCAAGATCCGCTTAGCTTTCGCAGTGCTTGCCAAGTGCATGGCGCGGCCCGTGATGCGCTTGATCATGCCTTGAAGCTGCTGAAGATTCAATTGAACAGCTCTGATGATAATCCATGTGTCCTTATTGAGGAGAGAAGAGTCGTTCCTTCCTCTAACTTCGACGTGACCACATGGACAGTAGCGTTTGAGATGGTTGGCATTGCATTAAGCCATTTATCGAAAATATCATGCTACCGCTCGATTAAGCTCGGCACGCCTTCTTTCACTGGTCTGGAGCGGTTTCTTGCCCCGAATTCAGAGACAATCGCCTTCGGTACGCTTCAGAAAACCTATACGTCGCTTGACGCGGAAATTCGTTTGTTGACTAATCCGGTATCAGTCGATTATTTCTCGCTTTCCGGCGATATGGAGGATCATGCGAACAATACGCCGCTCGTTATACGCAAGACGGCAGATATTATCGAACGTTTAACCTACATACTCGGAATAGAAGCGCTGCACGCCGCCCAAGCGATAGACTTGCGGGGATCTCAAGCCGAATTAGGCCGAGGCTCGGCTGCTGTTTATGCGCAAATTCGCGGTATTGTCCCTGCTTTGACAGCGGATCGGCCGCTCACTCCCGACATAGGCACCGTGTATGAGCTCATCCGCAGAGGGATTCGCATAGAAGGAGGGGTGCTATGAGCAAGTTCTATGATCTTGTTGTAATCGGAAACATCGTGCTTCCGGAGGGTGTAAGATATGATTCGGCAATCGGTATTAAGGACGGCCGAATCGTTACCATAGGCCAGATAGAGGAAGCCGATCGGTCAGCCGCAAAAGTCGTTCACGCAGAAGGCAGCTTCGTGCTGCCTGGTGCAGTCGACGCACACGTCCATTGCTACAGCTCATTGGATGAGGGGTTCCATACAGCCAGCAAGTCTGCAGCAGCGGGAGGCGTAACGACCATTATAGAAATGCCTTACGATGCGACGGGGATGATCTGTACGCTGGAAGCGTTCGAGCAAAAAAAGCAGCAGCTTGAGCAGCAATCAATTGTTGATATGGCGATGCTCGTTACGATCCATAAGGAAGAAGGCTACGAGCATATCCGCCAGCTTGCGCAAGCGGGTGCCTGCGGATTCAAGGTGTCGATGTTCAATACCGACTCCTTTCGGTTTCCGCGCATCGATGACGGCCAGCTGCTCGACTCGTTTGCAGTCATTGCTGAAACGGGCTGTCCGGTAGGCGTACATGCGGAAAACGATGAAATTGTGCATAGGTATATCGACAAATACCGCTCAGAGGGACTCGATCCACGTGCGCATGGCTGGAGCAGGCCGAAGGTAAGCGAATCGGTGGCCGCTTTGACGGCAATGGAGCTTGCTTATGAAACAGGCGTTAAATTGCATTTATATCATTGCACCTATCCGCGAATTTTTCAGCTGGCTGACTATTTCCGCTCGCTTGGAGCTAAGATCACCGCTGAAACATGCACGCATTATTTGACGCTAAGCGAGGATGACATGCCCCGTCTGAAGGCGAAGGGGAAGATCAATCCGCCGCTGCGCACGAAGCAGGATAAGGACGGCTTATGGGATTTAGCGAAAAAAGGAGCAATCGATATGATCACATCCGATCACGCCCCGTGGCTTATCGCTCGCAAATCGGATGCTGATATTTTCAATAACGCTTCCGGCGCGCCCGGAGTGGAGCATCTGCTTCCTATTATATATAGCGAAGGGTTTGCCAAGGGCAAGCTCGCGCTGACGGACTTGGTTAGGCTGCTATGCCAGAGGCCTGCTGACGTCTTTGGGCTAGGCCATCGCAAAGGAAGGCTGTCGGAGGGCTATGACGCTGATCTTGTCATCATCGATCCATCCGTTTCTTGGACGCTGGATGAACGCGAGCTGCATTCCAGCGCAGGCTGGAGCGCTTATAACGGCATGGAGCTGCAAGGAAAAGTGTCGCACACTATCGTTAGAGGAACGGTTGTATATGAAGACGGAGCTGTGGTCGGCGAAGCGGGTCATGGGAAATTCATAAGAGCCGAGCATGCCGTTTAAGCCATTAACTAAGAAAGGAGAGGAAGGGATGGAGAGCCTTATTCATCAACTGGTACCTAGTGCGGCCCGGCTTCAGGCTAATGTCGAACAGCTGTCTACATATCGCGACATGTCCAAGCCGGGCTGGACAAGGCGCCCGTTTACTTCGGATTATGATGACGGAAGGCGATGGCTTTCCGAGCTCATGAAGGAATCAGGGCTGGCAGTCTCTATTGACGCAGCTTCCAACTTGATTGGAAGCTTGCCTGGAAGCGACCTCACGCTGCCCCCTATTATGATTGGTTCCCATACCGATACCGTTACGGGCGGCGGCCGCTTTGACGGGACGATCGGCGTGCTTGCCGGCATCGAAATTGCGCGACTGCTGCAGGAATCAGGCAAGCAGCTTCGCCACTCCCTTCAAATTGTGGACTTCACGGCAGAGGAGCCGAGCGAGTTCGGCATCTCGACGGCAGGCAGCCGGGGGATGGTCGGCAATTTGACGGAGGCAATGCTGGAGCTTCAAGATGACAGCGGCCTCAAGCTTGGCGATGCGATTAACAGGCAGGGCGGAGATGTGGGCCAGCTGGTCAAGCAATCGAGAAAGCCAGGTGATGTTGCGCTTTATCTGGAGCTGCATATCGAGCAAGGGCCCGTACTAGAGCAATCGGGGCATCGCCTTGGCGCTGTGCTTGGCATAGTAGGGATTCAACGTTCCCGCGTCAAGATAACAGGTGCGCCGAACCATGCGGGTACGACGCCAATGTCGCTTCGGAGCGACGCGTTGGCAGGCTTTTGTGAAATCGGGGCTGCCTTTGAACGTCATTGCCTGAGCTATGCGAAGGATGCGGTAGGTACGATCGGCAAAGTGACGAATGAGCCCAACGCTTCAAATGTCGTGCCGGGACTTGTTCGATTTGACCTTGAAATTCGTTCGCTTGACCGAACGATATCGGACGCGTTATATGCCGCCTTTGCAGTGGAAGCATCTGAAATTGCAGCCAGGCGCGGACTGCGCTTGTCGCTTGAGACGTTGTCGAAATCAAATGCGGTCATCGTTAAGGAACAAGTGCTGAAACTGGTGCTTCAAGCATGCGCTTCGGCAGCACCGGCGATCACTTTGGCAAGCGGAGCGGGACATGATGCCAATCAGCTCGCTGCCATTGCGCCGATTGGGATGATTTTTGTTCCGAGCAAAGGCGGCCGAAGCCATTGTCCGGAGGAATGGACCGATTATGAGGATGTTGCGGCAGGTACGCAGGCTTTGGCCGCGGCTTTGCTGCTGGCTGATGCTGCAGATTTAAGCGGGTGGCGGAATGGTTGAGCCTGGAAGTGCGTATATCAACGGCGGACGGCTGTGGGAAACGATTCAGGAGCTTGGCAAAATCGGAGCAGACCCAAATGGCGGTGTGACGCGGCTCTCGCTCAGCAACGCGGAATTAATAGCGAGACAATTTATTATTCGATTGATGGAGGAAGCGGGACTCGCCGTCAGACAAGACGAAGCGGGCAATCTTATCGGACGGCTGGAGGGCGAGCGGCAAGGCGCAGGAGCGATTGCGACCGGCTCGCACATTGACACGGTCATTCATGCTGGCTTATTCGACGGTGCGCTGGGCGTGCTTGGCGGCATTGAGGCGCTTCGATCCATCAAGGAGCAAGGCGTGAAACATGATAGGCCTTTAGAGGTCATTTGCTTTACGGACGAAGAGGGGGTTCGCTTTGGCGCCGGCTATATGGGCAGCCGGGCGATGGCAGGCGCTTGGAACGAGAATTGGCTGGAGCTGGCCGATTCTGCCGGCACTACGCTTCGAGAAGCGATGGAATACGCTGATCTGAATCCGGATCATGCAGCCCATGCCAGCCGCAGCCGGGATGCAGTCAAAGCGTATGTTGAGCTGCATATTGAGCAAGGCCGCGTGCTGGAGGAGTTGGGTGAAGCCGTAGCGATAGCGACGGCTATTTATGGTCACAGCTGGCTTGAGGTGAGCATGCGCGGACGGGCTGATCATGCGGGAACAACGCCTATGAAGCTGCGCCAAGACCCGCTCATCGCAGCAGCCGAGGCGCTGCTTGCGATTGAGCAAATTGCGATTAAGCGGGGCGGGGTCGCAACGGCAGGTACGTTGAAGCTTGCTCCTGGAGCTGTCAACGTCATACCAGGCGAGGTCATCTTCACCGTCGATATGCGGCATGAAGCAGCGGAACAGCTTCGGCAAATGGAGCTTGCGATTGCGTCTGCACTTGAACGCTCAGCCGAAGCGAGAGGCTTAACCGTATCCATCCGTACGATTGACGGCGCCCAGCCTGTGCAATCTTCGAAGCGCATTGTGGAAGCCATTGCAAATAGCTGCGCGAGTGTGGGTTTGACTGACACTTATATGGTTTGCGGTGCGGGTCATGATACGGTGGCCATGAATGAGCTGACAGATATCGGCCTGATTCTGGTTCGTTCCCGAGATGGGATCAGCCATCATCCGCTTGAATGGAGCAGCCCGGATGACTGCGAAGCAGGCGCAAATGTGCTGCTGAACACGCTAATTCTGCTTGCAAACGATATAAATAAATAAATCCGATTGACATAATAGGATATATCGAATAATAATAATGGTAACACATTATTAGTATATGATAATTAAATTGGAAAGGAGGAGGGGAAATAGATGGTGGATGCTTTCCTCGGTGCCTACGAATATGTGATAACCAATAGCGACAGGTTTCTGGAAGCAGTCAAGGTTCATTTGACCATCAGCCTCTACGCTCTCCTTATCGCGATCGTCATATGCGTTCCGCTTGGCTTACTGTGCGCGAAGAAAGAGTGGTTGACCGGGCCGATTATGGGTCTGTTCAACTCCTTGCGAGTCATTCCCAGCCTGGCTGTACTTATCATTATTTTGCCGATAATGGGGACAGGGTTCGCACCTGCGCTTATTGCGTTAACGCTGCTCGCTTGCCCGCCGATTCTGATCAATACCTACATGGGCTTTAGAGGGATTGAGCCGGCTATCATTGAAGCCGCATCAGGCCTTGGAATGGGCGAGCGGATGATTTTACGCAAAATCGAGCTGCCGCTGGCGGTTCCCCTGCTGCTGTCTGGAATTAAGACAGCGGCCGTAGAAGTAATCGCGAGTGCGACATTAGCAGCATTTATCGGAGGCGGCGGGCTTGGAACGTTCATCATTAATGGCCTCGGCATGTACAATTTCTCTTTGCTGCTTGTCGGAGCGCTGCCTGTGGCGCTGCTGGCGATTTTATCGGAAATTAGCTTTGCAGGAATTGAAAGAGCGGCAACCAAATACCAGCGTTTATAATGGAAGGGGTTTATTCAAATGAAAAAGAGATTAGTAGCTTTGGCAGGGTTGATCATTAGTACGGTGCTCGTTATTAGCGCATGCTCATCGAGCGGCGGTTCAGGCAAGACAGAAGTGAAGGTAGGCTCCAAAAACTTTACGGAATCATTGATCTTAGGTGAAATGTACGCATTGGCACTCGAAAATGAAGGCTATAAAGTGGATCGCAAGCTTAATCTCGGCGGTACACTTGTTGCGCATGAGGCGCTCAAGAAGGGCGATATCGACTTTTATCCGGAATATACAGGTACTGGCCTGATCAACGTGTTGGAATTGCCGCCTAATTCCGATGCGAAGACGGTATACGATGAAGTAGCCAAAGGCTACAAAGAGAAATTTGATCTGATCTGGCTTGAGCCAACGGACGCAAATGACTCGCAAGGTCTTGTAACTACGAAGAAAATTGCTGAAAAATATAATCTCTACAAAATTTCCGATCTTGTAAAGCTTGCTCCTGAGCTTAACCTGGCTGCTGTACCGGAATTTGAGGAACGCGAGGACGGCTTGAAGGGCTTGAACGCATTCTATGGCAAAATGGATTTCAAAAGCATCAAGCTGTTTGATTACGGCATCAAATACCGCGTAACGCTGGATGGCGAAGCGGATGTAACGGTTGGCTTTACGACGGACGGCGACTTGACGAACCCTGATCTTGTGCTTCTGGAAGATGACAAGAAGTTCTGGCCCCCATACTTCGTAGCTCCTGTCATTCGCGGCGAGCTTAACGAGAAAGACCCGGAAATCGCGAAGGTTCTGAACAACGTGTCCGCTAAGCTCGATAACGCGACGGTACAAAAGCTGAACGCGCAAGTCGATATCGACAAAAAAGAATACGCAGATGTTGCGAAAGCATTTTTGGAAGAGCAGGGCTTGATTAAAAAATAATTCAAATTTTGAAGCAGTGGGGTTTCTCCATATCAGGGGAAACCCCCTTCCTACAGGAGTTGATAAGCATGAGCAAAGAAGCAATCGTATTCAAGCAGGTGTCCAAAACTTTCCCAAAGGCAGCGAAGCCTTCTGTAAATGAGACAAGCCTCGTTATTCCGCAAGGCTCCTTTGTCACGATACTAGGTGCATCGGGCTGCGGAAAAACGACTTTGCTGAAAATGGTCAACCGCATTATTGAGCCAACCGCAGGCACCATCTCGGTATTCGGCAGCGATATTAGGAGCTTGCCCGTAACGGAGCTGCGGCAAAGCATCGGTTATGTGATCCAGCAGGTAGGGCTATTCCCGCATCTGACGATTGAGCAGAATATTGCGACCGTCCCTAACATATTAGGCTGGGAGCGCCAGAGGACTGCTGAGCGAATCGACTATCTAATGGAGCTCGTGCATCTGCCTGAAAATTATAAAAAGCGGTATCCGCGCCAGCTCTCCGGCGGTCAGCAGCAGCGTGTCGGCATTGCAAGGGCGATGGCAGGCGATCCAGCCATACTGCTAATGGATGAGCCGTTTGGTGCGATTGATGCGATTACGCGGACGAAGCTACAGGATGATTTTAAACAAATTCAACGCGATCTTGGTAAAACGGTGCTGTTTGTGACACATGACGTGGACGAGGCGATGAAGCTTGGAGATCGTATGATTGTTATGAATGAAGGTACGATTCAGCAGTATGATACCCCGCTTGCAATCATGTCTAATCCTAGCAATTCATTCGTGTCGCGCTTGATTCAATCCGACAATTTATTTCAGCAGCTGCATCTTATGCGAGCGGAGGAGCGGATGATCGAGCTTGCGGATCGTGTTGTAGGCGACGAAATCCCCCGCGTTCAACGGAATGAGAGCTTAAAAACGGTGCTTCAAATTCTTCTGCAGCAAAATGTGCCGTATGTGGCTGTGGAAAACAGCGAGCATGAGCTGGTAGGCCGGATCACGCTTGAGCAGTTAAAGCTGCAGAATGGCAGGTGACGCTAGATGCTGGACTATTTTAGCCGCCATTATGATGATTTGTTGACCTCATTGCTTGAGCATATTTATCTCACTTTTATTTCTCTGCTCATCGCGCTGCTGATCGCGCTTCCGCTTGGCTATTGGCTCGCAAGGCATCGTCGGATTTCCGTTCCTGTATTGTCCGTACTAGGCATTATTTATGCTATTCCAAGCCTTGGCATGTTCGCTTTGCTCATTCCGCTCGTTGGGCTAGGAAGCAAGCCGGCTATTATCGCATTAGTCGTGTATAGTCAGCTCATCCTGGTGCGGAACGTCATTTCAGGTTTTCAATCCATCGAGCCGTCTATTATCGAGGCAGCCAAAGGCATGGGGTTTGGCGCTTGGAGGATGTTCATCAAGATCGAGCTGCCGCTTGCGCTGCCGGTTATTATTGGCGGAGTCCGCATCGCTTCGGTATCCGTTATTGGCATAGCAACGATTGCGGCTTGGATCAATGCCGGCGGATTAGGCGGTATTTTATTCGAAGGCTTATATCAAAATTCTGTTCCGAAAATGGTATGGGGGACGCTGCTCGTTTCGCTGCTGGCTCTATCCACGAATACATTTCTGCTTAGGCTCGAAAAAACAACAATGCGAAGAGCACGCGGAGAACAGCGGGTGTGATATACTGTATCTCATACGTGCAACTATTATTGCTTATATTTCGAGGTGTAAACATGAATGGGACTCAAACATTAGGACGTGCTATCGATATATTGTTTGTACTAGCTGAGTCGGGTGCTACTCTTACAGTCAGCGAGATTGCTGAGAAGGTGGGTATCCCGGACAGCACGGCATATCGTTTTATTCAAACGCTTATAAAGAACGGCTTCGTTGAGCGCAAGGGCAGAGGACAAATTGGGTTAGGACTGCGAATATTCGATTTGGCTAGAAGCTTATCGCAGCAAATTGAGAAAGAGCTTCTTACGATAGCTAGGCCGGTGATGGAGGAGCTTACCGCTCTCACGAACGAAACGACGGTGCTATTCGTGCGTTCAGGCTCCAAAGCGATTTGCATTGAAAATGTGACGAGCAAAAGGCTGATCAGGCTCTCTATCGAAAATGGCCGAGTATTGCCGCTTAACTCCGGCGCATCTGGAAAAACGCTGCTCGCTTTTGAAAATGACAAAATCATTGAAGAGATGTGCAAGCATTTTGCGGAAGATGACAGCAAGCCTACGCTGCTGCAGGAGCTGCAGAGCATAAGGAAAGCAGGCTATAGCTTTACTTTAGGAGAGGTCGATACGGATGCTTTTGCGATTGCGGCTCCGATATTTGATCCACAGCAGCGCATCGTAGCAAGCTTATCGGCAGCGGGACCTATACATAGGCTCAACGAGAAGGAGATTCCGATTGTGATTCAGAACGTAAAAGCGGCTGCATCACAAATATCGTGCAAGCTAGGCGGATTAGCGTAATCATTTTCCAATAGGACGTTTTAAAAGAGCAGCGGAGCGCAATAGGCGATCCGTTTTTTTGTTGTTAAACAATTTGGAATAAAAATAAAAAGATGGGGATAGTAAGGTGGTGCTTTTAAAAATGAAAAGGATGGTGTATTTTGTATGCAACAAAATGAGAAAACGGCATCAGGTGCAAAAAGAAATACGATCGTGGGGCTTGCAGCAAGATACATAGGCGCTGTATTGCTAGCCGTGACATTGATGTTCAGCATGCCTCAAACTGGGCATGCAATTGGCAAAAATGCGAAGGGACCGGATGTTTACGTCATCCAAGGCATGCTGAAATCACTAGGCAGTTATTCTGGCCCCATCGATGGCTATTATGGCGCATCTACTGTACGCGGCGTAAAATATTTTCAGAAAAAGCATGGGCTGAAGGCGACTGGCTCTGTGGATGTTAAAACACTAAAATCAATCACTTACTCATATTCAGAATTGAAGGCTTCGATGAAGGCTCGCAGTAAAGCGAAGTCGAACATGAAAGCAAGATCAATTGGCAATGGAGCAGGAGCTGGTGGCGGAGCTGGTGGTGGCGCAGGCGGCGGAGCTGGTGGTGGCGCAGGCGGCGGAGCTGGTGGTGGCGCAGGCGGCGGAGCTGGTGGTGGCGCAGGCGGCGGAGCTGGTGGTGGCGCAGGCGGTGGAGCTGGCGGTGGCGCAGGCGGCGGAGCTGGTGGCGGCACAGGCGGCGGAGCTGGTGGTGGTGCAGGTGGCGGCGTAGGCGGCGGCGCAGGTGGCGGTGCAGGCGGCGGCGTAGGCGAGAACCAAGGCAAAGGCGGCGGAATTGGCGGCGGAGCAGGCGAGAACCAAGGCAAAGGCGGCGGGCTTGGCGGCGACGCAGGCGAAAACCAAGGCAAAGGCGGCGGAATTGGCGGCGGCGCAGGCGAGAACCAAGGCAAAGGCGGCGGGTTTGGCGGCGGCGCAGGCGAGAATCAAGGCAAAGGCGGCGGGTTTGGCGGCGGTGCAGGCGAGAACCAAGGCAAAGGCGGCGGGTTTGGCGGCGGAGCAGGCGAGAACCAAGGCAAAGGCGGCGGGTTTGGCGGCGGTGCAGGCGAGAACCAAGGCAAAGGCGGCAACATGGGTGGAGGCCATGGCGGGAATCACAACCATGGCGGCAATGGCAGTCTAGGCGGCGGTAACAACCAAGCTCCTGGAGGTGGACAATCGGGCAACCAAAGAAAAGGCGGCAGTCAATCCGAGAACCAAGCGCCTAACAGCAGTCAGCAATAAGCGAATAACACATTGGATGTATAGACGAAGAGGACCGCTAAGAAAGAGGTCCTTTTTGTTTTGCCGCTTTCGTTAATTTGGCTGACCGTTGCTCAAAATGCAATGTAGCACAAAGAGCAGAGCATAGAGCAGAGCATAGAGCAGAGCATAGAGCAGAACATAGAGCGTGGCTTACGTTGCACAAAGTACAACAGAAACCTGACATGACACCTCTAATCAGCAGCTACGTTGCACAAAGTACAGCAGAAATAGCCTCAAAGCGGAATATAGGGTGGTGTTCGGTGATTCTGCTGCACTAAATACAACGTAGCTCCGAGCGTGTGGCTTTTTAGCGATTGTCACATTAGAGTGTTCCATATGTTGGGTTTATTGGACTTTTGGTGGAAAATGTTATATGATTCTATCGACTAAATTGATAGAGTAATAGCTTTACTCTAATAGGGAGAGGGATGTATTGAAGTTACGGGGAAAAACGACGATGCTTATTGGAGTCCTGATGCTGTTCATGATCGGAACGTCTTTGCAAGCGTTTGCTTATGATGCGCAATTGAAACTATATCGCGATGTGCCGGAGAAGGATTGGGCAGCGGAATCGATTTACCGGTTAGTCGCTCTTGGTGTCGTATCCGGTTATGAGGACGGTACTTACCGGCCTAATGCAGAGCTAACGAGAGAGGCATTCGTTAAGCTGCTGGTAGAATCGGTTAATCCGGTAATAGAGAATGAGAAGACTGTGCTACTTTCGGATGTGGCGAAGGAGCGTTGGTCGTACGGATCGATTAAGCTTGCTTATGACGCGGGATGGCTGGACTTGCTTGTCAAAGACGGCAAATTTAATCCAAGTCAAAGCATCAAGCGGGAGGAAGTAGCGGCATTAACCGCCTTCGCGCTGCTGCAGGGCAAAACCGCAGAGGAGAAAAAGCAATGGCTCGAAGTAGACTGGCTTCCGGCACGCGAGCAAGCTGCCTTTGGCGATGTGGGGCAAATTGACCAAAAGCTCGCTCCTTATGTGCTGAGAACATACTCCGACGCTATTATGAAAGGCGACGATAAAGGCTTATTCCTTCCGAAAAAGTCGTTAACGCGCCGCGAGGCAGCGTCGATTATCGATCGGATGACCGGCTTTCAGACTGCCAGCCATCAGCTTGACGTATCCGCCTTTTATGCGACATCTGGACCATACAAGAAGCATGAGCGTTTCGCTTCCGCGGATGAAATCATCTTCGACTGGGCGAAGCTGGACTATCAAGGCGCAGGCAAGGCATCGGTAGCCCTAACTCCGCCAGCCGATTGGGAGCAGGCCATTACTGCGGCAGAGAACAGTAAGTCTACAAAAACACTAATGATTTTTGCAAATACAACGTTTCAAAAGCTTGGCGATTTTGTAATGGATGCTGAAGCTCGCCAAGCGTTTGCTGTTTCAGTCGGGGAGGCCATCGCCAATTCTTCGTACGGATTTGAGCGAGTTGCTATCGACTTTGAGGGCCTTGTTCCAGCTGCCTATAAAGAGCCGCTTAATGAGCTGCTTCGCGCAATCAAGGCCGAGCTTGGAGATGCTGAGCTAACGGTTGTCGTGCCGCCTTCCTATTATTATGCTGGCTATGACTACAAGCAGATCGGCGAGCTTGCCGATCAAGTCGTCCTGATGGCTTATGAATTTACGCATGAACAAAGCGGACTGCCGTCTGCTCCGCTTACGCTGGTAGGCGACGCTGCGCGGGATGCGCTTAAGTATATTCCGGCGGATAAGCTGATGCTTGGCATATCGAAGCAGGCAAACCAATGGACCACGGGCACGGATGGCAAAGTAGAATTTTTTCGATCGCCGGCCATTACCGCAGTTGAAAGCCGGATCGCGGCACCGGACACAACATCGGTCATGCAACTGCCATACTTTTTGAACAAGGTGACTTTTACAGATACAAGAGGGTCGCACCTGATGTGGTACGAGAACGTACAGAGCATTAGGGCAAAAATGCGTTTAGCGAAGGAGCTAGGACTGCGCGGGGTTGCCCTGTGGCAGATCAACCAGCTGACGGATGAAGATTGGGCGATGATTTCTACGTTTAACAAATAGAATAAGGCTGTCCCAAAAGTAGTAAGCTCGCTGGAGAGATAGCTGGCTTTGAATGGAATGTTGGAAGACATGGAAAAATAGCGGTACAGGGGGCTATTCCTGTACCGCTATTTTTCTATTCAGGTCTAAGGTTGCTTGCTTCATGAGAATGTGGGCAAGTGAAAGTCTCCCGAAGCCACGAAGCAGGAAGCAGGAAGCAGGAAGCGGCGGAATCCCCGGAATCCCCGGAATCCCCGGTTCTTCTGAAGTCTCGGGTTCAATCTTTCATGGGGCTGAGCCCTCTTGAGTCAGCATGAACGGGAAAAACTCCTGTTATTTCAAGTGTTTTTTGGCAAAAAACAGGTTTAGATGGATTTTCTCCCGTTAATTTCACGCTTTTGACCCTATTTCGGTGAAAGTGCTCCTTTTAACCTGAATTACGAAAGTACCATCACATAAAAATATAAAAAAGTGCCCCGATCTTTGGTAGAATGGTGTTTGCGAAGACAACATCACCCAAAGAGAGGAGCAACCATAAGATGAAGTCT